>JAMOSN010000024.1 GCA_027068455.1 Sulfurimonas sp.
AAAGCGAATATCCTATGTTTTTGATATGCCCACTCTGCGCATCACCTACCAAATTCCCACCACCACGAATCTCTAAGTCATGATGTGCAAGGACGCTTCCACTTCCCAAAAAGGAGTTTGACTCTAGGGCTAGAAGCCGTTTTTTGGCTTCATCGGTGAGGTTGTTTTTATTTTGGACTATGAAGTAGGCAAACCCCTCATACGCTCCACGTCCCACACGCCCACGCAACTGGTGTAAGTCGGCTATACCGAATCTATCTGCTCCATCAACGATGATGGTATTAACGCGCGGCATATGGATACCACTCTCGATGATGCTAGTAGCCATCATCATATCGTACTCACCCGCTTCAAACTTTAAAAGCTCTTTTTCAGTTTGCACGGCTGAGATTTTGGAGTGCAACATTAAAACACGCAACTCAGGCAAGAGTGCTTTAATCTCTCCCATTTTGATAGGCATATGGTCGATGGAGTTATGCACATAAAACACCTGTCCACCACGACGAAGCTCTCGTAAAATCACCTCTTTGATAAGTTTCTCATCATACTCTTTGACAAAGGTTCTCACCCCTTGACGCTCACTTGGCGGGGTGAGAAGTTGGCTCATCGTTTTGATAGAGCTTAGTGCTTGATTGAGACTTCTTGGAATAGGAGTTGCACTCATAGAGAGCAGATGCACATTATGATAAAGCTCTTTTATCTTCTCTTTTTGCTTCACACCAAATTTATGCTCTTCATCGATAATGACGATACCGAGCTTCTTAAATGTCAGCCCAAAGAGGGTATGTGTCCCCACCACACAATCTATCTCACCACTTGCCAAACCTTTGATGATAGCATTTTTCTCTTTTGTTGTGACAAATCTGTCTAGTTTTGCATAACGAAGTCCCAGATCTTTGAAACGCTCATCAACACTACGCCAGTGTTGTGCCGAGAGGAGGGTGGTTGGGACGATGAACGCTGATTGATAGCCTGATTTATAAGCGGCATAGATGGCATTGAGTGCTATTTCTGTTTTTCCAAACCCTACATCGCCACTTAAAAGCCTGTCCATAATGTGACCACTTGATATTTCGGTTAAAATCTCATCAACTGCTTGCGTTTGATCCTCTGTGTATTCAAATCCTGCGAGGGCTTGAAACTCTTTGAGCTCTTTTTTTGTGAGGGAGATTTTAGGTGCTTGGATAAGTGCACGAGCTGCAGCGGTATTGACGATTTGACCTGCAATCTCTAAGAGGCGTTTACGCACTTTGGCTTTGAGTTTGCCAAAGCTTCCTTTGCCGAGTCTATCAAGAACAGGAACACTTCCGCCACTTGCGATGTAGCGGTCGATAAAGTCAAGATTTTCAACAGGAAGAAGAATCTTGTCATCCCCTACATATTTGATAACAAGAAAATCTTTCACTCCTCCTAGGATTTCAGCCTGTTCTATCTTTTCAAATATCCCAACTCCATAATCCTCATGCACCACATAATCCCCAGCTTTAAGGTCATCTAAAAGGATGGAGCTTTTTCTGCGGCGACGTTTTTTACTTGGTTTGTTGAGTGAGATAACAAGTTCATCGGGGGTGAGGATATTTAAGATATACCCATCCTCTATGATGGTATAGTTTTGAGTATCGTAGATGCCTGCTTGTTTGAGGACTGCCTTGTTTGCTGCGATGATGGTTGTTTTTTTATCTTTATGAACACGCAAGAGTGTTTCTACATTGGCAACCACCAACTCTTTTATGTTTTCATTCTCTTCTAAAACATCAAGCTCAAAATCTTCCCTTGGGATTTGAGGATTATTGATACCAAAGGCATCTTTGAGAAGATCTTCCATCGGATGGATATAGTTGGCAGTTTTGTTTGTTAAAAAGTTCTCTGCCAAATCATCGAGGTGCCAAAAACCCAAAGAGGCGATATCACGGGAGAGTGCATCAAATTCACTTTGCTCTATCTTTTCATTGAGGGTGTAAAACTGCCCCTCATCAAGGGCAAAAAAAGCACTCTCTATGGTGATGGACTCTATCTCATCCCCTACGGTGCGTTGCGATTCAAGCTCAAACGCTTTTATCTGCTCTATCTCATTGTCAAAAAGGGAGATACGGTAGGGCTTTTTGTGTGAGGGGATAAAAATATCTATGATGTCTCCACGATGGGAAATTTCCCCCTCAACCTGTACCATATCAACAAAAGTATAGCCCCAATGAAGCATCTGTTCTTTAAAAGCTTTTAACTCTATTTGCGTACCAAATTCTAAAGTATGCTCCCCTAGCAGCTCTTTTTTAGGGAGAGGAAAAAGGAGTGTTTTTAGTGGTGAGATAACAAGAGGCTTTCTTTTTGCTTGATGGTAGAGGCGTAAAGCATGCAGGAGTTGATGGAGTTCTTCTTTAAAGGTACGAAGGTCATCTCCAAAAGCTGGACGAAAGTCTGGAAAAAGGATCACATCCTGTTTGAAAAACTTAGCGACTCCTTGGAGCTCAAGAGTCTCTTTGGTGTCTTCACAAATGAGAATATCTAACTTTTGTGAAGAGCTGTTTTTAAAGTGATTGTAGAGAATATGTTGTGACATTAGTTTCCTATGATGTTACGATTTTTTTTCAAGTGCTTTTGGTGGTTCATTATGCTCTTTGATAATGGAGTTTCCTTCAAAGATACCTTTTGACTCGATGATAAGTTCAGCAGAACTGATTTCACCTCGAACGTGACCGTTTGATTTGATAATGACAGTGTGTGCATCAATAGTACCTTCAACATATCCTTGTACTGTCAGTTTATGTGTGATTATTGTGCCTTTTACATGACCGTTTGCTCCAACTTTGATATCTTTGGATGACTGAATCATCCCTTCTATATCCCCATCGATGTAAAGACTGCACTCGAGTGCTACTTCTCCTTTGAACTTTGTTCCTGTTGTGATGATTGTTGTGTTGGAATTGGTTTTACTATTCTTATTTGAGACAGAGCTGCTATTAAAGATTGCCATGGTACTTTCTTCTCCTTTGTGAAGATTTGATAATAGTTTTTTTGTGTCCATTTTATAAACCAAAATGGATTGAGTGGTCGTTGTAAGAAACGTATCTCATAGTGTAGGTGCGGACCATTACTTAACCCAGAGTTTCCTGTATATGCTATGAGTTCACCTTTTTTGACAAACTGTCCTGATTTTACCGCAACTTTGTTTAAATGACCGTAATAGGTTTTAAAACCGTATATATGTTGCAAGATAACAAGTCTTCCAAAACCACTTTTTTTATGATAACCTGACCACTCTACAATACCATCAGCAGGGGCATAGACTGGTGTATTTATCTTTGCTTTCATATCAGTGCCTCGATGAAACTCTCTTCGTTTGAGTGTAGGGTGCACTCTATAACCAAATTTACTTGTAATACCATGGTATTCAATAGGGGAACCATTTGGTATAAGCTGTAGAGATGTTGCTATTTGTTCTGAAGTTTGCTTTGTTAGATTAATTCGTTTCTCTATAGAAGCATCTTCAATGGGTTTAAGTCCAATGAGTGCTTCAATCTCACTGAGTGAATCGGAGAGTTCATCAAGCTCTTTTTTCTTTATAAAAAGAAATCTTTTTGTATCTTGCATCTGTTTTTCAAGAGCAATATTTTTTTGTTTAAGGTCAATGTATGCCTGTTGCATTTGTGCACGTTTTTCTTTCATTGCTTCGATATTGTTCTCAAGATATAAAACAGTACCGATAGCAATAATGGTCAATGAGAGTATAAAAGAAAGACCATAGAAAAGAGCTTTTTTTACAAGTTTATGGACATTGAACTGTTTGACACCATTGTCATCATGGATGGTTATAGTAAAGTGCTTATCCATTATAACTCCTTAAAAAACTCTCCACAACACTAAAAGAACCAAAGACAAGGTAGTTTTTATCTTCTTGAGTCTCATTGAAAGAGCTATAGGCAATATTGAGCTCTTCTAATGTTGCATGGAGCTTTTGTGGTGTTTCGATTCGATCTTCATTTACATCAATAAGTGTAACATAGTCTATAATGGGTTGTAAGATCTCTAAGATTGCTTTATAGTTTTTGTCCTTGTAGGTATTGTAGATAAGGATATATTTTCTACCTTGAAGAGTTTTGGTAATACTTTGTGCTGCAAGTGTATTATGCCCAACATCTAAAAGTATATTTTTTGTAAATGGTGTTAAACGCCCAAAGAGTTTGCTATCATTAAAGTGCTCAAGTTTATAAGGGATATTTAGTTTTTTAAGTGTTGCAATACTCAGGGCTAAATTGTCTTGCAAATACTCAGGTAGTTGGAGTTTTACTGCAATAGTTTGAATATTTACTCTATCTTGCGTGTTGAGTTGCGTGTTGTAGTTATAGCAAGTGATGTTTTTTTCTTTTTCAAGTTTACGTGCTACTTTTAGTACTTCTTGATGAAGTTGCTTACCAATAAGAGCTTCTTTTTGTATAGCATTGAGTTTGGTGGTAGCTATTTGTGTAATAGTATCACCTAAAAAAGCTTCATGGTCTTTATCTATTGGTGTTACCAATGTCAGTATATTTTCAAAAACAGCAGTAGCATCATGTTCCCCACCAAGCCCTGCTTCAAGAACAATAAAATCACACTTTTGATACACAACTATTGCAAGTAGTGTTGTGTACTCAAAATAGCTTAAAGAGTGAGCCATCTGTGGTGTTAAAAGTGCTAGAAGGTGCTGGTGTGCATCTTCGAGTGTTTGTGTGTCTATATTTTTACCATTGAGCCAAATACGCTCATTAAACTCTAAGATATGAGGCGAGGTGTAATGCCCTGTATTATAACCCATAGCATAAAGAGCAGAAGCTAAAAAACGACCAGTTGTCCCTTTGCCGTTAGTGCCTATAATATGGATAATTTTCGGTAGTTTGAGTTGCTCTTTTACACTCTCATAAGCACGAGGCATACGAGTGTAGTCTATAGTGTCATAATAAAGAGGTTTTGTATCTAAAAAATCACTTAGCACTATTTTTTGTACTCAACTCTATTTCTACCATTTTTCTTAGCAAGATAGAGATATTCATCTGCAGAATTAATTGTTGCTTCTAATGAGATATGTTGTGCACGTTCGCTCACCCCACAACTCACTGTGACATTAATGCGTTTTCCTTTGTAGATAAAACGGGCTTTTTGAACATGCTCTCTTACTTTTTGGGCAAAGATGATGCCACCTTTAAGATCTGTATCACTTAGAAGTGCTAAAAACTCTTCTCCTCCGAAACGACCAACAATATCCACTTCTCGAGAGTCTTTTTTCAAAATTTTTGCAAATGCTGCAAGAACTGCATCACCCGCTTCATGACCATAAGTATCATTAACACTTTTAAATTTATCTAAATCGAACATAACGATAGAGTAGTTTCGTCCATAACGTTTATATTCAGCTTCTTTAACCTTTAAAAATTCATCTAATGCACGTTTGTTGTAGAGTTTTGTTAAAAAATCCTCTTTAGATTCTTTTTTTGCTTCTTGGAGCTCTTTTTCAAGTTGATGTACTTTTTGGCTTAGTTCTTTCACTTCGGCATTATGCCCTTTGAGGTCTTTGCTTAGTAGTTGTGTGTTCTCCTCAAGTGCAACGGCTATGGTAAAGAGCTTTTTATGTGCAAGGTTAAAGTTGGTAGTTGATGTTTCAGAATAGGATTCTAACTCTTTTTTTATGGTTTGAATCTCTATATTGGAGGTGTCAGATTTTTCTATCATATCGATAAGACGAAGAGAAAGTTTGTCTAAAACTCCATCAATAGAAGCAACCATCTCTTTGAGACTTTTTTTGTCAAGTGTGATACGAAGTGAAATTGCAGAACGAATCTCTTTTTCTATATCTGGTGTTTCTAAAAGTTCAGGGTTGTTTCTTATCTTTTCACTTATATCAGCAATGGTTTCATTAACACTTGAAGCAATTGATGGAACAAAAGAAGCGACAAGAAGTTTTGCGATTTTTTCAAGTTGTGTTTTATCGATGGTTTCAAGTTCTATTTTATTGAGATGAAGATTTTCTATCGTTTTTTTCAAATCACTTGTATCAACATCGCCAAGCTGTTTTAGTTTTTGCAAGAATGTATCATCGTACAGGGCAAGAAAATTCATCCAGCGCTGGCGGTATTCATCTATCTGTTGAGCAGCTGCACCATTTTCCAATATGTCAATAGTATTGAGTGCAAGTTGGGTGGCTTCTTGATTATGTAAAAGTGTTATAGCCTGTAATACACGTTTTGTAAGGAGAGTTTGTGCTTCTAATATATCACTGCATTGTGTCGGGTTTGTACGGTTAAGTTTGGAGATAAGAAAACGTACTAGTTCTGATATTGTGGCTATACGATAATTTTTTAAATCTTTTTGTAAATCTTTGTTAAGCATTGCACGAAATTTATCAACATGTTGACAATCTTCAATGTTCATGTTTGCTTTTGTAGCTTCTTTACAAAAAGCTTCAGTATAAAAATCTGGTGTAAGAAGTTTTCCTTCTCTTTTTAGTCGTTTAATGGTATTGTTAATAATATTTTGAATGGTCATAATCTCTCCTATTTTGCTCTTGAACCTTCAGCTGCTACTTTTGCAATAAATGCCGAGATAGCTTTTGCTGAAGAGTATTTTATCGCTTCAAAACGCTCTTGATCTGTTAAAACTGCATTGGGAACAACTGAAAAGTCATACGTTCCTTGTGTTGAGTATCTTTTTTGAATATCTTTTGTTTCACGAAGTATGTTAATACGAGTAGTTGCTCTATAGGCGATAACAAAACCATCTTGATTATACTGAATAGGTGTATAGGTTGGTTCAGAGATACCTAGTGTCAAAAAAGTAGTTGCGTGTTGTTTGTCGCTAAGAGATGCGTGAAAAACTCCCACTATGGCAACATCTATAGCATCTTTGATGATAACGGTATTTTCAGGATCCTCTGCTGATATAACAACGCTGGTATAGATTCTCTCCCCTACAACATTACGAGAATATTTTGCACTTGGCTTATAGCCACACCCTACCATTCCAATAAGCATAGATGCCAAAAGAAGTGTAGAGAGCAGATATTTCATATATTTAACCCTTTACAACTAAGTTAACAAGTTTTTTAGGAACAACAATCTCTTTGATTATATCTTTGTTCTCTATCCATTTGCTAACTTCCTCTTTAGCAGCTGCTATGATATCCTCTTTTGAAGCATCAGCAGCCACTTCAATTTCACCACGTTTTTTCCCATTGACACTTACACCTAAAGAGATAGAATCTTCTACAAACACCTCTTCAATAATCTCTTGTTTGGTCATGTTTTTAAGGTTGAAGTATTTCTCACTAATCTCCCAACATGTATGAGGAATAATAGGCTCCATAATGGATGTAAAAATCCAATATGCTTCACTCCATACATCAGCATTGCTTTGTGCATTGAGCGCATTCATCGCTTCCATCACACCTGCGATGAGTGTGTTAAATGTGTAGCGTTCATTGTAAACATCCTCTGCACGTTTGAGTGCTTCATACACTTTTTTACGAGCAAATTTTTCCTCTTTAGAAAGCGTTGCGTGTTGTATGAGAGGTTTACTCTCACACGCAACAATATTATCAGCTCTGTCAAAAAATCTTCTGATAAATCTATATGCTCCCTCTACACCACTGTCTTGCCACTCTAGCTCTTGTGTTGGTGGTGCAGCAAAGAGGATAAACAACCGTGCAGTATCTGCACCGTATTGCTCTATGATAGCATCAGGATCGACAGTGTTGCCTTTTGATTTTGACATTTTTGCACCATCTTTTAAAACCATCCCTTGTGTTAGGAGATTATCAAACGGTTCATCAAAGTCTAAGTATCCTAAATCACGAAACACTTTTGTAAAAAAACGTGCATATAAAAGGTGGAGTATTGCGTGTTCGATACCACCGATGTAGTGGTCAACTGACATCCAGTATTTTATCTGCTCTTTTGAAAATGCTTCTTTTTCCCAGTTTTGTGGTGAAGCACAAAAGCGTAAGAAGTACCAGCTTGATTCTACAAAGGTATCCATCGTATCTGTTTCACGAAGTGCATCTTTGCCACACTCAGGACATTTACAATGTTTCCATGTTGGGTGTTTTTCAAGCGGATTGCCTTCCCCCGTGATTTCTACATCTTCAGGCAGTGCGATAGGGAGGTTCTCTTTTTTCTCCATAACAAGTCCACAATCTTCACAATGGACAAACGGAATAGGTGCACCCCAGTATCGCTGACGAGAAACACCCCAGTCTTTGAGTTTATAGTTGGTTGTTTTTTTCCCTAAAGATTTTTGCTCAAAATACTCAATGATTTTTGGTTGTGCCTCTTTGGAGTCAAGCCCGTCAAACTGCTCAGAGTTAAACAATACGCCACTATCAGTAAAAGCTTTGTTCTCTAAATCAAGCTCACCCTCACGAGGTTTGATAACAGCTTTGATAGGAAGATCATATTTTTTTGCAAACTCATAATCTCTCTCATCATGGGCAGGAACTGCCATGACAGCGCCGCTACCATAATCCATCAGTACAAAGTTTGCACACCATACAGGGATTTTTTTCTTTGTAAGTGGATGGATAACATTTATGCCAAGCGGCAGACCAGATTTCTCTTTTTGTCTCTCAATTGAAGAGGCATTTTTCATGGCATTGATTTGTGCAATAACATCATCACTGAGGAGTTTATGTTCTATCATATAGGTGATGATTGCGTGTTCTGGTGCTAAAGCGGTATAGCTTACTCCATAGATAGTATCAGGGCGCGTTGTAAAAACATCAAAACCATCAAAAGTGTTGTTGAGTTTTGCTTTGGAGTTTTCATCAAAATAGAGATCAAATGCTAAACCGTTTGATTTTCCTATCCAGTTTTCCTGCATTGTAAGTACTTGCTTTGGCCAGCCGTTTTGAAGTTTTTTCAAATCTTTCAAAAGCTCGTCAGCATAGGCTGTAATCTTAAAATAGTACTGATTCATCTCTTTTTTAACAATTGGTGTATCACAACGCCAACAACATCCATCTACCACCTGCTCATTTGCCAAAACAGTCTGGTCATGTGGACACCAGTTAAGCATCCCTTTCTCACGATACAAAAGACCTTTATTGAACATATCGATAATAAATCCCTGTTCAAACTTTGTGTAAAGCTCATCACTTGTTGCAAGTTCACGTTTACGTGAAAAGGAAAACCCTAAGGAGTAAAACTCATTTTTCATATACTCTATGTTGTCATATGTCCATGATTTTGGATGGCTTCCGTTTTTAATAGCGGCATTTTCCGCAGGCATACCAAAACTGTCAAATCCGATAGGGTGAAGTACATTTTTACCTTGTTGTCTATGGTAACGTGCAAAAGCATCAGAGATGGAGTAGTTTCTTACATGCCCCATGTGGAGTCGTCCGCTTGGGAAGGGGAACATTGAGAGGATATACTTCTTCTCTTGTGTAAAATCTTCACTTGGTTCAAAACTTTCATGCTCTTTCCAATAGTTTTGCCATTTTGTTTCTATCTGTTTTGCGTTATATTCCAATTCTTCTGTCCTAAATCAATAAAATTTTTTAATACTCTTCGTGTGTTTTTGAGCTTTCTATATAAACAAGCCCCATAGAGAAAACATTTGCTATCAAAGCACCAATAGCAAGTGCAATTGCCCATGAATCATCATGCACAATAACAAGAAATACAAAAGCTGGGATAAGGTGTAAATCAGCTACAAGTGATGAAGCCAAGAGTTCTGCTGATAACAGGTTCCTTACTCCGATTTTTAATATAGTAGAGATAAGATTCACACTCGCAGCGACAAATAAAGAAACTGCTGTGTTCTCATATAAAAAACCTGCTATTGAGGTTAAACTCATTAAAGAAAAGAATACATAAACTACCTTACCCCAATCCATTACATCACTCCTGATTCAAATTGTGCGCGCATACGCTCTTTTTCAGCTTCCCGTTTTGCTTTTTCAGCCAGTTTTGCATGGTATTTTTTTACATCAAAACCAAACATAAGCAAGATTGGAGAAGCAACAAAAATCGATGAATATGTTCCAACAATGATTCCCACTAAAAGTGTAAATGCAAACGGATGAATAATCTCACCACCAAACATAAAGAGGGTAAAGACCACAAAGAATGTTGTAAGTGATGTAAGTGTTGTACGTGCCAATGTTCTTGTGATGGATTCGTTGATGATTTCAGCCAAATCAGCACTTTTTGATTTTGTAACACCCTCCCGAATACGGTCAAAAACGATGATAGTATCATTAAGAGAATACCCTAAAAGTGTGAGTATCGCTGCAAGTACATCAAGGTTGACATCAATGGCAAATAAAGCAACAGCACCCATAGCGATGGAAACATCATGGATAAGTGCAACAATGGAAGCAACCGCAAAGCGCCACTCAAATCGAAATGCTACATAAACCAAAATACCAGCAATTGCAAGAAGTAAAGAGACAAGCCCTTTTTCTTTGAGCTCACTTCCCACTTTTGGTCCGACAATATCTACACGACGTATTTCAAAATTACCAGTACCTTGAAGTGCTTCACGAGTGACATCGCCAATATCTGTAGTTACATTGCCAGTGGTTGTTTTCATACGAATAACAACTTCTTGTGGTGAACCAAACTCAGAGATACTTGCCCCATCAAAAAGTTTGTTGTTTTTGAGTTTTGCACGCATCTCATTGATTGGTGCTGCTTTGTCATATTTTACCTGAACAATTGTTCCTCCAGCAAAATCAACACCGTAGTTAAGCCCTTTGACTGCCAAAATAGCATAAGAAGCCAAAACAAGTACTATTGAGAAAATCATTGCTACTTTTGATTTGCTCATAAAGTCAAAGGTACGACTATATTTAAAAAATTCCATAATTACCCTTTAATCCCAAACCAAAATTTGTAGTTTTTACTTTTTGCCATTTTAGACTCAAGCATCTCATAGATACCATGTGTTCCTAAAATTGCAGTCAGCATTGAAGCTAAAATACCGATACTCATCGTAATAGCAAACCCTTTAATAGCACCAGTTCCATAAACATACAACACTACTGAAGCGATAAGCGTTGTGATGTTGGCATCTAAAATAGCACGCATTGCATTGGAGTATCCCTCCTCAATAGCCTTATGCATACTTTTTCCTTCATGGATAAGTTCTCGTATCCGCTCTGTAATGATAACATTGGCATCAACCGCCATACCGACTGTTAAGACGATACCCGCCATACCTGGAAGTGTTAGTGTGGCACCAAAGAGGCTCATTACCGCCAAGAGTATTAAAAGGTTGGCAACAAGTGCTACATTTGCAATAACTCCAGCCATACGGTAATAAAACACCATAAATATAATAACCAAAACAAAACCACCGATAAGTGCTTCCATAGAAGCCTTAATGGAATCAGCTCCCAAACTAGGTCCTACTGAGCGTTTCTCCATTAAGTAGATAGGAGCAAGCAGTGCACCAGAACGAAGAGCGATAGCTAAATCTTTGGCTTCTAAAACAGTGTAGTTTCCAGAAATCTGACCACTTCCTCCACCTATACGCTCATTGATATTTGGTGCAGAATAGACTTTACCATCAAGAACAACAGCCAAGCGTTTACCAACATTTTTACCAGTAAAATCACCAAAGATCTCAGCACCCTCGGCATTGAGCTTAAAGTTAATCACGGGACGGTTGTTTTGGTCAAACCCTACATTGGCATTGGTGAGCATTCCACCATCAAGGATCGGAATCTCTTTGACAAGATATTTAATCTGTGTATTTTTGACATCCTCCAAGATTACATCACCGTACTGGGCTGCTTCTGCTGGTGTCATATTGTAAACTCTGGCATTTCTGTCTTCATCAACAGCCATAAGTTCCAGTTTTGCAGCACGAGAGATAAGTTCACGAGCACGCTTTTCATCCTCTTGGGATTTGATACCTGCAAGTTGTACAAGAATCTTCTCTTGCCCTTGACGTGCTACTACAGGCTCACTTAAACCAAATTGGTCAAGTCTGTTTCTAATAGTTTCTATCGCCTGATCAATTGCAAGTTTTTTTGTTTTTTCAATCTCTTTTGGTGTTAATGTAAGTGATATAACAGTGCCATTGAGAGAAAGTTTGACACCTTCTATCTCTTTGAGATATTCTTGAAACTTTGGAACTTCATCACTGTCAAGAACTTCAAAACTTACACTGTCATTTGTAAAGCTGAGATTGTCAATGAGTATATCATTACGCTCTGCGTAGTGTTTTATGCTTGCAGCGATTGATTTGATGCGAGAAGCAACAGCTTCATCGGTTTTGACACCAAGAAGCATATGAAGACCACCTTGAAGATCAAGGCCTAGTGTGATTTTTTTGCCACCTTCGGTTTGAAGAAGTGATGGTGCTGAAAAAACAACACCAAAAATAATTGCTAAAGCGAAAATGACTATGCGATAATTAAGCTTCATCCTCATACTTCTTTGCAATGGAGTCTTTTGTAATTTTTACGATGGTATCATCATTCATTTTTACTGAGAAGAAGTTCTCTTCCACTTTATGAACAACAACAATAAAACCACCGTTAGTGATAACCTTATCACCTTTTTTAAGTGACTCTATCATCTCTTTTTTAGCTTGCGCCTCTTTTTGTTGTGGACGGATAATCACAAAATACATAATTGCGATTAAAAATATAAACGGTAACAGTTGAGAGATAATTTCCATACTCTTTACTTCCTTATTTGAATTAAAATTGCAAGGATTATACAAAACTTATACTAACATAGCGATAAATTGAGTACAATTTCGTTATGAAAAAATTAAGAGATGATTTTTTACTCGCTTTTGCGACGGCAATTTTTTTTAGTGCTTTTATCTATTTGGCTGAGTATGGGATAGTACTGCCTTTTGTAAATTCATTGTTAGGAATCGGCGCACTTGCTTTGATGCTTTATATACCAAAACGTGCTGTTTTGATAGCTGGGTTTTTGATAGGGCTGTTGTGGTTCTACTGGATAGGATACAGTTTTGAGTATCAGGGTGTTGGATATATGACACCTATTGTAACATTTGGTTTTGGTGTGGTATATATGCTCTTTTTTGCTCCTATTGCGTTAACAAATAAACCTTATATACGAGCAATATTACTTTTTGGTTTGAGTTTTGTAGAGCCGTTTGACTGGAACTGGATGAAGATAGAATTGTTGTTTGTAGATAGCTATTTTGGTATTTTTAAGTATCAGTTGGCAATTATTTTAGCGGCTTTGAGTGTACCTTCTTTGATACCAGAAAAACGTTATAAATGGCTTCCGTTACTTTTGCTTGTTTTTGCTATACAAACACATTATGAACAGCCAGAAAAAGCCCCTTTAAACATTAAGTTGGTACAAACAGATATATTGCAAGAGAATAAATGGCTCCCAAGTGAGCTTTACCCTACAATGTTTATGATATTTAGAGAGATACAACACGCAATAGATGAGGGGTATGATGTAGTAGTTCTTCCTGAATCAGTTGTTCCTCTGTTTATGAATAAAGCACCTAAAATCGAAGATAAACTTAAAGAGCTTTCTCATAAAATTACTATCATAGCAGGTACTTTGTTACTAGAAGATAATAAGAACTATAATGTGACTTATGTTTTTGAAAATGCAAAAGTGCAAGTTGCAAAAAAACTGGTACTTGTCCCTTTTGGAGAATATATCCCACTGCCAAAATTTGCTCAAAAATTTATCAATGATACTTTTTTCAGTGGGGCAAGTGATTTTGTTACAGCCAAGCATCCAACTGATTTAAATATAAAAGGGATAAGATTTCGGAATGCGATTTGTTATGAGGCAACATGTGATGAGATATATGCTGGTGATGTAAAATATGTTATAGCTATAAGCAACAATGCATGGTTCGCTCCCTCTATCGAACCTACATTGCAAAGATTACTTATGAAGTTTTATGCACGAAAATATGGGGTGATAATCTACCATAGTGCTAACTATAAAGGGAGTGGGATAGTGCAATAATATTTTTCTAACCTCTTTTAGCTATAATAAGAAAAAATATCATACGAGGTTATATATCAATGCTAAACCTTAAAAATCCAAACCTTTATAACAACCGTGAGCTTTCATGGTTGCAATTTAATACAAGAGTTCTTAAACAGGCTCAAGATGAATCATTACCACTTTTGGAACGCTTGAAGTTTCTCGCTATTTATGGAACAAATTTAGATGAGTTTTATATGATTCGTGTAGCTGGTCTTAAAAAACTCTTTTCTGCTGGTATCATTGTTTCAGGAGCTGACAGACTTACCCCTTTGCAACAACTTCGTGAGATTCGTAAGTATCTCCATCAGGAGCAGCAGGTTGTAGAACATTGTCGTAGTGAAATTTTAAAGCAACTCGAAAAGGAGGGTATCTTTGTCAAAAGATATGATGAAGCGACCAATCAGGAAAAAAACAAACTTAATCAGTACTTTAATGAAAATATCTATCCTGTAATTATTCCCATTGCAGTAGATGCGACACACCCTTTTCCACACCTTAATAACTTGAGTTTTGGTCTTATTGTCAAACTTCGTGACAGTGATAATGATGCGATAGAGCGTTTTGGAATTATACGTGTTCCACGTGTACTGAATCGTTTTGTAGAGCTTGGAAATGGCGTTTATGTGCCTATAGAGAGTGTTGTTGCCAAACATGTTGATGAGCTTTTTCCTGGATATGATTTGATTAAGTATGCATCTTTCCGTGTAACGCGTAATGCTGATATCGCAATAGAGGAGGAGGAAGCTGATGACTTTATGGAGATACTTGAAGAGGGCTTAAAGCTTCGTAGAAAAGGGGAGATGGTTCGTCTTGAAGTGGGCAGTAATGCTGATGATGAAATCATTAATTTTTTTAACCGCCACACCAATGTTTATAAAGATGATATTTACAAATTTCATACCTTTTTAAATCTTGCTTCCTTATGGCAAATAGTCAATAATAAAGATTTTGCTCACCTGCTTTTACCACCATTTAAACCAAAAAATCTTCCACCGTTTGACAATGGTGATAATATTTTTGCTATTTTGGAAAAACAAGATGTCTTTATGTATCATCCGTATGAGAGTTTTGAACCAATTGTTACATTGATTCAAGCTGCTGCAAAAGACCCAGATGTAGTCTCTATTAAAATGACACTTTATCGTTCAGGTACAAATTCCCCTATTGTCAAAGCGTTAATGGATGCGAGTGAAAGTGGTAAACAGGTAACTGTTATGGTTGAACTTAAAGCCCGTTTTGATGAAGAAAACAACCTGATCTGGGCAAAAGCACTGGAGAAATCGGGTGCACATGTTATTTATGGTATTCAAGGATTTAAAGTTCATGCCAAAGCAGCCCTTGTAACACGCAGAAAAAACGGTAAGCTTAAACAGTATGCACATTTGGGTACAGGAAATTATAATCCAGCTACAGCAAAGATATATACAGATATGAGTTATATGACAAGTAAAGATGTTGTTACCAATGATTTAACTCGTTTTTTTCACTTTTTAACAGGCTTTAGTAAAAAAGGGAAACTTAATGAGCTCTATATGGCACCATCACAAATCAAGCCAAAACTGCTCTCACTTATTCATAATGAAACAAGACAGGGAAGTGACGGACATATCATTGCTAAGGTTAACTCTTTGGTTGATGATGATGTGATTCGTGCTCTTTATAAAGCTTCTCAGGCTGGTGTAAAAGTAGAACTTATTGTTCGCGGTATATGTTGTTTAAAACCTGGCATAGAGGGAGTGAGTGAAAATATCCGTGTTATCTCTATACTTGGAAAATATTTAGAACACGCAAGAGCATTCTATTTTAAAAATGATGCTTCACAGGTGTATATCTCAAGTGCAGACTGGATGCCAAGAAACCTTGTTCGTCGTATAGAACTGCTTACTGCTGTAAAAGATGTTGATGCACAAAAGAAAATTATTCAGATACTTAAACTTCAATGTTCTGATAATGTTCTCGCTCATGAACTCCAAAGTGATGGAACATATGTTAAAGTCAAAGCTAGTGAGAGAAGCATCAATAATCATAAACTTTTAGAAGATTATGTAAACCGTATAGCCAAAGCAACACGCAAAGAAACAAGTAGTCATATCAAACAGCTTGTTGAGCGTTTATTCATTGAGAGTTAAGGAGAGTTGCGTGTTACACAAATATAAGAACATTGTACCAAAAATAGGTGAGGGAACATGGGTTGCACCCTCTGCCGATGTGATTGGCGAAGTTACATGTGGGAAAGATTGCTCTATCTGGTTTGGATGTGTTGTAAGGGGTGATGTGCACTATATAAAAATAGGGGATAGAACCAATATTCAAGACCTCTCTATGCTACATGTAACACACTATAAAAATGGTGATAAATCAACTGGAAATCCTACTGTGATAGGTGATGATGTTACGATTGGTCATCGTGTTATGCTTCATGGTTGTACCATTGAGGATGCGTGTCTTATTGGGATGAGTGCAACTATTTTAGATGGTGCGGTTATTGGAAAAGAGAGCATTGTAGGTGCTGGCGCACTTGTAACAAAAAACAAAATTTTCCCACCACGAAGTCTTATAGTGGGGTCTCCTGCTAAAGTTATACGAGAACTCAGTGAGGATGAGGTGGCAGAACTGTATGCTTCTGCCAAACGGTATGTAGAGTTTAAAAGGGATTATGAGTAAAGATTATAGAAATTATGTTCTATAATCTGCATTGATCTCCACATATTTATATCCGAGATCGCATCCATACGCTCTAAAAGAGCCATCACCTAAACCTAAATCACAAGAGATAGTAAAAGAGTCTTTTTTCATAACTTGTGCAGCTTTGACCTCCATAGCTTCATCAAAATAGAGATTACCTTTATCATAAACACAAACATCATCAAAAGAGATACTTAAAAGTGCTTCATCGGCTTTAGCACCGCTTGCTCCCACCGTTGAAGCGATACGCCCCCAGTTTGGATCTTCACCGTAAAGTGCAGTTTTGACTAAAAGTGAGTTAGAGAGTGCTTTTGCTACTACTTCAGCTTCTTTATCAGATACAGCGCCTGTGACTTTGTAAGTAACAAGTTTGGTGGCACCCTCTCCATCACGTACCATCTCACGTGCTAAAAATGTCATAATCTCATAAAGTGCTTTATTGAAAGCTTCTTTATTGTATATACCAGATTTTTTATTGCTTAAAAGCATAACAGTATCATTGGTTGAGGTGTCACCGTCCACACTTGCTGCATTGAATGTGAGTTGCGTGTTAGCATTTAAAAGTGTTTGCATCTCCTCTTTTGTAATATCTGCATCTGTTGTGATAAAACATAACATCGTTGCCATGGCAGGGTTAATCATTCCTGCCCCTTTTGCTATTGCACCAATGTGGAAATTGCTACCATCTTCTAGCTCTACTTTATATGCAATCTTTTTGGCAAAACTGTCTGTTGTCATAATCGCCTGTGCTGCTGCATCAGAGTTGCGTGTTGTAAGATTAAAAAGTTTTGTGCCGCTAATGATTTTATCTTTTGGCAAACGAACACCAATAACACCAGTGGAACTCATAACAGGGTTGGTAATATTAGCAGGCAAGGCTGATAGAATCTCATCAATATCCTCAATACCCGCTTTACCTGTCATCGCATTGGCATTCTTAGAGTTAATAAGGACAAAATTGGTTTGAAAATCTCCTTTATTGCGAAAATGGCGAATAGGGGCTGCTGTCATTTTATTTGTTGTAAAGACAGAAGCTATATCACAAAGAGTGTCACTGTATATAAATGCCATATCTTTGGCACCATCAGGTTTGAGACCTGCACTTACACCATCAGCAAAGAAACCATCAGCAGCACATACACCACTCTCTATTTTTGTTAATTTATACAAATTTCAACTCCTTAGGTTTGACCCGTTTTCTCATAAGGTCACGTGTTATTTTGATACCTGCTTGCGTACCAATTACTAAAAGTTTTGATTCACTTGTTACTAATGTATCACCTTTTGGCATTGTGATGAATTTTCCATCTTTTGTTGTTATACCGACAACTGAAGTGTTGGCAATTTCACGAATATGGGTCTCTTTAAGTTTTTTAAGTACTGCCCAACTGTAGCGTGGAACTTCAATCTCCTGCATATCAAGTGGGTTGTCACTTTTATATAAAAATTCCTCTAAAAGATTTTCCATATCTGGGCGTGCTGCCATGGCACTTACCCTTTGGGCTGTCAGTTTTGTTGGACTCACCACTGTATCAGCACCAAGTTTTTTAAGTTTTTCTACATCACTCATATTCTCAGCTGCGGATATCACATAATATGGGCGTGGAAGAAAATGTTCTTTTTCAAAGAGTCTAACAGAAGCGATAAGTGCAATATTATCGGCAATAGAATCTGAGAGTGTTATAAGCCCTTTTGCAGAGGAGAGATGAGCTTTAAGCATGGCAAGTTCGGCATGTGGTTCAGCTTGAAGATAATGAGGGTACTTATACTCTTGTGCCCATTTATGTATATCTTCCCTAGGGTCAATCACTATAAATGGGATGTGATTTTTTCGTAATTGTTTGGTTACCTCAATAGTATAATCGTTATGGTAACATACAACAAAATGTTTTTTTAATCTTGCTATTTTATATAACATACGTCTCTCCTTTAAAACAGCGACAATATGACCTTTATTTATCTCTGCAACTAAAATACCCAAAGCACTTGAAAATACAGCAAAACCAGCAATGATAAGATTGATTGTAAATATTCTACCATTTTCTGACATTGGTGCGATCTCACCAAAACCAACTGTTGTAAATGTAATGGCTGTTTGATAGATGGCATCCATTATAGTAAAGTTGTCTATTACTACATAGCCTATAGAGCCAATGAGCATCACTAATACTGTAAGAATAAGAGGTAATCGAAAAGCTTTGAGATGGGGGTAAACTTCAGGAAGAAGTTTTGGATCGGGTTTGGGAGTAATCTCCCAATTGAGGAATTTGCGAATCCTTTCTAAAAGATTCAAAACATATTCCTAGAGTTTACGAATTTTTCTTAAGTGTGCGTAATTCTCTTGCAGAAATCTTAATCTTTTTCGTTGTACCATCTTCTAATGTGATACGCACTGTTCTTAGGTTTAGTAAAAAACGACGCTTTGTTCTGTTTTTCGCGTGAGATACATTGTTCCCACTCATAGGGCCTTTGCCACTAATAGCACATCTTCTTGCCATTTTAGGTTCCTTTATTAGGTTTTTAAAGTTGCGAATTGTATCAAATTAAAGCAAAACTTCAACTTAAGCGAAATGGAATTGTTGGATTAGTAGAAAATTTAACTATATTTTATATAAGAATAGTTAGAATACATGACGTTTGAAAATATTTTTAAAAATTAAAGAGAAAGTAAAGACTTGATAACAAATGAAAAAATAGATAGTTTTATTAAAAAGATACCACCTGCGCCAAAGATTCTTCAAACAACGTTAAAACTTCTTAATGAAGGTGAACTTATAGAAGCGGCAAAAGTTGCTAAAGAAGATCTTGCTTTGAGCAGTTATCTTAGAACACTTGTAAATAAACCAATATATGGTTTTAAGAATGAGGTAAAAGATATTTCTCAAATCTTTGGAATTTTGGGTGTAGCTAAATCACAGCAGGCTGTATATGCTTACATGGTATCACTCCTTTCCCCGTCACAATGGAATTTTTTTAAGCTAAATAAAAATAATTTTGCCAATTTACAGGCAGAACTTGCTGTAAATTGGCAAAAAATTACTAAATATCTAAAGATAGAAAATAAAGATATTCAAAGTGCTATAGCATTACTTCCAGCTAGCATTATTGTTAGTGAAGCACTTTTTTGTGAAAAAAAAGAGGATGTAGAACTTCTACGTACTACTAAAGATATAGATCTCAATACAATTTTAAAACGTTTATGTAAGAAAGATCTTTTTGATATATGTGAAGCAATAGCGATAAAATGGGAGATGGAATCTGTTATAGGTGAAATAGTGCAAGCAGCATCTGGGGTAAAACCTTCAGAAGATATTCAAACAGATGCACTTGGTAAATGGATGCATCTTTTACTCTTTTATACACTATCAAAACCTGTTTACATTGACGCTGGATTAAACGATTTTATCTCGTTTAATATTGAATATGTTAGTGATATTTATGAAGATTTCGCAACATTAATGGAGATTGCATGAGAGCAGTTATAAAAAATGGAATAGGAGTTTTTCATCCTCAGGGTTTTTTAGATGGAAATTCAAGTCTCTCAATGTTGAGTATTGAAGATATCAATGCAACACTTCATGCCAATGTGGATATGGTATTAGTATCTCTAAAAAAAGTGATTTTTTTTAATCGTAACGGACTTGACGCTTTTGTTAAACTATTTCAAAAAGTGCGTAGTGAAAAACATATTACCGTTGGGTTTTGTGATTATGACGAGAAAAAATATAATGCAATAACGAAGTTTTATAAAGATGAAATAATATTTTCTTTGTTTATCACTCAAGAAGTAGCATCACTTTTTGCTTCAAGTTTTCAAAATAAAAGTAAGAATGTTTTGCTTTACAGTGAAGACAAATCGCAACGTACAGCTATAGCAATAGAATTGCATGATAACGGTCATAACCCTATAATAGCGCAAAGTTTGGCAGAGTTTGAACAAAAAGCAAAAGTAGAATCCGCATATGATGTTATTATCAAAGATACATTTTTAGGACAGACTGGGCAAAAAGTAGCAACAAGAGTAACAGGTAATGCTATAATTTATACTGTTTCATCATTTTTAGATGCTGAGATAGGTAGTAGTTTTGATATTAACTACCATACCAATTCACTCAATGTAGGTTTTAGACTTTTTATATTTGATGCATATAAAGTAGTTAGTATGAATGTGCATGCGTTGAACTTCTTTTCTAAACTAGCAAGTTCTAGTGCTGAGTATAATGCAACCATATGTTTTGTGGGTATGAGTTTTGATAAAACCCCTATAAGCTTTAAAGAGACACTAGAAGATTCAGGTATTATGTTTTTCAATCAAATGGATGATATCTTGCAAGATAAAGAATTACTTCAAGAGTTGGGCGCAAGTAGTGCAGCAGTTGTAAAAAATAAACGTACACTCAATAAAGTTATTGTAACAGAACTTCCTAATTTTATTGAAGCTACTGTAGGTACTATTGAAATGATGACCAATTCTAAGGCATATAAAGAAGCTGCTAAAATTGATACAATTGCTATAGCAGATTCAGATGATAAAATAGCGAGTTCCATTGGGTTTTATGGAGATATTGATGGAATGGTGATTCTTGTATTTCCTGTTAATATCGCAAAAAAGGCTTGTGAACTTCTTATTGGTGAGGAAACAGATGATAAAGAACTTATTTTGGACACACTTGCAGAACTTGTGAATATTGTCGGTGGTAAAGTTAAAACTCTTTTAGCTGATGAGGGTTATTCTGTTGACATTACACTTCCTCGTACCTATTCAGATATAGCATCGTTGATGGAAGTGGCACAAAATAAAAAAGGGGTGCAGGTTGACCTTGTATTTAATGATGAAAAGTTCTTATTTTTCTTAACAAGATAAAAGCTAGAAAAATATATAATTTTAAAAATTATATATTGGATAAAAAATGATAAAAGTTGCTCCAAGTGTTCTTTCTGCAGATTTTGGAAATTTGGCTCGTGATGTACAAGAGATATGTGAAAGTGGCTGTGATTTAGTCCATGTAGATGTGATGGATGGGCATTTTGTACCCAATCTTACTATTGGACCAGTCGTCGTTGAGGCAATTGCAAAAGCAGCAACCAAGCCATTAGATATCCATCTAATGGTGCAAAACAACACTTTTTTTGTTGAACTTTTCGCACCGCTGAAACCTGAATATATCTCTTTTCATATTGAAGAGGAGAAACATCCTCACAGACTTATTCAAAAGATTCGTTCGTATGGTATTAAACCAGCAGTTGTGTTAAATCCAAATACTATTCCAGAAGAGTTAGAGTATATTTTAGGTGATTTGGATATGGTGCTTTTGATGAGTGTAAACCCTGGTTTTGGAGGACAAAGTTTTATCGATACAGTACTTCCAAAAGCAAAAAAACTTGATGCTATGAGAAAGCGTTTAAACCCTGCGTGTTTGATTGAAGTTGATGGTGGGGTTAGTGATAAAAACATACAAGCCTTAAAAGAGGTGGGTGTCGATGTTGTTGTAGCAGGTAGTTATGTGTTTAAACACGCAAGTAAAAAAGAAGCAATAGAGAGTTTACAAATCTAATGCGTACCAAAATTTGTGGTATCACCTCTTATGAAGATGCAATGGTGGCTGTTGATGCTGGAGCGCATGCACTTGGTTTTGTATTTTACGAAAAATCACCCCGATATATCTCTGTTGAAGATGCACAGGCAATTATAAAAAAACTGCCACCTTTTGTGGAGAAAGTAGCTCTTTTTGTCAATGAAGATGCCAATAGCATTAATGATATGTGCAAAAGAAGTGGTGCAACACTTGCACAGCTTCATTTTGAAGTAGATGATACTCTTTTGGAGGGGTTGGAAGTTCCTTATATAAGAGTGATACGAGCAAAGAAGAAAGAGGATATTTTACAATTTAGTGATCAATACCGTTTAGTTGATGCCTACTGCGAAGCGTACGGTGGAGCAGGGAAGAGGATTAACATTGAGTGGTTTGATGGTGTAGATTGTTCCAAAATCATTTTAGCGGGTGGTTTGGATGCTACCAATGTTGTAAGTGTAAAAAGTTATGGTTTTTTTGGTGTAGATGTGAGTAGTGGTGTCGAGAAGTCTTATGGTAAAAAAGATGCTTTTAAAGTGCAAGAGTTTATAAAAAATGCTCTCTCATAATATTTCACTCGATAATAAAAGTATTTCAAGACTTGCTACCCGTGGGCTTTCGTTAAAAACACTTAAAGACCAGCTTGAATATGAACTTGAACTCTCTTTGGAACTCTGGAGAGGACAAGGGCTTAATGTAGTCAAACATGAAGGGTATTTCTATTTTGATACTAAGTTTATTCCGATTAAAGAAGCAGAGTTTTGTATAGTTGATATTGAAACGAATGGTTCTAAGATTGATAAACATCAAATTATTGAGCTTGCTGCCGTAAAAGTTAAAAACGGAAAAATTATAGATAGATTTGACTCTTTGGTATATACGCAGACAATCAATCCCCATATTACAGAAATAACTGGAATAAGTGCTGAAGATACAAAAGATGCTCCTTCTCTTAAAGAGGTACTGCAAGCATTTCGACCCTTTTTGGGAAATGCTGTTTTTGTTGCACATGATGTGAAGTTTGATTATATGTTTATCTCTCAAAGTATGGAAAAAATAGGATTTGAGCCATTGCTCAATCGTAGTCTGTGTTCTTTAGCTTTGGCTGAGAGGACAGTTGCATCATACAGATATGCTCTTTCTTATCTTAATGAGTCTCTTAATTTGAATCCTAATGCAACGCACCATAGAGCTATGAGTGATGTTTTAACCACATATGGGCTTTTTTTATTATCATTGGAAAATCTTAGTGAAGATGTAAAAACAGTAGAGGATCTTATCCGTTTTTCAAAAGAAGCTCCAAGATTGAAGCGTCCTAAATTTGATCCTCTTTTAGAGAAGAAATAGAGAAGTTTTACTTCTCTTCTTTCTCTTTTGAAGATGATTCTTCCTCTTTTTTCTCATTGTTTTCGAGAACAATCTCTTTGACATCATCTTTTTTTGCTTTTGGTTTGAGGATAGTATCAAGAAGTGAAGTGTTCTCAGGTTCTTCATCTGCATCTTTAAATGCACCAGGTGCTACGAGTTTATTGTAACGAGCTTCAAGTCTTTCATCAGTACTCATAGCTTTTAATTTTTCCACCTCGTCTAAGAAGTATTCTTTAATAGCAGTTGCTGCTGCCTCTTTTTCGCGATGAGCACCAATGAGTGGTTCATTGACAATATCATCAATAAGACCTAACTCTTTTAGGTCAAAACTTGTAATTTTAAGTGCTTCTGTTGCAGCTTCAACTTTTTTAGGATCATTCCATAAAATAGCTGCACACCCTTCAGGAGAGATAACACTAAATATAGAATAACGCATCATTGCAAATCTATCTGCTACACCAATAGCAAGTGCTCCACCAGAACCACCTTCACCAATAACAATAGATACCGTCGGAATTTTAAGTTCAGCAAATTCAAGAAGATTTCTTGCAATTGCTTCAGATTGGTTACGCTCTTCAGCACCAATACCTGGATATGCACCTGGTGTGTCTACTAACATAAGAAGTGGAAGATTGAATTTTTCAGCTAATTTAGCAGCACGAAGTGCTTTTCTGTATCCTTCTGGATGTGGCATACCAAAATTACGTTTGAGTTTGTTTTTTGTACCACGACCTTTTTGTTCACCAATGACAACAACTTTTTGATCTCCAATATAACCCATATAGCAGATAATAGCAGCATCATCACGGAAATGTCTGTCTCCATGTATTTCATATTTATCATGCATAATCATATTGATATAATCAAGTGCATATGGACGATCAAGATGGCGCGCTAATTGAAGTTTTTGGAAGTCAGATAAATTCTTGTAGATTTTTTCCACCTCTTTATCGAGCTTTCTCTTAAATGCTTCTGCTACATCATAATCATGGCGAACCTGTGCAGAGATAATATCCTCTTGAATCGTTTTTATCTTTTTTTCAAACTCTAAGTATGTTGCCAATTGGAATCCCTATATGTTAGATTTTTTTGAAAATGAGAACACCGTTTGTGCCACCAAAACCAAATGAGTTAGACATAACTATATTTAGCTCTGCCTTTCTTGCTCCCTCGGTCACATAATCAAGGTCACAATTTTCATCTGGTGTCTCATAGTTAATAGTTGGAGGAATGATTCCATCACGCATTGCCATAAGACAAGTAACTGCTTCAATGCTACCTGCTGCTCCAAGACAGTGACCAATCTGACCTTTGATAGAACTCACTGGAGGACAGTTTTCTTTCCCACCTAGTAGTTCTTTGACCGCTAAGGTTTCATTTTTATCATTGATTGGCGTCGATGTTCCATGTGCATTTACATAATCAATTTTAGGTTCACCAGCCATTTTGTATGCTGCTTTCATTGCACGTGCTGGTCCATCAAGTGATGGTGTTGTGATATGGTTTGCATCACCACTTTCACCAAAACCGATAAGTTCACCATAGATTTTTGCTCCACGGGCTACAGCACTTTCATACTCTTCAAGAACAAGTGCAGCTGCTCCTTCACCCATAACGAAACCATCACGACCAGCATCAAATGGACGAGAAGCTTTTTTAGGCTCATCGTTGCGTGTTGAGAGTGCTTTCATCGCAGCAAATCCACCGATACCGACACCAGTGATTGCAGATTCTGCTGAAACAACCAACATTCTCTCAGCACCGTTACAAATAATAGTCTTAGCAGCTTCACTGATTGCGTGTGTACCAGCAGCACATGCAGTTACAGAAGAAAGATTTGGTCCTTTTGTTCCATGTTCGATAGAAACAAATCCACCAAGCATATTTACAAGTGCGCCAGGGATGAAAAATGGAGAGATTCTTCTTGGTCCACGATTTTCTAATATAACTGAGTTCTTTTCAATAGATGGAAGACCACCAATACCACTACCAGCAGAGATACCAAAACGTTCCATATCTATATCTTCTGGTAAGTTTGCATCTTCCATAGCTTCTTGAGCAGCTTTAAGACCTAAATGGATAAATCTATCTGCTTTTTTTACCTCTTTTGGAGGCATTACAGATGCTGGATCAAAGTTTTTTACTTCGCCTGCTATTTTAACACTAAATGCTTCAGGGTCAAAAATAGTGATAGTGTCAATACCACATTCACCATCACAAATAGCCTTAAAAGAACTCTCTTTATCGTGACCTACAGAATTTATCATACCTAGACCAGTAACTACAACTCTTCTCATTCATACTCTCCATATACATATATTAAATACTTTTAAAAATTAACCAATTTATTAATTATTAAAAATATTTTGTTACCAAAGGAGCAAAGCCCTTATGGTAATCAAAAATTATTACTATTTATTTGCTTCGATATAATCAACTACATCTTTAACAGTTTGAATCTTCTCAGCTTCATCATCAGGAATCTCGATATCGAACTTCTCTTCAAGAGCCATTACTAATTCAACTACATCAAGGCTATCAGCACCTAAATCTTCAACGAATTTTGAATCTTCTTTTACTTCATCAGCGCTTACGCTTAATTGCTCAACTACTACCTCTTTAATATCATCTAAAAGTGCCATTATAGCTCCTATCTTTAAGTTTAAAATCCTGTAATTATAGCATAAGTATCTTAGAGTAGATTTATGCCATATTCATTCCGCCGTTAACTTTGAGCGTTTCTCCAGTAATGTAACTTGCATGATCTGAGAGTAAAAATGCTGTTGCCTCTGCAACCTCTTTTGCCTCACCCATTCGATTCATTGGGATTTTTGCATTGATGCCAGCTTTGACATCATCACTGAGTACTTCTGTCATCTCTGTAGCGATAAATCCAGGTGTAAGAGAGTTGTAGCGAATACCACTAGTTGCTGCTTCAATTGCAAATGATTTAGTCATCGCAATAACACCACCTTTACTCGCAGTATAGTTTGTTTGTCCTGCATTTCCAGTCTCGCCAACGATAGAAGCGATGTTGACAACAGCACCAAATTTTTTCTTTCTTGCAACTTTAAAAAGTTCACGTGAGCCAATAAATGCTGATGTTAGATTTGCATTGATAACATCCATAAACTCTTGCGTTTTCATACGAAGTGCGAGTTTGTCTTTTGTAATTCCTGCATTATTGACAAGATAAGAAAGCTCTCCGTCACTATCAACTATTGTTTTGATAGCATCGATAAATGCTGTTTCATCGCTTACATCAAATCCGATTACCGCTGCTTGCCCACCTTCTGCTTCTATCGCTTCTTTGACAGCATCTGCTTCAGCAGCACCACTGCGGTAGTTAATCCAAACTTTTAAACCATAAGATGCTAACGTTTTTGCTATCTCAGCACCAATACCACGACTTGAACCTGTTACTAAAACATTCTTTCCACTAAATTTCATAAAACTATTCTCCTTTATTTATATTAAACTATGATCCATCTCTGATGGAATTTCTATGTTCATAAGTTTTAAAACAGTAGGTGCAATATTGTTTAATCCACCTGCTGCTACTTTATCAATATTATCTGCATCTACAAAACACCATACTTTTCCAACCGTATGATTTGTAAGAATATTGCCATCTTCATCTTTCATCTCTTCACAGTTTCCATGGTCACTTGTCAAAACAAAAGCATAGTCATTCTCTTTTGCTTTGTTCCAAATAAGACCCAGTTGTGTATCGACAGCCTCTACAGCTTTCTTTGCTGCTTCAAAGTCACCAGTATGTCCAACCATATCACCATTGGCAAAGTTTACTACTATAAAGTCATATTTATCATCCATCGCTTTAAGAACCACTTCACCAACCTCTTTGGCACTCATTTCTGGCTTCATATCGTATGTTTTTACATTTGGTGAGGGGATAAGTACACGTGTTTCATTCTCATATGGTTCGTCGATACCACCATTAAGGAAAAATGTAACGTGAGCATATTTTTCAGTTTCCGCAGTGTGAAGTTGTCTTAAACCCTCTTTAGCTATCACTTCTGCAAGTGTATTTTTTGGTGCATCTTTTTTAAATAGCACTGGATATGTAAAGGATTTGTCATACTCGGTAATAGTAGCAAGATTGACTTTTACAGGTTTACGTTCAAACTCACTGAAATCTTCGCTGGCAAGTGCCGTAACCATTTCACGCATACGATCACTTCTAAAGTTGATAGTAAGTACTGCATCTCCATCTTCCATCCCATCATACCCTTCAAATGCAGTTGGTTCAATAAATTCATCAGTCTCTCCCAGTGCATAAGAGTGGCCAATATAGGCTTCAGGAGTCATTGATGTTTTAGGATCTGCAAAAACTATAGCATCATAGGCACGTTTGATTCTTTCCCATCTGTTGTCTCTGTCCATTGCATAAAATCGACCACTAATTGTGGCAATAGTTACATTCTCATTTAAATGTTTTTTAACCTTTTCAATATATTTAGGTGCAGATGTTGGAGAAACATCACGACCATCTGTAATAAGATGTAAAAAAACTTTCTTACCATTGCGTGCTGCAATATCAGCAATACCCATAAAGTGATCTATATGAGAGTGTACACCACCATCACTCATAAGCCCAATAAGATGAAGCCTATCCGAAGTATGGAAAAGGTTTTGAAGCACTTCATTATGTTCTAAAGTATCTTCTTGGAGGGCTAAAGAGATTTTAACAAGATCTTGATATAAAACTCTACCACTACCTATACTCATATGACCAACTTCAGAGTTACCCATCTGCCCTTCAGGTAAACCGACACTTAAACCAAAAGTATCAATAAGAGAGTGGGGAACCTGTGCAAAAAGTTTATCGTATGTTGGTTTATTTGCATTGTAAAAAGCATTGAACTCTGTTTTATCAGAATATCCAATACCATCAGTAATCACTAAAATTGCTTTTTTACTCACCATTATTCCTAATATGTTAGATTTTCTAGTGTGGATTATACTATAATGTCACTTTTAATTTATATAATAGTACTTTCATTTCATAAATATAGGAATATCATTGCTTTTTTGGTTACACGAAATTTTTCATATTAATCTTTTAGGATATATTACTATCCGTGCAGGTATAGCATTTTTTCTTGCTTTAATTATCTCTTTGTATCTTTTTCCAAAATTTATACGTTGGGCACAACGAACATCAAGTGTCCAACCTATAAACGACTGGGCACCTGATCGTCATCAAGAAAAAGCATCTACTCCTACTATGGGAGGTATAGTCTTTATTGGTGCTACTATCATAGCAACATTGATTAGTGTAAACTTAACCAATGCATATGCACTCGGTGCACTTATTACTCTTGTACTTTTTATGAGCATAGGTTTTTGGGATGATTTTGCAAAAATAAAAAAAAGTGAAAATCTGGCAGGTTTTAAAGCACGTACAAAACTTTTATTGCAGATAGTTTCAGCATTTATTGTTGCGTGTTTTCTATGCTATGTGGCGGATTTCAATACAGATTTGTATGTTCCTTTTTTGAAAAAGCCAGTTCTTGATATGGGGATGTTCGCAGTTGCTTTGTGGATGCTTGTTATCATTGCTACATCCAATGCTGTTAACTTAACAGATGGTCTTGATGGTTTGGCGACGGTTCCTTCCATCGCAGCTTTAGTAAGTTTTAGTATTATTATTTATATTACTGGTAATGTTAAGCTTAGTAGCTATCTTCTTATGCCAAATTTTGCTGTTAGTGAGGTAGCAATAATTGCTAGTGCTCTTATTGGGGCTTTATGCGGGTTTTTATGGTACAACTGTCATCCTGCTGAAGTATTTATGGGAGATAGTGGTTCTTTGACAGTTGGAGCTTTTTTAGGATATTTGGCGATAATAAGTAAGAGTGAAATTCTTCTTTTACTTATAGGTTCCATTTTCGTTATAGAGACACTTTCAGTGATTTTACAAGTTAGTAGTTTTAAGCTTCGGAAAAAAAGAGTTTTTCTTATGGCACCTATTCATCATCATTTTGAAATGAAGCAGTGGGCAGAAAATAAAATAATTGTTCGTTTTTGGATTATAGCCATCTTATCGAATGTTTTAGCCTTAATTACATTGAAAATACGATAATGTTTTCTTTGTAAGCTAAAATTCAGTAGAGTTTGCTTATAATTTCAGCCTTTAAAAGATGGCCTGTTAGCTCAGTCGGTAGAGCAAGTGACTGAAAATCACTGTGTCCTTGGTTCGATTCCGAGACAGGCCACCACTTCTTTTAAAGACTTTTTTTATTTTGGCCTGTTAGCTCAGTCGGTAGAGCAAGTGACTGAAAATCACTGTGTCCTTGGTTCGATTCCGAGACAGGCCACCACTTAACTCTTTATATCAAAATCAAAAATTTAATTTTTTACAAAATATACACACTTTTTGGTATAATATAATTCTACACTATGGGGCTGACCTGGTTTCGACGGGATCTAGTAGCTCTTGGTTGCATGTCGGACTGAGCATTTCCGTTATACGGCTCAACGCGAATAAACGCAAACAATACAAATTATCGCCCAGCTTTAGCAGTAGCTTAAGTTTTACCCCCTCGTTAAGAGGACGGGCTGCTTCACCTGCTGATTCTAAATAGGCAGGGTTCGAAGTATAACCAATCATTTAGATATATCTTGCGTGTGTCTCCATGCAAGATGAACATTAGAGGCTGGTCTTGTGTAGCTTTGCAGGTTGTGTGAAGCAAGATGAGATATAAACAACCTTTCTAAACATGTAGACGCCAAGAGTAGCTAGGTTTCGGACTGCGGTTCGATTCCGCACAGCTCCACCAAATATAATTATGAAACTAACTTCATCTCCCCTAAATAATTTCTGATACTATTTCCTTTTGCCAACCATTGTAAAATACCACCCTCAAGATTATACACATTGGTAAAACCTAATTTTTGAAGTTGATATGCTGCAAGCAAACCACGAGGTCCTTTAAGACAATAAGTCACAATGAGTTGATCTTGACCAAATTGTTTTGCTATTTTTTCAATGGCAACAAATTCAAGTTTACCTCTTGGTATTGTCAATACAGTTTGTGCATTGATATACCCAGAAGCAAACTCTTCAGGTTCTCGTACATCAAGAAGAACTATCTTTTTTTGAAGTAGTTTTTTTAATTTCTTTACATTTATTTGAGATACATTCAAAGAGGCTTTTTTGAGTATATTTTGAAGATGACTTGATAGGTAAACTTCATCACATTTTTGTACATATTGTTCTAGTTGTGTTGTGATATTTTTCATGAGAAATCCTTCTAATTTAGGTGTAACCTTTAGAAGATTGTATAGTATTGAGGCTTAAAGTGTTGTATGGTGCTCGATACTGGATTTGAACCAGTGACCACCACCATGTCAAGGTGGCACTCTACCACTGAGTTAACCGAGCTTTTTAAGAGGTGTAATTTTAACCAAAGTATTCTTAAATTAATGTTGAATATTAATTTCTTTTTTATAATCTTTTATATTTTCAATAATGTTGCAAAAATCTTGTGATTTTACTTTTAATTTAGGTTTATAAGTAGTATAATTTCACCCTAGATGATATATTTGAATATATCAATATTAATATGTACCCTGAAGGTAAATTATGAATTTAACGGAATTAGAAGATTTAGGACTTAAAAATATAGGGAAGGTCTACCATAACCTTAGCTATGATGAGTTAATTCAACATGAACTTGACAATGGTGAAGTGAAACTAACAAAAAGTGGTGCGACAGCCGTAGATACTGGTATCTTTACAGGTCGTAGTCCAAAAGACAAGTATTTTGTTCAAAGAGATCCTTCAAACAGATATATAGCTTGGGGTGATGTGAACAAGCCAGTATCTGAAGAAGTATTTAATGAACTTTTAGAAGTGGCTCGTGAAGAGCTTTCTGGAAAAGATCTTTATATTACTGATGTTTTTTGTGGTTCTTCACCAGCCTCTAAAAGATCAGTACGTTTTGTATCTGAAATAGCTTGGCAGTCACATTTTGTAAAAAATATGTTCATACGTCCTACAGAAGCTGAACTTGAAGTGTTTAAATCAGATTTTACTGTTTTAAATGCTTGTAAAACTATCAATGATAAATGGAAGGAACACGGATTGAACTCTGAAGTGTTCGTTATGTTTGATATTGAAAATAATATTTCAATCATTGGTGGTACATATTATGGTGGTGAAATGAAAAAAGGGATTTTTTCAATGATGAACTACTGGTTACCATTAGAGGGTAAACTTTCTATGCACTGTTCTGCAAATGTTGGAAAAGAGGGTGATACAGCACTTTTCTTTGGTTTAAGTGGTACAGGAAAAACGACACTCTCTACAGATCCAAACCGTGCTCTAATTGGTGATGATGAACATGGATGGGATAACCATGGTGTCTTCAACTTTGAAGGTGGATGCTATGCAAAAGTTATTAATCTTGATGGTAAAAGTGAACCAGAGATCTATGGTGCTATTAAAAGAGGTGCACTTTTAGAGAATGTTGTTGTCGATGAAAATGGTGAAGTAGATTACGAAGATGGTTCTAAAACAGAAAATACTCGTGTTTCTTATCCGATTGAACATATTGAAAACCATAAACCAGATTTAATGGCTGGACATCCTCAAAATATTATCTTCTTAACAGCTGATGCATTTGGTGTACTTCCTCCAGTTTCAAAACTTACTCGTGAACAGGCAATGTACTATTTCTTAAGTGGTTATACTGCAAAAGTAGCAGGAACTGAGCGTGGTATTACAGAACCTGTGGCAACATTCTCTGCGTGTTTTGGTGAAGCATTTTTACCTTTACATCCAACAGTATATGCAAAACTTCTTGGTGAAAAGATTGATAAGCATGATGTAAATGTTTATCTTGTTAACACTGGATGGACAGGTGGAAGATATGGTGTTGGAAAACGTATGAGCATTAAAGATACTCGTGCATGTATCAATGCTATTTTAGATGGTAGCATTAAAGAGAGTGAATTTGATACGACAAAAACATTTGCTCTTCATGTTCCAAAAACTTTAGGTGATATTGATCCAGATATTTTAAATCCTAGAAATGCTTGGGAAGATAAAGAAGAGTTTGATGTTACTCGTGATAAGTTAGCTCAAATGTTTATTGATAACTTTAAAAAATACCAGAGCGAAGACAGTGAGTTTGACTTTTCAGCTGCTGGACCAAAGTTATAAACTAAAGAGAGTGTCTCTTTAGTTTATAAGAAAGCGAATGATATAGAAAATAAAAGCAGAGAGTAAAGCCGTTGCAGGTACTGTAATGATCCATGCTGCTATAATCTTTTTAATAAAACCTCTTTCTACATAATGTGTCTTTTCTTCGTTACTATCCGCTTGTAAATATTCTCGTAAAAAACCAACTCCAAAAACACCACCTATAGCAATATGTGTAGAACTTACTGGAAGTCCTAGTTGAGAAGCTATAATAACAGTAATGGAAGCTGCCATTGCAATGGAAAATGCTCTCATTTGATCAAGTTCAGTTATTTCACTTCCTACTGTTCGAATAAGTTTTGGACCATAGAGTGCTAAACCAAGAGCGATGCCAAGTGCCCCAATTCCCATTACCCATAAAGGAATAGAAGCTTTTGTTCCTATATTTCCATGAAGCAGAGCATCATTAATTGCAGCCAAGGGACCAACAGCATTTGCTACATCATTAGCACCATGTGCAAAACTAAGAAGTGCTGCTGCGAAAATCAGCGGAATGGTAAAAAGTTTATTGAGTGATTCTCGATTGTTTTTCAAAACATGTTTCGGTGATGCAAGTTTTCTTTTCATAAGAAAGTAAACAATAAAGGCTACAAACAGCCCTAGGAGCAAAGCAGTTGCAAATGATGGTTTTTTTGTAACTTCTAGGGTAATAAATGGTAAAGAGTTTAAGAGTTCAACTATTTGAGGCCATATTTTTTTTAGCCCTTTGAGTGTCAAGTATGTGATAAAGGCCCATGACATTAAAGCCACATAGATTGGAACAAACTTTTTTGCAGCTTCTATTTTATCTTCTTGAAATACAATTGTCTGCTTAATTGAATAAAGAAAAATAGCAGCGATAAGAGCACCTAAAAGTGGAGATATAATCCAAGAAGCAGCAATTTTAGCCATTGTACTCCAAGAGACTATTGCAAAGCCTGCTGCTGCAATTCCAGCACCCATAACACCACCCACTATAGAGTGTGTTGTAGAAACAGGTGCTTTAAGAGTTGTCGCTATATGAAGCCACAGTGCAGCAGATAATAAGGCTGCCATCATTGCCCATATGAAAGGATCAGTGTTCCCACCAAATGCAGATATATCTATAATACCTTTCTTAATGGTTTTAACAACCTCCCCACCAGCTATCAATGCTCCACTCGCTTCAAAAATAGCTGCTACAATGACGGCAGTAGTCATCGTAAGTGCTTGTGAACCTACAGCAGGACCAACATTATTAGCAACATCATTTGCTCCAATATTTATAGCCATATATGCCCCAATAAACGCAGACAATGCAAGAAAAAAACTATGGTTTACGGTATGGTTAAAAAAAAGGGAAAAAAAGAATACTACCAAAAGAAACAGTAAAGTAAAGTTGAGTCGCCAGTTGAAAAAACTGGTAATATAAGTAGTTGAGCCCATTATTGTTTATTTTTTACAATATATGCTTTGACAATTTCTTGTCTCTCTAAAGGTCTATCCCCTCCATATCTTCCTGTAGTTGCAACATCATTAAGTTTTTTTAGTGTTTGCATAGATTTTTTATCTACAACTTTTCCAAAGATTGTGTGACGACCATTGAGCCATGGAGTTGGCGCAGTAGTAATGAAAAACTGACTTCCATTGGTATTTGGACCACGATTTGCCATTGCTAAAATACCTGCTTTATCAAAGACTACATTTGGCTTAAATTCATCTTGAAAATCTTTATGCCAAATACTCTCTCCTCCTCGTCCCGTTTCTGTAGGATCACCAGCCTGGATCATAAAATTCTTAATAATTCGATGGAATGCATTATGATTATAATAACCATTTTGAACATGTGTTATAAAATTTTCTACTGCTTTTGGTGCTATATCTGGAAAAAGTTCCAATTTTATTTTACCTTGTGTTGTCTTTAAAACTACATGAGGGTTTTCCCCTGCTATAAGTTGTATATTTAAAAGCAATATAAACGCTAACAATATTTTTTTCATAAAATTAATCCTCCTCTTCAAGTTTTAAACATACTGAGTTAATACAATATCTCATCCCTGTTGGTTTTGGACCATCAGGGAATAGATGTCCTAAATGCGCGTCACATGTTGCACAACGAACTTCGGTACGAACCATACCAAAACTAGTATCTTGAATCTCTATAACTGCATCCTTTATCGCTTCATAGTAGCTAGGCCATCCAGTTCCAGAGTCAAATTTTGTTGATGATTCAAAAAGTGGTGCATCACAACATACACATTTGTAAATACCTTCATCTTTACAATTATAATATTTTCCAGAAAACGGAGCTTCTGTACCATGTTGACGACACACATAAAACTCTTCAGGTGTGAGCAGTTCTTTCCACTCATTTTCAGTTTTTGTTATCAAGTTTATCCTTCAATGATTTAATTTCAAAACAATCCTCTTCATAAAGGATATCTGTATAATCTGTTGCAAGATTTAATGCATCCTCAAGTAGATGAGAATTATTAAAACATAAATCTATTATAACAGAGTATTTTGCCTGTATATCAACAATATCATTAAAAGTTGCTAATTTAATATTGTCCAAATTCTGATTGATAAGGTTTTTATCTCCATCTATCAAGCTGATTGGACAGGGTATAAAAGAGGTAAGATCATCATGCAGTTTCTCCTTTGACAAAGAGTTGCTAATAACTATTATCTCTTTAGAATCATACTTCTTGCATGCTGATGCAATGAGATGAAGAACTTTCGCATGAGGGGTTGTTAAATGAAATCGAACTTCTTTTTTAGGGTTTTGATAGTTGTTTTCTAATGTATAACTAATTGGTAAATCTTCATTATTGACAACAAGCAGTGTTTTATCTTTTTGAATATGTTGAAGATAGCGTATGAAAAAATCTGATAAAAGATATGAATCATCACACATAATAATATCAGCAACATCAAAACTTTTTTTCATAAGTTTTTTGTCTATATATAAGATATCATCAAGTTGTTTTAATTTTAGTTTGTGGAGATGTTTATTTACAAGTTCTATAGGTGTGACTATCTCAATTGAGTTAAGATTAATCTCTATAATTGCGTGTTCTATAATATTTAAAAATTTTTGTTGTAGTATATCTTTTGAGAGTATGGTAGGTTTAAGAATAATAACTTTTTTATCTGGGTTATTTAAAACCTCTGTAATAGCTTTTAATAGTAAAAGATTTGTTTTTCCACTCTTATGTTTGCCTGTTAGGTTAAATGTATATTGCAACTCTTGATCCAAGAACTCACGTTGTTCTAAAGAACAAAAATGTAAAGCATCATTATCAATAATGGTGTATTGTATAAGTAAATTACCTAAAACAGTATTGGTATCAGGAAGGTTTGGATCTTCTTTGGCAATACTTTGCAGTTTTTTAAAAATATCAGCTTTTTGCATATCTTTAAATATGATGCTATCTTCTGGCAAATATTCTTTTATACTTTTATCTAATCTATTATATTCTTCATAAGTAAGATTTTCTAAAAGTAAACAGTTGTATAAAGAAACACCGTCATTATGGATAAGCTCATTGAATTTTTGTTTAATAATATTTTGCAAAAAGTTGTAAGAAAGAGAGTTTTGAGATGGTTTACTCTGCTCTTCTCTTTCAATTTTAGCGTTTTGAAGTTCATTAAAACTCCATTGTTTTTTTTCAAAAATATACAATCCCCTTGTTTTGTCAAAAATAATTAAAGGAACTCTATATTTGTGAGTATGATGATAGATGGTGACTTCATCAAATACAAACAAATCACTGTATTTTGATAATGATTTTACATTTTTTAAAAGTTCAGATTCCTCTTTATTCTTTGAGGGAACTTTGTTTTTTGTAAAGAAAGATTTTATTGAAAAATTCATGTGAGAAAAGGAAGAGTGTCATCTAAAAAGATGACACATACAATTATTTACCAGCTGCAACACGGTCTTTTAGACCTTTGCCAGCTTTAAATTTAGGAACCATTTTATCTTGAGTAGTGTATGTCTTATCAGTACCAGGAACTTTTCCACTTTTTCCTTTTTGAAGAGCAGAGTTAAAGCTACCAAAACCTACTAAAGAAACATCTTCTTTTTGTACTAATGCTTCTGTTACAGCCTCTGTAAATGCTTTAATAGCTGCTTCAGCTTCTACCTTAGTTTTATAATTACCATGTTTTTGTACTAATTCGACGAATTGCGCTTTGTTCATAAATGTACCCTTGGATTAGATTTTTTCCGAATTTTTATGCCTACCCACGACATGAAATAATTCAGCTAAAGATACTTTATAGTTTATTTGCTTAAATTTTTCTTCTTTTGAGCTGTTTTGAGTGAATATTGTGATAATTTTGTTTCTTTTAGTCCCTTATTTACGACTTTAAGTTGGTTTTTGAAATTGAATTTCCTTATATAAAGAAATAACAAGTTTAGAAGTTCTTTTATTTTTTTTGATTTATCACTTGAAGTCTGTATTGATAAAAAGACATCTTCTAAAGCATCTCTCTCTTTTTTTGTTAATGTTCCCATCATTTGTCCTCTAGTTTGTTGATTTTTCGAACAGCTCTGATTATTTCATCGTCATCTAATTTTCCTAACATTTTGATCACAGCGATAGCGGCTTGAGGTTTAGTACGTCCCAATTTCCAGTCTTGATATGTACGCATAGATAACCCTAGTGATTGCGCCATATCTTTGAGAGATATCTTTTTACCATTATTCTGAGATTCTACAGCATTATGTAGGATATTAAACAAGTCATTAATTTGCATAGCGAGAATTGTACTGAATAAATACTTAAATATACATTTTAATCATTATTATACACAAATTAATGTGTTTATTATATATTATATTGTTCTAAATATAATCTAATTAATATTTAATATAGTTTAAAATGTATTTAATATGCGTTATTTCGTATAATATAGTGATGATTAGAGTAACTTGTAGGGATACATATGCTATGTTTAAAGGTTGCAATGAAGTTGAATATCTATGTTTTTTAATATGTGTTAGAAAGAGGGTATAAAGACTTGCTAAGAATTAATATTCTAGCAAATCAGTGTAGTCGTATTTTGTGAAGTTTAAATAAAGCTTACCGTTTTGTTTTAAAACTCTTATGTCGCTTCCGTAGGCAGCTAGAAATCTTTTCTTAATCACTTTTTTCTGATAGGTTTCTAGGTCTAATGTTTTGAGATACTCTTTGAGCTCTACTATCTCTTCTTTTGCAGGTTCATCTTTGAGTTTTTTGGTTTCAACTGTTTGTACCTCATGTATAGTAGGTGTTTGTTGGTGTTGTTCTTGAAGAAGTTTTGCATTAACGAGTTCTATAATAGACTTCAACTGCTCATCTTTGGTTGTATAAACTTTTTCTATTTTTTGCATCTCATCTCGAAGCATTTGTTCTTTATCATCTATGAGTTTATCAATCTTGGCCTCAAGTTGAACAATTTTTTCTTTGAGTTGTTGATTTTCTTTTTGATAGAGTGCTAGAACCATTGCAACAGTTGTTTTTGGTTTAGATGGAGATGGAGGCTTGATATTTTGAACATTTGGTGTATTCTCTTCTTGTATAGTGATAAGTTCTTTGGGAATAACTATGTATAAAATACCATTTTCTGTGATTGTGTTTAACTTTTTATTTTTTATTTTTGAATAAATCATCTCTTTGGACATTTTAAAACGTTTAGAATATTCATCAATTGTAAGTCTCATAGCCTCCCTTTTAAAAAGTGATTTTTGGTGGGATAATTATACCCGATTTTCGAAGCCATATAAGGTATCCTTGTTTTTTGCTTCCATGTTTGTCATAAAATTCATAAGCGCTTGAGTGTTTGAGCTCCATATGTAATAACAGCTTTTCAAAATCTTTATATCTTTCTAAAAATTTGCTAAATTGTTCATAGGCTATATCAGATACCATCACAGTAGAGATAGCGTAGTTCTTGTATTCCAAATATCTTGCACAGTCATTGAGTCCGTCACCAATGAAGTTTGTATTACCCAAGATATCTTTAAAATTATGTATATAGCCTGTGTGAACAGCAATTCTAATACCATTGAAATAGGTATATTTTTTAGATATTTGTTCAGAAAAATGGTTAAAGCTCAATGCCAAAATGGTACCATAGCCTTTAAATTTTGGATTGAGAATACAATAAAACCCATCTCCCGTTGAAACAAATCCCTCTATAAGTTTAGGTAAACTCATACGAGAACTCACCAACATTTTTTCGATAACCCGCTTGAAGCTTCTTGTTAAAAAAGTAACGATTTCAAGCTGTTCATCAAGATGTAGTTTTGAGAAATTGATAATATCAATAAGAATGATATCAGTGTATATAGCTTGTTTTTTTTTCATAGTCCACTTTCTGTGTTATACCTTAGAATAACAATTCTATCATAAAGTTGTTTTAAATGAAGTATATATTATAATTTGAAAATTAAATTTTTTAGGAAGAGTAATGAGTAAAGGTATCTTAGATATTGTTAAACCTGGTGTTTTATTTGGTGAAGATGTTTTAAAAGTTTATAATCATGCAAAAGAGCAAGGCTTTGCAATTCCCGCAGTGAATGTAGTTAATACTGAGTCTATCAATGGTGTATTAGAAGCTGCTAAAAAAGCCAACTCTCCTGTTATTATCCAGTTTAGTAATGGTGGTGCACAGTTTTATGCTGGCAAGGGTTTAAGCAATGAGAATGAACGTGCTGCAATTTTAGGAGCTGTAAGTGGCGCTATTCATACGCATATGATGGCAGAAGCGTATGGTGTTCCTGTAATACTACACACTGATCATGCTGCTAAAAAGCTACTTCCTTGGATTAATGCTCTTTTAGAAGCTGGTGAAAACTATTATAAAACTCAGGGAAAACCACTTTTTTCTTCTCATATGTTAGATCTTTCAGAAGAGACTTTGGAGTTTAATATAGGTACATCAAAAGCTTATTTGGAACGTATGGCTAAAATTGGTATGCATATTGAGATCGAACTTGGTGTTACAGGTGGCGAGGAAGATGGTGTTGATAATACAAATATTGACAATGCTCTTTTATACACACAACCCCAAGAGGTGGCTCTTGCATATAAAGAGCTCAGTGCGGTCTCTCCAAACTTTACTATTGCTGCATCATTTGGTAATGTTCATGGTGTATATAAACCTGGAAATGTTCAACTTACACCAAAAATTTTAGACAACTCTCAAAAATATATTCAAGAAAAATTTAATACAGGAGAAAAACCTGTAAATTTTGTTTTCCATGGTGGTTCTGGTTCACTTCCAGAAGAGATTAGTGAAGCTATCAGTTATGGTGTTATTAAAATGAATATCGATACTGATACACAGTGGGCTACTTGGAATGGTGTAAGAAACTATATTGAAAAATATCATGACTACTTACAATCACAAATTGGTAATCCTGAAGGGGATGATAAACCAAATAAAAAATATTATGATCCTAGAAAATGGTTGCGTGCTGGTCAAGAGGGACTAGTAGCACGTGTTATTCAAGCATTTGAAGATCTCAATGCGATGAATAGAAACTAAGAATTACTCTTAATCTCTTTGTGGATATCCTCTATAGAACTCAAATGAGGATATTTCACATAGTGTTTGTGTAAGAGCTGATGGAGTTTATTAAGATTAAATCTCCAATGACGCTCTTTGTCAAACTCTTCATGCTCTACCATCTTTTCATGCAACTCCTTTGCATCAGGTGTAGTTTCACAAGTTTGTAGAACCTTATGCATATGGTTCACTAAATATTCATGTGCATCTTCTCCAGTATCGTCATCTTCAAGTGTTCTGTTGACTAAAAATGGATACATCTTCCATATACTAAAAATCATAGCTATTACAAATGCTATCATCATCCATGTTGAGGTACTTATTTCCATTTTTATTTTCCTTTTGTTTTAAGGCCAAAGAGGCTCAATATTATTATCTCCTGCATTGAGGAAGAAGTCAGTATGATCAGTCACTTTTGAAACATTCCAGCCACTAAGATCGTGTCCAGAAAATGCACTAGCCCCATAAAACATTCTATACATATCAGTTACATTGGATGTATTCCACAATGTTATATCTTGATCAAATGCTTTTGCATTATAAAACATACTATTCATTGTTGTGACATTTTCAGTATTCCAGTATTTAATATATTGATTAAATACTGTAGCATCTTTAAACATAAGTGCCATATCAGTGACTTTACCTGTATCCCAGTTACCGATATCTTGATTGAAAGCTGCTGCGTTATAAAACATACTATTCATATTTGTTACTTTGGAAGTTATCCAGTTGCCGATATCTTGATTAAATGCGGTTGCATCTTTAAACATTGATGTCATATTTTCAACATTGGATGTATCCCAGCTACTAATATCTTGGTTAAATGCTTTTGCATTATAAAACATGCTACTAAACTTGGTTACTTTCGATGTGTCCCAATTGTTAAGTGTACCATTAAACCTGATTGCATTTTTGAACATATAACTTATATCAGTTACATTAGAGATATCCCATTGTGCAAGATTTTGGTTAAAAGCTGCTGCATTATAAAACATATATTTCATGGTAGTAACTTTTGCAGTATCCCAGTTACCAATATCTTGATTAAAATGGTGTGCATCTTTAAACATAGCGTTCATATCAGTAACATGTGTAGTATTCCAGTTGCCAATACCTCGATTAAATGCTTCTGCCCAGTAAAACATTCCAGACATATTTCTGACATTGCCTGTGTTCCATGTTCCTATATATTGATTAAAATGTGTTGCATATTTAAACATACTGCCCATATGTGTCACTGAAGATGTATTCCATTTATCAAGTGGTTGATTAAAATTTGTTGCACTATAGAACATACTTGACATATCAGTTACATTAGTGGTGTTCCAGTCATTGATATCTTGGTTAAAAAGGGGGGCGCTTTTAAACATACCACTCATATCAGTAACATTATGTGTATCCCATTGCCCTATATCTTGATTAAAGACAGCTGCACCATAAAACATATCATTCATATCTGTGACATTGGAAGTGTTCCAGTTTGAGATATCTTGATTGAAAAGAGCAGTGTTTTTAAACATAAGCGACATATTCGTTACTTGAGATGTATCCCATTTACTGATATCTTGGTTAAATGCCAAAGCACCATAAAACATACTAGACATATCGGTAACATTAGAGGTGTTCCAATCACTTATATCTTGATTAAATGAAGCAGTAGATTTAAACATACTAGATATATCAGTAACATTGGATACATCCCATTGCCCTATGTCTTGGTTAAATGCCAAAGCTCCATAGAACATACCTCTCATTGTTGTAATGGTACTTGTATCCCAATGACTGATATCTTGGTTAAAAGAACTCGCATCAGTGAACATATAATACATCGAAGTAGCTGTCGATAAATTTGGAGAATCGGTAGCTGCTCCTCCTGCATTATTGAGATTTTTGCATCCATAAAAAGCACCTTGCATTGAGCTCCATTGTCCTGCACCCCATTGGTTGATACCTGTAATTTTTTCTTTATCCCCTTCATTGTTAAAATATATTCTTGGAAAGCCTGTATATTTTCCAGAATTATCTTTAATAACAACTTTATATTCACCAGCACTGGTATAGTTACAGGTATAGTTGCCATCAACTGCTGTTGCTTCGTCTACACCATCATTATCGCAGTCGATATTGTAATTGTATATTTCACCGAATTTTGTGGGAACTATGAACTGTGTATCTGATGAGGTACCGTTGTTGTCAGTCTGTACAGTTATAATAAAACTTTCTAAAAGGATATCTGTAACAGTAATATGAAAGGTTTTAGAAACATTATGCTCTCCATCTGTAAGTGTGATTTGCACCACATAGATATTATTTGTATCACTGTCTAATGGTTGATTGTAATTTGGAGCGGTGATAAACTCTAAAATATTATTGTTAATTGTAAAAAGATCTTTATCATCTCCACCAGTGAGTGACCAACTCAAAGAATCACCATCTAAATCAATCCCTTGTAGTGCTGTTACTTTCGTATGTGCTTCAGATATTGATTGATCTGCTGTTACAATGGTTGGCGTTATATCATTAATATTGAGTACATAAATTGTAAAGTTTTGTGTATGATAGTGTGTGCCATCAGTAACATTGATATCGACCATATATGTATTGTTTGTATCACTGTCTGTTGGATGTTCATAATCATGAGCACTAAGAAAGGAGAGCTCACCAGTACTGCTGTTAAGGGAAAACATATCTTTGTCATCCCCTCCAACAATACTCCATGTAAGAGAATCCCCCTCTAGGTCTCTGGCCTGTAGTGTGGTAATAGATGTCATATTTTCTAAGACAGTAAGATTTTCTTCAGATGTTATCACTAGGTTTGGTAATGCTGTTGTACCTTGATGAATATTAGTAAGTAAGGTGTCAAGTTGCGTGTTATAAGTGGTATTGAGCATAGGTTTGTATGATGGAACTGTATAAACCAATACATCTCTTACATTTATTTTTCCGTTATTATCTATATCATAAACTATAGATTGTGCTGTTGTATCAAGTAAAGACTCAAAAGTGGTTGCATTAAAGTCGTGTGTAATATTTCTCTCCACAAGTTCGTAAAGAATTTCACTCGCCAATGTGACCTTAAGATTGCTTCCAACATATTTGATATCATTTTGATTAGCGACAGCGCGTATTTTACCGTTGTTTAGAGTATAGTTCTCATCTAAAATACCGTCATCATCAAAATCCCAATCCTCCCCGCCAACCACTTCGTATATATAAAAACGATTGAGTTCTAGTTCATTGATATGACTGTTGAATTTTCCAATATTATCAAGAGTATTTCCAGAAGATGTTGTTTCATTCCATTGTAGTGATAAGGAACCATTGTCTTCTATCTTATAGATATGGACTTGTGCATTTGCAAGATTACCAAGTTGTGCTCTAGCTTCAGTATTGGGAGTTGTCGTTGATGGTGTAGCACTATTGTTTTCTTCAGAACAACCCATAAAACCAAAAGTCAATAGAAAGAGGGAAAACATTATGAAATATTTCAAAATAAACATAAATTTATATCCTTAATAAAGAGTTTGTAGTAAGGGATTGTACTCTATTTTATCTTTAATTTTCAATTGTAGAGTAATTTCGATAGAATTGCGTGTATGAATGATACAGTATTTACAAAACCGATAAAAAAACAGTTTGAGTTTGATGAAGAGGTTGCTGCCGTTTTCGATGATATGCTTGAGCGCAGTGTTCCTTTTTATAAAGAGAGTCAAAAAATTACACAGTTTTTTGTACTAAAAAACTTAGATGAAGATGGTGTGCTTTATGATTTGGGATGTTCTACAGCATCATTACTTTTAAATATCCATAGAAATTTGCAAAAACACGCAACGTTGATAGGTCTTGATAATTCAGAAGCGATGTTGCAACAGGCTCGAAGAAAAATTGAAGCTTACAATGCTGCCATAGAGGTTGTGTATGGTGATATTTTGGAGTATGAGTATAAAACAGCTGATGTATTTGTGAGTAACTATACTCTTCAGTTTATTCGTCCTTTGGTAAGAGAGGAATTAGTTAAAAAAATAGCTGCCTCTTTAAAAAAAGAGGGTGTGTTTATTTTTAGTGAAAAAGTTATTTCTCATCATCCAAAACTCAACAAAGATCTTATAGAGTGTTACTACGATTTTAAAAAAGAGCAAGGTTATAGTGAGTATGAGATTATGCAAAAACGTGAAGCATTAGAGAATGTTTTGGTTCCTTATAGTGAAGAGGAAAATATTATCATGGCAAAGAATGCCGGGTTTAGTCATTGTGAAGTGGTGTTTCGGTGGGCAAACTTTGCTACTTTTATAGCGATTAAGTAAAAGAGTTTTACCAAACATTTCCTTTTGGTTGTTCTTTTTTTATAGTGAGTTTATTTTTTATCTCTTTGTAGGTTACAATATCATCCTCTCCACAATCCTTGTGGTAGAAACCTTGTAGATCATAATACTCTTTACAGTCACTGTAGTATTTAGCAGAGATACCATGCTTGTTTAAGCACCCTGTTATAAAAATTGTAATAATAAATAAAAATAGTGTTTTCATATGCAATACAAGCACCTTTCATACCTAAACTTTAAAACTCTCTTTTGTTTTGCATAGATCAGTTAAAAAACACTCCTCACATTTTGGATTTTTAGCAGTACAAATATAGCGACCAAAAAGCACCATCCCCTGATGCAGAGCATGTAAATCATTTTTAAATTTTTTGACAAGAGTTGCTTCTGTTGCTTTGGCAGTTTTGTCATCACTAAGACCCAAACGATGTGAAACTCTAAAAACATGGGTATCAACTGCCATAAGGTTAGCACCTGTATATTCTATCATAACAACATTGGCTGTTTTTTGTCCTACACCTGCGAGTGTTTGGAGATCTTTTTCATTCATTGGGATTTCTCCATCATAGACCTTGACTACTCTTTGAGCCATTTTAATAATATTTTTTGCTTTATTGTTAAAAAAGGAACAACTTTTTATAAGCTCTTTTACATCATCTATATCTGCTTGAGCAAGTTCATAAACACTGGGATATTTTTCAAAAAGTGCAGGGGTGATGAGGTTGACCCTCTTATCTGTACACTGTGCTGAGAGTGCTACTGCGATGACAAGTTCATATGCATTTTTATATTCAAGCTCCGTTACCGCATCGCTGTAACGTTCTATAAACCGTTTGTGTATTTCTGTAATCTCTTTTTTTGTTGCTTTTTTCATAAAAGCGATTTTACCTTTTTTTTGTGTTATAATCAAAATAATGACTTTTAAAGGGTATATTATGGGCTTGTTTTCAATATTTTCAAATAAAAAAGAGCATGATGTTGTTGAAGAGATACCTCAAAATGACAGGGGACTCTCCTCATATTTAGATAGAGAATTTTTTAAATACAATGTTGATAGAAGCGATACTATGCTTCTGTGCTTTTTAAACGGCGAGGGATGGATTTGGGCAAACCGCCGTTTCTTAGATACTATGGGTTACTATGATATACGTGATTTTGTTCGTGAAAATGAGTCTATAAGAGATATCTTTTTAAATGAAAGTGAGGAGATATTTACAGAATCAGAGAAGAACTGGCTTGATTATATTCGTAAATACAAGCATGATGGGCATAGAGTCAATATTGCTAAAAACGATAGTTCTACTTTGATGATAAATGTCAAATGTAGTGTCTATCCGCGTAATAAAAAACTTTATATCCTCGAACTTGAAGATGTTACACAGTTACACAAAGCGGAACTCAAAGCCAAAGAGATTGAAAAACTAAAAACAAAATTCCTAGCAAATGTCGGACATGAGTTTAGAACACCGATGAATGGTATTTTAGGATTTTTAGAACTTTTAAAACAAACTCATCTTGATAAAAAACAAGCTGAATATATAGAGATGATTAATCAATCATCAAGAAGTTTGATGAACAACATAGAAGCACTTTTAAACCTTTCTCAACTCCAAGGTGGAAGGATGGAGGTCAATATTGAGAGTTTCAATATTTTACCGTTAATGGAGAAACTCTCTTATGATTTTTATAAACAAGGTAAAAGTAAAGGGGTAAAGGTTCTAAGTTTTATTGATCCTAAAATACCTGAGTATGTTAAAGGTGATGCTGATAAGATTATGCAGGTTATGCATGCCATTACACATAATGCTATTAAATTTATTGATCGTGGCGGAAGAGTTATTATTGAAGTAAAATTACTTAAAAGACTTCAAAATGGTGACTGTACAATCAGTTTTGGGGTCAAAGACAACGGACAAGGTATTTCTCAAGAGCAAATTGCATTCATCAATGAACCGTTTACGGCAGGAAATCATGCGGATGAAAGACTTGGTGTTGGGTTGAGCCTTTCTCATGGACTTGTGCAACTTATGGATTCTGATTTACGTATTAAAAGTGAACAAAATGTTGGTACCTATGTTAATTTTGTTCTGAATTTTAAAAATGCTTCTGGACAAAACTATAAAATGATGCCTAAGAAAAATGTGAAGGTACTGTTACTTGATCAAAATAAAGTTGATGAAGCGAACTTCTTGGCTATCTATCTTCGTTCGTTTGCTATCGATGTTATTAAATCCAATGTTTTGGATGATAAAGTTTATGATGGAATCGATGCTTTATATATTGTAGCAAATCAAGATGATTCTTCATGGATGTTAGAACTAGGCACTTATTATAAGAAAGCTCCTGTTGTGATGCTTTTAGATGAAGATGAAAAATTGAGAACCCGTTTGACCCATATTGTTGATGAGGTGATACGCAGACCATTGCTTCCTAGTAAAATGGCAAAACATCTCCATTCATTACATAGTTATAATCTTAAAAATGAGGTTGAAATTGCACAGCCACTCCATCTTGATGATAAAATAAAAGTGTTGATTGTTGAAGATAATTTAATCAACCAAAGACTTATCCAAATCTTGCTACAACAGTATGATATATCTGTTTCTATCTCTTCAAATGGACTTGAAGCTGTTGCAATGGCAACAAAAAATAGATATGATTTGATCTTTATGGACATCGATATGCCACAGATGAATGGTATTGTCGCAACTAAAAAGATAAAAGAGAGACTGATGAATCAACAGGATATGCCTGTTATTGTAGCACTAACTGCCATGGCAATGGAGGGTGACAGAGAGATGTTACTCAAAGAGGGACTTGATGATTATCTTTCAAAACCGTTTACAAAAGATAAACTTGAATATATTTTAAATAAATATCTAAAAGTACGAGCATAAATGGTTGTTTGTTTAATAACTATTAATATATTCTTATTAAACTTCTTCTAACAACAATAATTGAAGGAAATTAGGATGAAGAAAGTAACAAAGTTTATCTCTGCTGTATTAATGGTTGGAACAATGGCTTCTGCACAAACATTAGTAACTGTAAATGGGAAATCCATTACTCAAGAAGATGTTGACAGAGAACTGATGCAAGCAACTCAAGGGAGATTTAATCAGCTTCCAGCTGATCGTCAGGCAATTTTTAGACAACAGGTTCTCCAACAGCTCGTTGGTAAAGAACTTATTTATGATGATGCAAAGAAAAATGGTATCACTAACTCTCAAGAGTATAAAGATGAATATAAAAAACTTGAAGAGCGTATGAAAAAAGAACTTGCGATTCAAGTATGGCAGAAAAAAGTTTTAGATGGTATTAAAATTTCTCAAAAAGAACTCAAAGATTATTATAATAAAAATAAAGAAGAGTTCAAAGAGAAAGAGAGTGTTCATGCTCGCCATATCTTGGTAAAAACTGAAGATGAAGCCAAAAAGATTATTAATCAACTAAAATCTTTAAGTGGTGAAAAACTTAAAGAAAAGTTTATTGAACTGGCAAAAAAAGAATCAACTGGACCTAGTGGACCAAATGGTGGTGATCTTGGTTATTTTTCTCAAGGACAAATGGTTCCTGAGTTTAATGATAAAGTATTTAGTATGAAAAAAGGAACGATTACAAAAACTCCTGTAAAAACCCAGTATGGTTATCATGTTATCTATCTTGAAGATAAAAAGCCTGCAATGACACGTGCATTTGATGAGGTAAAAGGTTTTATCGAACAACGTTTAAAATTGGAAAAATTTAAAACTGTTATGAAAGAAAAAATGGATCAGCTACAGAAAAAAGCAGTGATTAAGTAAGTGTGATGCAAAATTCTCCAATCTCAAAACTTGTTGTTGAAGAGAGAGAATTTTTTGTAAAAAGGGATGAACTTATAGATCCTTTTTTAGCAGGTAACAAGTATAGAAAACTTTATACACTCCTAGAAACTCCTAAAAACAGATATACCACCATTATCTCTTATGGTGGTACACAATCGAATGCTATGCTTGCTCTAGCTGCATTATGTCATCAAAAAGGGTGGCAATTTATCTACTACACTAAACAACTTTCTAACACGCAACAACTCTCGCAAGAGGGGAATTATGCCCAAGCACTCTCTCTTGGTATGCAACATAAAGAGATCGCTAATGAGCTCTACAGAGAATTTATCGCCTCTTTATCCATCCTCACTGATGATACAACAACCTGTATAGTGGATCAAGGAGGTGCAGATAAAATTGCTTATGATGGGTTGCGTGTTTTAGCTAATGAGATACGAGAACAAAGATATCTTTTGCCATCTTCACTCAAAGCAGTTGCTACACCTTCAGGTACGGGAACAACAGCGCTTTATTTGGCACTTAATCTTCCTGAATTTACAGTATATACAACTCCTGTTATCGGTGATATTACTTATCTAGAAACACAAATGCAAGCACTCTCTCCTATCCCTCCCAATCTTATTATTTTACAACCAGAAAAAAAATACCATTTTGCAAAACCTTATAAAGAGTTTTTTGAAATATATAAAAAACTTAAACACGCAGGTATAGAGTTTGATCTTTTATATGCCCCTTTGATGTGGAAAATGTTGTTAGAAAAAACACAAGAAGAGATCCTTTATATACATAGTGGTGGTATCACAGGAAATAAAACTATGCTAAAGAGATATATAAAAAAGTTTAGTGTATCATTGTGAATGTTACTAAAGTAGCAATACAAAATGGGGGATTATTCTATAATTACGCCAGATAAAAAGAAAAAGGATTGAAAAATGAGTAATAATATTTTTGAAAAACTAACACATAACATGACAGAAGCGATTGAAAGTGCGGTATCTTTAGCACTTCATAATAAAAATCAAGAGGTAACACCTATCCATTTCTTGTGGGCATTACTAACAAACTCTGACTCAGTATTAAACCAAATGTTTAATAAAATGGGGATAGACAAGGTGGCGATGGAGCTTGATATCAAATCTCAAGCGGAAAAACTGCCAAAATCTTCCAGTGTCACAAAAGAGAGCATCAAGCTCTCCCATGAATTTGTAAGAACATTGCAAAATGCTGAAGGGTTAATGGCTAAAAATGGTGATAGTTATCTAGCAGTAGATACTTATATTTTAGCAAACTTGCAAACACCACCATTTTCGGAGATCTTACCGAAATATGTAGATGTGATGGAGTTGGCAAAAGAGCTTGAAGCTGCTCGTGGTGGAGCGACAATCGATTCACAAACTGCTGATGAAACGCTCGAAGCACTCTCAAAATATGGGATTGATTTAACAAAAGAAGCAGCTGAGGGGAAACTCCCTCCTGTCATTGGACGTGATGAAGAGATCTCTCGTACAATGCAGATCTTGATTCGTAAAACGAAAAACAATCCAATGCTTTTAGGTGAGCCAGGGGTTGGTAAGACTGCACTTGTTGAGGGTCTTGCACAACGTATCCAAAGTGGAGATGTTCCAACATCACTCCAAAACAAACGTTTGATTGCCTTAGATATGTCAGCGCTTATTGCGGGTGCAAAATATCGTGGTGAGTTTGAGGACAGACTTAAAGCGGTCATTGACGAGGTAAAAGAGAATGGAAATATTATCCTCTTCATTGATGAGATTCATACTATTGTAGGTGCAGGAGCTAGTGAAGGTTCAATGGATGCGGCAAATATCCTAAAACCTGCTCTTGCACGTGGTGAGCTTCATACTATTGGGGCAACTACACTCAAAGAGTATAGAAAGTACTTTGAAAAAGATGCGGCATTGCAACGCCGTTTCTTACCAATTAGTGTCGATGAACCAACAGTGAACCAATCTCTTCAAATCCTTCGTGGAATAAAAGAGAGACTTGAAGCACACCATAATGTAAGTATCACAGACTCTGCACTTGTAGCTGCTGCAAAACTTTCAAGCAGATATATTGCAGATAGATTCCTGCCAGATAAAGCGATAGACTTAATCGATGAGGCAGCAGCAGAGCTTAAGATGCAAATAGAGTCTGAACCAAATGAACTCAGTGCTGCAAAACGTAAACTAAGCGAGCTTATGGTTGAAAAAGAAGCGCTTAAAATGGAGAAAACTCCATCAAATGAAAAACGTCTTGAAGAGATAGAAAAAGAGCTTGCTGATGTGGAAGAGACTGTACGAAAATTACAATCTCAATTTGATACAGAAAAACAAGTGTTTGAGAAAATCTCCTCTATCAAAGGTGAGATTGAAGCAAAACGTCGTGAAGCAGAACTTGCAAAAGCACAGTCTGATTTTAACCGTGCTGCTGAGATTGAGTATGGTGAGATTCCAAAACTCATTGAGCAAGAAAAAGAGCTTAATGAACAATGGGCACGTATGCAAGAGGCTGGGACACTTCTTAAAAACTCTGTTGATGAGGAGTCTATTGCTTCTATCGTTAGCAGATGGACAGGTATTCCAGTCAATAAAATGCTTCAAAGTGAAAAAGATAAAATTATTCACGTTGAAGATGAGTTAAATAAAACAGTTGTAGGACAAGCAAGAGCTACACATGCAGTTGCTCGTGCTATCAAACGTAACAAAGCAGGTCTTAGTGATAAAAACAGACCAATTGGTAGCTTTTTATTCCTAGGGCCAACAGGTGTTGGTAAAACACAAACAGCCAAAACATTGGCGAAGTTCCTGTTTGACTCTGAAGATGCGATGATTCGTATCGATATGAGTGAATATATGGAGAAACACGCAGTATCTCGTTTAGTTGGTGCTGCTCCTGGATATGTAGGGTATGAAGAGGGTGGACAGCTCACTGAAGCGGTTCGTCGTAAACCATACTCAGTCATTTTATTTGATGAAGTAGAAAAAGCACACCCTGATGTGTTTAACATTCTACTCCAAGTACTTGATGATGGGCGTTTAACTGATAATAAAGGTGTAACTGTAGATTTTACAAATACAATTATCATTTTAACATCTAATATCGCAAGTGATAAAATTATGGCTCACCCAGATGGTGGTGAAGAGCTTGAAAACCTTGTAATGGCAGAGCTCAAACAAGCGTTTAAACCAGAGTTCTTAAACAGACTCGATGATGTGGTTATCTTTAATGCTCTTGGTAAAGATGAGATTAAAGGTATTGTTGAAATTTTCTTTAATGACATCAAAGCAAAAGTGAAAGAGCGTGATATTGAGCTTTCTCTTTCTGATGAAGCAGTTGAGTATATTGCTGAAGCTGGATTTGATCCTGTCTATGGTGCAAGACCACTTAAACGTGCTCTTTATGAGATTGTTGAAGATAGACTTGCTGACCTTATCTTAGAAGGTAGAGTAACAGAAGGCTCACGAGTTGAGTTTGTGATGAACAATGGAGAGATTGAAGTTAAAATCTCTTAAGAACATATTATTAAACTAGAAGAGAAGAGTGCTTATAAATAAGCCTCTTTTCTTTTCTTAACCGCTCTTTAAGTAAAACTTTCGTATAATTTCGCTCTTAAATTACATAAGGATATGTCGATATGAAAAGAACATACCAACCACATAATACACCTAGAAAAAGAACACACGGTTTTAGAGCCAGAATGGCTACTAAAAACGGTCGTAATGTTTTAAATCGTCGTCGTGCTAAAGGTCGTAAAAAATTGTCAGTATAGGCGGATTTGATATAGTTAAAACTCATAAAGAGTTTAGCTATATTTACAGAAAAGGGAAAAACCAGCACTCCAATAGTGTTGTACTTTTTTTTCTTCCTCAACAAGGTGTTCACAAAGTAGGTTTTACAGCAACCAAAAAAATTGGTAACGCAGTAAAACGTAACCGTGCAAAGCGAAGAATGCGTGCAATGTTTTGTGAATACTCTCACTCACTCAAAGATGGTACTTATATTTTTGTTGCAAAAGTAGGTATTTTTGAAACTACTCATGAAAAACTCAAAAACGATTTTAAAAAGGTTCTCTCTCGTGCGAAAACTTTTACTTAAGCTTTTATGGCTTTATCAGAGATTCTTTACTCTTATAGGGTTTGGGTCGTGTCGATATTACCCAACTTGTAGTGAATATGCACGTATAAATTTTGAAAACAACTCCATTTCAAGTGCTTTTTACCACTCTTTTACTAGAATACTGCGTTGTAATCAACTTTTTGATGGCGGTATAGAATATCCACTTCTTGATAAACTATGTCAAAATCCCGCAGAACTAGATGTTGATTCTATAAAATATTGGTTGGTTCCCAATAAAAAAGACCGTTATTACATTATAAAAAATTTTTCATATAAAGGGTAATTTGTGTTAGACAAAATGACACCAAATCAAAGACTTGTAGTTGCTATACTACTTTCTACTATATTTTTCGTCGCATATACAGCGATTTTTCCACCAGTTCAGCCAGAAGAGATAACTCAGGCTCAAACAAAAGAGGTTGCCACAAAGCAAAAAGCAAAGCAGCAAGAGGTTGTTGCTAATGTTGAAGATGTTGCAGGGCATGAGATAGCGCCAGAAGAGAAAGCAAGTGATGCCAGTACACTGGTTGTTGTGAAAAATGAAAAATTTATTTTAAAAATAGATACATTGGGGCGTATTGCATCCAAAGAACTTTTAGAAGATAAGTTTAGAAATGATGATGATTTACATGCGCAGGTTATCCCTGTTGATGGTACTAAACCACTTTACGTTAGATTTGCAGAAGATGCAATCAATGATGCAGCGATACGTACTCCTTATACAGCAAGTGTAAGCAATGTAGAAATTGGAGATACACCTGTTACAGTAACTTTAACACAAAAACTTCCAAGTTTGACAGTAACAAAAGTATTGACTTTTTATGCTGATGGTCACTATGATGCGAAAATATCAACATCAAAAGATGTAAGACATTTTGTTTATTTGGGTGATCGTCCACAAGTATCTAAAAAACTGATGGCTGTTGCTGGTGCTATGATATATACAGGAGATGATGTTGCACATATTATTGAAGATGGTGATGCAGAAGGGCGTCAGATGTTTTCTGATGTAAAACTTGCTTCGACATTTGATCAATACACTGCAATCATTATGTACGGATTTAAAAAAGACACCAACGTTATTGTAGAACGTGGACGTGACAACAATCCTGTTGTTTATTTTGAAGCGATGAAAGATGAAAATCTTCACGGATACATAGGACCAAAAGAGTATAAAGTACTTCAATCTATTGATCCAGTCCTTACAAATGCGATTGAATATGGATGGTTTACATTTGCTGCAAAACCACTTTTTGCACTTCTTTCTTGGTTACATGGAATTTTTGGAAACTGGGGTTGGGCTATTATTGCACTAACTGCAATTATCCGTGCAGTGCTGTATCCTTTGACATACAAAGGTATGGTTTCTATGCAAAAGATGAAAGAGCTTGCTCCTAAGATGAAAGAGCTTAAAGAGAAATATGGAAAAGATCCACAAAAACTCAATGCAATGACAATGGAGATGTACAAAAAACATGGTGCAAACCCGCTTGGTGGATGTTTGCCTATGTTACTCCAAATCCCTGTTTTCTTTGCACTTTACCGTACACTTTTAAATGCAGTTGAATTACAAGGTGCACCTTGGATCTTATGGATAGATGATCTCTCAAGAATGGACCCTTACTATGTTCTTCCTATTTTAATGGGTGCATCAATGTTCTTACAACAAAAGTTGACACCAAACAACTTTACAGATCCTATGCAAGAGAAAGTATTTAAGTATTTACCAGTTGTATTTACATTTTTCTTTGTAACATTTCCATCAGGTTTAGTACTTTACTGGTTTGTAAACAACCTCTTTTCTATTGCGCAACAGTTTATTGTTAACCAGCAGTTTAAAAATGCAAAAGATGCCAAAGCTGCTTTAGAGAAAAAAAGCGAGAAATAGTTATGATTAAAATAGAAGCTGTTACGTTAGAGGATGCATATAAAGATGCTGCTAAACAGCTAGAGTGTTCTATTACAGAGATTCATATTGAAGTTGTTCAATCTCCTAGTAGCGGCTTTTTAGGGCTATTTAAAAAGAAGGCAATCATTGTTGCAGCAAGAAAAAAACCTCTTCAAAAAGAGAAATCTTTAGAAGTAACTCAAGAGATTACAAAAAAAGTGGAACCTGCTTTAAGTGAGGAGACTCTAGTAGAGGATAATGCACCAACCATTGTGGATGATACTATAATGCCTACATCTTTTGTCAGTGATCAGGATGAAGATGAAGATATTGGTGATGGTTTAGAATATACAGCTGATTATGATGATGCGTATGATGAGGATAATGTAGATAAGTTTGCTATTGAAATGATTGTTGATGAAGTAAAAAAAGATGTGAATCAGCTCTTTTTAAAAATATGTTTTGAGATTGATGAGATTGAAGTCAAAATGTACGATAAAGAGACACTTCTTATAGAGTTCAAAGGTGAAGATGCTGCTTTGTTAATTGGAAAAGAGGGATATAGATACAAGGCACTTTCTTATATGCTTTTTAATTGGATCAATGCAAAATATAATGTTGGTTTACGTTTAGAGATTGCAGAGTTTTTGAAAAATCAAGAGGAATCGGTTGGTAGATATTTAGAAAGTGTCTATGAATCGGTTGATAGAGATGGGCGTGCGCAAACCAAAATCCTTGATGGTGTTTTAGTCCAAATTGCACTCAGGGAGTTACGTGAGCGTTATCCAGATAAGTATGTTGTAATTCGCTCAACCAAAGATGGTTTAAAATATATCATTATAAATGATTATCATAACTAATGATGCAGAGTGATACAATTGCAGCAATAGCCACCGCTCATGGCGTTGGTTCTATTGCTATTATACGACTTAGTGGTGATGATGCATTAGATATTGCCAAAAAACTTACAAAAAAAGAAAATCTTTCCCCTCGACACGCAACACTTACAAATATCTACAACACGCAAGATGAATTAATAGATGAAGCTATTGTTATCTATTTTCAGGCACCTCGCTCTTTTACTGCTGAAGATGTAGTGGAAATTCAGTGTCATGGTGGTTTTATTGTAGCACAGTCTATTTTAGAAGCAACACTCCATGCAGGAGCTAGGCTTGCCAACGCTGGAGAATTTTCTAAACGGGCATTTTTTAATGGTCGCATAGATTTAAGTGAAGCAGAAGCGATAAGTCAACTTATCGAAGCAAAGAGTGAAGATGCTGCGAAAATCTTAGCAAAACAGATGAAAGGCTCTCTTAAAGAGTTTATAGAAAAAGTGCGTGATGAGATTATCCATATCTTGGCATATTCTGAAGTAACTATTGATTATGCTGAAGAGGATTTACCTGAAGATTTGGTGGCTCAGATTCAAGCAAAACTAGATGAACTTTATACACTTTTAGAAAAGACACTCCAAGCATCCAAATCACGTCAAGGGTTGATGCAAGGGTTTCGAGTTGCCATTGTAGGCAAGCCAAATGTGGGTAAAAGTTCTTTGTTAAATGCACTTTTAAATTATAACCGTGCTATTGTTAGTGATATAGCAGGGACAACACGCGATACTATTGAGGAACAGGTGAAGATTGGCACACACCTTATTCGTATTGTGGATACGGCTGGGATTCGTGAAGCTAATGACGAGATAGAACGCATCGGGATAGAACGCTCTTTGGAAGCGATAGAACAAGCAGATATTGTAGTAACTGTTTTTGATGCTTCTCGTCAGGCTGATGATGAAGACAGAGCTATAGTGGAACTTTTACATAAACACGCAAGTGATAAAGAAGTGATTGTTGTCAAAAATAAAATAGATCTGCCGCAGCAGTTTGAACTTGATACAATAGAGTTCGATTTGGAACTTAATGCAAAAGACAATGCTCTCTCTTTAATCGAAAAACTTCAAGAGATTATGGACAGAAGTAATACAAGTGATGAGATTATGCTTATATCAACGCGTCAGATTAATGCTGTTGCCAACACAATGCAAAATATTAAAGAAGCATATGAACCTTTGGAGTCCCAAGAGCTTGAGATATTCTCCTTTCATCTTAATGAAGCGATAAAAGAGATGGCAAGTATCACAAGACCATTTGATAATGATGAGATGCTTGATAAAATGTTTGGCTCTTTTTGTTTAGGAAAATAGATGAAATATATTGCCATAGATTTAGGTCTCAAACGTATAGGTATCGCATACTCGGCACATAAAGATATTGTAACTCCTTTACCAGCTGTAATAAGAAAGAATAGAAATCAGGCTTCAAGTGAAGTACAAAAGATTTTACAAGAGTGGGAAGCTGATGCTGTTGTTGTTGGTATTCCACTTGGTGGAAGTTCTGAAGATGAGATGCGTCGTCGTATTGAGCATTTTATGAATCTTGTTGATTTTAAAGGGGAACTATATTTTCAAGATGAAGCAGGAAGTTCCAAAGAAGCTGAAGCGCTTATGAAGGGCAAAATGAGACAGATTCGAGATGGACGGGTGGACTCTCTTGCCGCTATGATTATTTTAGAGAGATATTTATCTCAAAATAAATCAAAAATTTTTCTTAATTCTCAAGAAGATTAAAGTTTTTCTACAATAAAATCTGTATTATGAAGAATATAACTATAAGTTTTGCAAGTGTAGATGAATTGTCTTTAGAGATTTCAAGGCATGGGATAAGTGATTCTACACAGATTTTGATACAAGCTTTTATGGCAGAGGTAGATAAGGGTGCCATTAAAGAACTTCAACATTATTTGGGGAAACATTTTCCAAAGAGTGTGCTTATAGGAACAACAACTGATGGTATTATAAATCAGGGGGATGTGCTGTATAAAAATGGCAGGAATGTCATTACTTTTACTAGTTTTAACAAAACACAGCTCAATAGTACCTTCGTGTCGAGTGAAGATGGGGTTATTAGCAGTTATAAGCTTGGTAAAGATGCGGCAACTCCACTAATCAACAAAAATACAAAACTTCTTTTATCATTTGCAAGTGGTTTATATATTAACGGAGAAGAGTTTGTAAACGGCATAGCAAGTATTGCAGATGATGTAATGCTTGCTGGGGGCATGGCAGGCGACAACGGTGAACTGCAAAAAACATATGTATTTGATAAAAACAACATTACTTACAAGGGTGCGGTTTGTGTTGCTCTAGATTCTCAGCATTTAAATATAACAACCAACTACACATTTGACTGGCAGCCAATAGGAAAAAAACTTCTAGTTACAAAAGCAATAAAAAACAGAGTCTATGAGATTGACGGCATAAATGCCACTGATATTTATGCAAAATATATGGGGCAAGATGTTGCGCAAAAACTTCCCAAGATTGGAATAGAATTTCCTCTTGTTATAGAGCAAGATGGCGTGATAACTGGTCGTGCAGTTACTGTAAAATATGATGATGGTTCTTTAGGATTTGCAGGTAATATCTCAGAAGGAGAATATGTCCGTTTTGGTGTTGGAGCAATTGATGAGATATTAAATAACAGTAACTATAATTTTCAAAAACTATTTGATAAAATAAAATACAAACCAGAAGCTATTTTTATTTACTCATGTATGGCAAGGCGTCGTTTTTTAGAAGAGCGAGCTGCAGATGAATTAAAAGTTTTAAGTCGTATTGGGTCTCAAAGTGGTTTTTTTACTTATGGTGAATTTTTTCACCTTAATAGTAACAATCAACTATTTAATGAAACAATGACGATTGTGCTTTTAAGTGAAAATGAAGAACCTCTTGATTTTAGTTTTGAAAATATTAAACTGGATTATGTAAATCATAAGATACAGGCGAACCATGTTATTGCAAGACTAGCAAATACGGTTTCAAAAGAGTTAGAAGAACTCAATGAAAGTCTTGAACAAAGGATACAAGAGAATGCTGCATTTATTTTAAAACAGGCTTATTATGACAAACTCACAGGGCTTCCAAATAGACTGAGTTTGATTAAACGTCTTGAAGAGTCAGCTGGTGAGACAATTTTTTTAGTCAATATTGATGATTTTACTACTATCAATGATTTTTACGGACATGTCGTAGGTGATAGAGTATTACAAAAGCTTGCTCAAATACTACTACATTTGGTGTCTCCTTGGGATGCTGAAGTTTATAAACTACCATCAGATGAGTTTGCAATAGTTGCCAATATAGAACATAAGCAAGATAAAATTGAAAATATAATAAAGCATATCATCGCTGCTGTTTCAAAAGAGGAGTTTGATATTGATGGCAGTCTTGCTCATGTTAGTATCACTATGTCCGCAGCATACAGCAATGAGCAACGTACGGGTTTGGTAAATGCAGATATGACACTTAAAATGGCAAAAAAATCTGCTAAACAATATATGATTTTTACGGAAGATTTGCAACTTACAAAGCATTATGAACAAAATATTCAAATTGCAAACAATATTAAAAATGCTATCAAATATGGTAAAATTGTTCCATTCTTTCAACCAATTTTTTCACTTAAGAGTGGTGCAATTGAAAAGTATGAAGCTTTAGTGCGTCTTATTAAAGAAGATGGCTCAATACTCTCACCATATTCTTTTTTAGGTGTAAGTGAAAAAATCAAACTTTATCCGACAGTAACAGAGATTATGATTGAAAAAACATTTGATATTTTTGGAAAAAATGGTTTTGATTTCAGTATTAATTTGGCTTTTACAGATATATTAAATGACCGAACTCGTAATTTTCTTTTTGAAAAAATAGATGAATATAAAATAGCTTCACAACTCACTATAGAGATTCTTGAAACGCAAGAGTTTCAAAGCAATGAGATAATTTCACAGTTTATTTTAGATATATACTCCCATGGAGCAAAGATTGCTATTGATGATTTTGGTAGTGGTTTTGCAAACTTTAAATATATGACAACAATACAGTCTGATTATATGAAGATTGATGGCTCATTGATTCGTAATATTGTTGAGGACGAGAATGACCGTTTGGTTGTGGAGACGATTGTCTCTTTTGCTCAAAAACTAGGTAAAAAGACAATTGCCGAGTTTGTTCACTCCAAGGAGGTTTATGAAATGGTCAAAGAGATGGGTATAGATTATGCGCAAGGGTTTTATCTAGCAGAACCAGGTCCTGCTATTATTAAAGAGATTTGAAAAACTCAGCAGCTTCTTCTTCATCATCACTGAGTTTTTCAGGTGTATAGAGAGGATCTTCATTTATAAGCTTTTTTACTTTTTCTTGGCAAAATGCAAAAAGTTTCTCTTTTGCCTGTGCATCATCAGTTAAAAATCCAAGTCCACTGAACTGGTAAGGTTCTTCCTGCTCTATACAAAGCAGTGTTCCGTCACAGTTTTCTTCTAAAAATTCTACCATCTCTCTGTAGCTTACATCAAACTCTGTAGCATTCCAACCTATATCTTCAAGGTCGCTGTTGGAAAATTCACTTACACCATCCCCTGTTGTGTCATCATACGAAGCTCTTGGGATATTGAGTTTAATAAGCTCTTGCCAGTTGGAGAATGCTTTGATAAGGACACGGTCATCATCTTCAACTACTTGATAGTTCTTTCCAAAGATGTCGCTAAGTGTAGGTGCCTTTGCCTGCATAAGAGCACTTGTAGGTTTTGGAGTGTGTTTCCCTTCAAAAATAAGAATCTCTTTTTCATTATAAGGTGGATAAACAATATCACCTTTTTCATTGATACCAAATGTTTTTGATGAGTTGATAGCATTTAAGAGCGCAGGTTGATTGACAATTATGATTTCATTAAAAAGGTTAAATTTTTTCATGAGTATCCTTTGTAATTTTTTCCATATTATACAGAGTATGAAATTAAACAAAAGATTTTCTTTAAGCTTGTAAGCTTCCTCTAATAAAAGTTTTACCAAAGTTTCAGTATAATGCGACAAATTTTTTGGAGGATATACCTCTAAAGCCCAAGGAAAAATAAATGGCATTAAATGTTTATTATGACAAAGATTGTAATATTGACTTGATTAAGAGCAAAGTTGTTGCGATGATCGGTTTTGGTTCTCAAGGACACGCACACGCAGAAAACTTAAGAGATAGTGGTGTTGAAGTTGTTGTTGGTTTGAGAAAAGGTGGTTCAAGCTGGGCAAAAGCTGAAGCAAAAGGTTTTGAAGTTTTAACTGTAGCCCAAGCTACTGCAAAAGCTGATGTTGTTATGATCCTTTTACCAGATGAAAACCAAGCTGAAATTTATAAAGAAGAGATTGAGCCAAACCTAAAAGAGGGTGCTACTATCGCTTTTGGTCATGGTTTTAACATCCATTATGGTCGTATCATCCCTAGAGCTGACATCAATGTAACTATGATCGCTCCAAAAGCACCAGGTCATACTGTTCGTTCTGAGTTTGTTCGTGGTGGTGGTATCCCTGACCTTATCGCAGTTGACAGAGACCCTAGTGGTACAACAAAAGAGTTGGCACTTTCTTATGCTTCTGCTATTGGTGGTGGACGTACTGCTATCATCGAGACAACTTTCAAAGATGAAACTGAAACTGACCTTTTTGGTGAGCAAGCAGTTCTTTGTGGTGGTGTAACTTCTTTAGTTCAAGCTGGTTTTGAAACATTGACAGAAGCTGGTTATGCTCCTGAGATGGCATACTTTGAGTGTCTTCATGAACTTAAGCTTATCGTTGACTTGATGTTTGAGGGTGGAATTGCTGATATGAGATACTCTATCTCTAACACTGCTGAGTATGGTGACTATGTTTCTGGTAAACGTGTTATCAACGATGAGTCTAAAGCTGCTATGAAAGAGATTTTAAAAGAGATTCAAGATGGTAGATTTGCAAAAGACTTTATCTTAGAAGGTCAAGCAGGATACCCTCGTATGAATGCTGAAAGAACAAATGCAAGAGCTTCATTAATCGAGCAAACTGGTGTTGAGCTTCGTAAAATGATGCCGTGGATTTCAGCAAACAAAATTGTAAACCAAGACGAAAACTAAAATAGTGACAAGACGGGCGTTAAAAGTAAAGTGAACTACTTCACTTTACTTAGCCTTTTCTCATTAAAATATTTTTTATCTGCACTTCATTTTTAAGTTTCTTCCCTACACACTTTAGCATAGTCTAGTTTTTTTTAATTTTAATATAGAGTTTTGTTTCAAAATATTGTATACTTTATCTTACGTTTTAGCTAGTTTTAGTATTTGAAAGCAGATAAGTGAGAGTTCAAAAGCAGAAATATGATATAGATGAAATTATCCCCCTTATTACCGCAACAGAGATTCGTGATGCTTATACACAGGGACACTCTCAAAGAGTTGCTTATTATGCCTATCTTTTGGCACATACACTTAAGCTTGATGAAGAGATATGCAAAAATGTCTATGTAGCCGGTTTGTTGCATGATGTCGGCAAGATCGGTATTCCTGACAATATTTTACTCAAACCGGGAAAACTTGATACAGAAGAGTTTGATCTTATTAAACTTCACAGTTCAATCA
>JAMOSN010000025.1 GCA_027068455.1 Sulfurimonas sp.
GCATAGGTTTCCCACTGATCTCATGTAAAACTTTTGCTTTGTTTGATTTCATACGGCTGCCTTTTCCAGCAGCTAAAATAATAATACTAATATTGTTTTTTTTCATTATCTCTCTTTAGTGAATGTGATGTAGTGGAATAATTTTACCATAATGTTTAAGTTTGTATAGTAATTTTTTGATAAAAAGTAAGAAAATTATAGTGAGTACAATAATTATTGTGGTATTATAATGTAATTATAAATTTTACTTAGAGGTTTTTGGATGGATTTAGGTACGGTCATTGGTATTGTTTTAATTATGGTTCTTTTACTAGGGGCTATGGTTATGGGTGTTGGTGTCGGTGCATATATCGATATCCCTTCTGTTTTAATCGTATTTGGTGGTTCTATAGGTGCTTTGATGGTATCTTTTAAACCATCACAAATGAAACAGTTTACAAAAATCTTTATGAAAGCAATCAAACCTGGAGAAGAGGATGTTCATGAACTTATCAAAAAGCTTGTAGAGTTTGCAACAAAAGCTAGAAAAGATGGAATCCTTGCTCTTGAAGGGGATGTGAACAACGAAGAGAATGAGTTCTTGAAAAAAGGGCTCTCTATGGCGATAGATGGAAGTGAACCTGATACGATTCGTGAACTTTTAGAGATTGAGATGGAACAAACAAGTACCCGTCATAAAATTCATGGATCTATTTTTAATCAATGGGCAGGACTTGCAGGTGCGATGGGTATGATTGGTACTCTTATCGGTCTTGTTGCGATGCTACTAAATATGGCGGACCCTTCAGCAATTGGTCCATCGATGGCAGTTGCCCTTCTTACGACCATGTATGGTGCGATGATTGGTAATATCTTTGGAACACCTATATATAATATTTTAACTATTCGTAATGATGAAGAGACTATGGTAAAAGAGATGATACTTGAGGGGATTATGTCGATACAGTCTGGTGATGCACCTCGTGTTTTAGAAGCAAAACTTTTAGCATACCTTGCTCCAAATGACAGAGTAAGTCAGTTTGAATAGAGTAGAAACAGATGGCTAAGAAAAAATGTCCAGAATGTGAAGAGTGTCTCCCTGCGTGGCTAGCAGCCTTTGGGGATTTAATGTCACTTCTTTTATGTTTCTTTGTACTTCTACTATCTATGAGTAGTATGGATGCAAAAAAAGTAAGTGAAGCGATAGGTTCACTCTCTGGTGCGATGAGTGTTTTAGAAGGTGGTACAAAAACAGAGATTTCCAAACAACGAATCCAAGAATCTACTCCTATAGAATCTCAAGATGAAACAAGTGAAACAGTTAATCGTGTACAAGAAGCTGCAAGTGATGCCAATGAAATGATGGAAAAAGCGCAAGGTCCTGAGATTTCTGTTGAAGAGGCTGAAAATGGTTTTGTCATTAAACTTCCAGCATCACTTTTGTTTAAACCAGGAAGTGCAACCATTGAAAATCAAGATACTTTATTGTTCTTAAAACGTATCGCACTTATTACAGAAGAGTTGCCTAAAGATTTGGAACTGAGTGTGCAAGGGCATACTGATAACTCTAATCCTGGAACGAACAGCCCGTTTAAAGATAACTGGGAACTCTCAACGGCAAGAGCTATTTCAGTACTGCATGAATTGGTTTTAGATGGTGTAGACCCTGCTCGTATGAGTGCTTGTGGCTATGCACAGTATAGACCTGTAGCAACAAATGCAACACCGACAGGTCGAGAGAAAAACCGTCGTGTTGAGTTGAGATTTTATGGTACTCAAAAGAAAGATGGGGTAAATATTCCGAAGTCAGTTTTAGATCAAGGTGCAAATTAGATAATGTTGCGTGTTATACTCCTTACTCTTGTAGCTGGTGTAGCTCTCTTTGGTGCTCAAGATGGTGCCATTCCTACTATGAACTTTAATCTCTCAGCACCAGATACACCACAACAACTCGTTTCATCACTTAATGTTTTAATTGTTTTAACACTTTTGTTCTTAGCACCATCAATGGTGTTGGTGATGACAACCTTTACACGTTTTGTTATAGTATTTGGTTTTTTACGTCAGGCACTTGGAACACAACAGGTTCCGCCAACACAGTTACTTGTTATGCTTGCAATGATTCTTACTTTCTTTGTTATGGAACCAGTAGGAACCAAAGCATATGAAGAGGGGATAAAACCGTATGTAGCACAGGAAATAGGCTATGAAGAGGCATTTACAAAAACAGCATTACCATTTAAAAACTTTATGGTTCGAAATACAAGAGAGAAAGATTTGGCACTGTTTTTGAGAATAAGAAAAATGGAAAATCCCAAAACCATAGCTGATGTTCCCCTTTCTGTTGTGATACCTGCTTTTGTGATAAGTGAATTAAAAACCGCTTTTGAGATAGGTTTTTTGCTCTTTTTACCGTTTTTGGTCATTGATATGGTTGTAGCATCGATTTTGATGTCTATGGGTATGATGATGTTACCACCTGTTATGATATCACTGCCGTTTAAAATATTGATATTTGTTCTAATAGATGGATGGAACCTTCTAATAGGTAATTTAATCGCTTCAATAAAATAAAAAAGATAGAGGATAAAAGATTTGGAATGTAAACATTTTGGAGAGTGTGGTGCTTGTCGGATTTATGAAAATGGATATGACGGGCAACTCCTTGAAAAGTTAAGTCTTAATCAAAAACGATTTCAAGATTATTATAATGGCACTATTGAAGTGTTTGAGTCACCTCATGAGCATTACCGAGGTCGTAGTGAATTTAAAATATGGCACGTTGAAGACTCTATACACTATGCGATGAATCATAAAGATCACAAAGGTGTTGTTCTTATTGATGAGTGTCCTCAGGTAAATAGATATATATCATCTTTGATGCCACATCTTTTAGATAAGATTCAAGAGTATGATCTGGGTTTCAAGCTTTTTGGTGCAGATTTTTTAAGTGCAAGTGATGGTGAAATAGTTGTTTCCTTGTTATATCATAGAAAACTAGATGATGCATGGAAAGAACAGGCTCAAAAACTCTCAGAAGATTTGAATATTTCCCTGATTGGTCGTGCTAGAAAACAAAAGATAGTGATAGGAAAAGATTTTGTAACAGAAACGCTTCATATCCAAGATGATGTTTATAGGTTCAGATACATAGAAAACAGCTTCACCCAACCAAATCCAAGAGTAAATGAAAAGATGATTACTTGGGCATTAGAACAGTTTGATGGAGTAGATGGAGATTTATTGGAGCTGTATTGTGGTGCTGGTAATTTTACTATACCTTTTGCAAAACTATTTGACAAGGTGTTGGCAACAGAGATTTCCAAATCTTCCATTAATGCGGCAAAAGTCAATATGCAACTTAATTGTGTCGAGAATATAGAATTTGTACGTATGAGTGTTGAAGAGTTTGTTGATGCACTCGATGGTGTAAGAGAGTTTCGGCGTATGAAAGATATTGATCTCAAACGTTATAGTATTGATTCTATTTTTGTAGATCCTCCAAGAAGTGGTATGGATGAAAATTCGTGTAAACTTGCCGCAACATATAAACATATACTTTATATATCCTGTAATCCTGAGAGTTTGTTAAGAGACTTGTCAATACTTTCAAAAACACATGAAGTTGTTTCGATGGCTTTATTTGATCAGTTTCCTTATACTCACCATGTTGAGATGGGTGTAAAACTTATAAAAAAGGCATAAATAGAATGAGATTTTTAGTGTTAGTATTTTTAGTAACAGGTACTTTTATCTATGCAGATGAATTGCAACGTATTGATGCGATTGTCAATGATATCACCAATTTAAGAGTTCAGTATGAAAAAGTAAAAGAGGAACTAAAAGCTTGTAAAATGAAACTTTTAGATGAACAACAAAAAAATAAGATATTGCTTAATGAACTTGATGGATATTCAGTTCTATCCAAAAAAGAACAAGAATATGAAAAAAGTATAAAAAATTTGAAAACTCAAATTAAAAAGTTAAAAAAACATCTAAAACCAGAAGAGAATAATAATTTGGAAAATCAAATAAAAATAGAAGAAAAAACTATAAAAAAAGAATCTGAACAAGTATCTAATAAAGTAATTGTTGTAAATATTCAAGAGATGCAACCTACAACATTTAGAACTGCTAAAGAGATAAAAATATATACTGCTCCCAATGGAGAACTACTTCAGAAATGGGAGGAAGGTAAATCTTTTACATCCAATATTAAAAGTGGTAACTGGATTAAAATTACAGGTTATTTTGTCAATAAAGTTTGGCAACCTGCCAAAAAAGATATGTGGGTTGACAGCTCAGATGTTGTAAAAAGATAAAACAATGAAAAAGATACTTATAATCAGTGATGGAGATGTTGGTGAACATTTTATTCGACGTGTTATAGAAACATATACAAGTGAAAATATTTACTATGTTGTACAACTTAAAGCAAAAGAGTTTAGTGAAGCCAATCCTGCACGATTTAAGTTTTATGAGTTTGATCCTACAAGTTTATACAAACTTTCCAATTTACTTAAAATGGAGTTTATCCAAGTTATTATAGCTATGGATACCCAGATTGATGTTGAAAATACATTAAAAAATATCCGTACTATTAAAAAACAGTTGCGTGTTATCATTTTAGATAAGTGGGGTATGCAAAATGAAGATGCCAATGTAGTTCTTATTAATGCTCATGATATTCTTGCTTCAAGACTTTTGGATTATTTGCCAAATGTTCCAGTGATTGCTCAAAATGTAGGGATTGGCGAGGGTGAGATAATGGAAGTTCTTGTTCCGTTTGGAAGCTCTTTTGTATATAAGCATATTGGTGTTATTGAGCAAAAAAACTGGCGTATTGTTGCTATTTATAGAAACAGAAAGCTTATTATTCCATCGCGAAGACGTATGATTCATCCAAATGACCTTCTTTTGCTTGTTGGAGAACCTGCAGTTTTAAAATCTGTTTATAGAGCTATTAAGAGAGAATTAGGACAGTTCCCTGAACCCTATGGTGCAAATATTTTACTCTACATTGATATGGAGATTGTCAAACACGCAACTATTATTGATCTTGTAGAAGAAGCAATTTATATTCATCAAAAATTTAAACATGATTTGATTATTAAGGTGGTTAATCCTTCAGATATTGAACTTTTAGAATATATTAAAAGTTGTAGAGCACTTGATGTTGTTGTCAATATAGATTATGATAGTATCAACCTCAAAGAAACATTTTTACAAGATGTAAGAAACTATCATGCTGGTTTGGTGATTGTTTCTAAAGAGATGTTTAGAGATTATTATGTCCGTAAAACATTATATGAGGCACATGTTCCTGTTCTTAAACTCTCAGACAGAGATTTTACCAATGTTAAAGATGCTGTGCTTATACTCTCTGAAAATCGTGATTTAGAAAAGATATCTGCTACCATTTTTGATATTTCTGAACAGGTGAATTTAAATCTTGAACTCTATAACTATCTTAAAGAGCATCAGGAGGAGAAAGAACAGGTGATTGAGCATTACTACAATCTTTCAGCTATTTTTTCTAAATCTATTAAAGTCTTTAAAGAGGAGGAAAATCCTATAAAAGTTTTAAGGAAGAAAGAAAATTTTATACAGATTTTACCTTTTACATCAAAACTTACAACACACAGGTTTTTTGCTGCATTTTCAACCGACAGTGAAAAACTTTATTTCAAACTTGATGATTATCATCAGATATTTATACCAGTACAGCTTTAATTTAGGTACTTTTTAGCCATTTTTAAGTATTATCTATCATATATAAAATTTATGGATAGATAATGCAAGTACATATACCTTTAAAAAAACTTATAGATAACTCTTATGATATTACAATAGACACTCTCCCGCAAACTCACTTTGATACAAAAGTGGCGATTATCACAAATCCTAAAGTTGCAGGATTGCATTTGGGATACCTTTTATCTAAAATCACTGCCAAAGAGGTTTATATTATTACTGTTCCAGATGGAGAAGAGTATAAAAATCAAGATTCAGTGGATTTGATTTTAGAATCTCTTTTTAACCACCGTTTTAATCGTAAATCACTTCTTATCGCTTTTGGGGGAGGGGTGATTGGTGATATGACAGGATATGTGGCAAGCATATACCAAAGAGGTATCGATTTTGTGCAGATTCCAACAACATTGCTTTCTCAGGTAGATGCAAGTGTCGGTGGCAAAACTGGTATGAACAATAAATATGGTAAAAATCTTATAGGTGCATTTCATCAGCCTCAAGCGGTATTTATTGATCCATATTTTTTAACAACATTGCCTCAAAGAGAGTTTGGTGCAGGTGTGGCAGAAGTGATAAAAATGGCAGTTACTTTTAACAAAGAGTTTTTTGAGTTTTTAGAATCAGCCAATTTGCATGATACAAAAGTGCTGCAAGAAGCTATTAAACACGCAGTACAAACAAAGGCTGATGTTGTTGCTAAAGATGAAAAAGAGCATGGCTTGCGTGCTGCACTTAATTATGGTCATACTTTTGGGCATGTGATTGAAAATGAAACACGCTATAAAAAATATCTTCACGGAGAAGCTGTAGCTATAGGTATGGTTATGGCAAATACTTTGGCTGTGAAAATGGGTTTAATGACTCAAGAGGAAGCATCTCGTGTGAAAAAGCTTCTTGAAAAATATAATTTGCCGACATCATATCCCATTGATGATATAGAATCTTTTTATGAAACATTTTTCTTAGATAAAAAAAGTTCTGATGATACTATCACTTTTATAATCCCTGTAAGTATTGGTGGTGTCAAAATTACCGATGAGTGTTCCAAAGAACTTTTACTTGAAGTATTACAAGAATTTGAGGCTCATACATGAAAAACAGACTTTTTGTAATTTTTTCTTTCCTTTTTATAAGTGTGACTATTGTATATGGTGATAGTAATGCTACTGCATTTGCAAGTGATTCAAATTTAACACTTGAACAAAAAGCTGCTATTACAAAACAACGTGAAGAGTTGGCACTACAACAAAAACAAAAAGAATTAGCACTGCTAGAGGCAAAAAAAGAGCGGAAACGTAAGAAAAAGATTCAAGAATATGAACAGGAACTCCAACAAATTGAGTTAGAGATCTCTGATGAAAATATGTGGGTCAAGTCATATGCTTCTTATTTAACATCACTTGATGTGAAAAAAAATCTTGAAGCGATACGAAAACGAATTCAATACCTTTCAAAAAATGCAAAAACTCCAAGTGACAGGGATGAACTTAATGCTCTTATCTCAAAAGAGTCTATTTTGGCTTCTCAAATTGATAAGCTCAAAGGAAACAGCAGTTCCCCATTTTCTGAACTTATAACACCTCCAAAAATTGATGAGATTCCAAAAATCTCCAATCCTTTTGATGTTTTTACAGGACTTTCACTTATTAAAAAGCTTAATGCTGATTTTGAAGAGTACAAAAAGAAAAAAGAGAATCTTGCACAACTGATAGTTCTTCTTAGAAAAGAGTTTGAAATCTATAAGAAATTAGCACATATCGATGTAAGTGGAAAATACGGAGAAGTTTTAAAGCAAAAACAGATAGAACTTGATACTTTTGAACGTGCTCTTGATACTATGGATGTAACCTTAAATGTTTATCAAAAAAGACTCGATGTTGCTGAGATTAATATCAATAAAGGGATAGAGAAACAGATTTATGGACTTGTAAAAATTGGAACTGTAGTCCTTTTTGTCTTTATTGTATTCTTTTTGTTAAAACTTGTCGTCAAAAAGTATATTACTGATAATGAACGCTTTTATATGGCAAATAAGATTATCACTTTTACAAACTTTACTATTATTATTTTAATTCTGTTTTTTAACTATATAGAAAATGCGGGTTACCTCGTTACTATCCTAGGGTTTGCATCTGCGGGTATCGCCATTGCGATGAAAGACTGGTTTATGTCTATTTTGGGATGGCTTGTGATTGTTTTTGGTGGCAGTATCCATGTTGGTGATAGAATCCGTGTCGATATGGATGGGATGAAATATGTTGGAGATGTTTTAGATATCTCTTTGCTTCGTATCACTATTTTAGAAGATATAACGCTTACCTCTATTATGCAAAATCGTCGTGCTGGTCGTATAATCTTTGTTCCAAATAACTATATATTTACTCGAATGATCGCCAACTATACACACTATTCACTCAAAACAGTATGGGATGGTGTCAAAATCACTATCACTTTTGATTCCAACCATAAAAAAGCGATGCATATTGTCAAAGAGATTACAAAAAAATATTCAAAAGGTTATACCGATATCACAAGGAAACAGCTTAACAAGCTTAGACATCACTACTCTTTGAAAAATACCAATGTAGAGCCTCGTATCTACTCCTTTATCGAACCCCATGGAATCGATATTGAAGCGTGGTATTTAACCAATGCGTATGCAACATTAACACTTAGAAGTACCATATCTACAGAGATTTTGGATGCTTTTAAAAATGAAGATGATATTGCTATTGCATATCCAACACAAAAGCTTCATGTTTCTATGCGTTCTCAAGAAGCAGTAGCTCATGATTTTGAGACTGTATAATGAAGAAAAAAGTATATTTTAAAACTTTTGGATGTCGTACAAATCTTTATGATTCACAAGTGATGATGAGTGCTTTACAAGAGTATGATATTACTGAAAATGAAACAGAAGCTGATGTTGTAGTGATAAACTCTTGTACAGTAACCAATGGAGCAGATACTCATGTACGATCTTACATTTCACAACTTGAGAAAAAAGATAAAAATCAAAGGCTTTTTTTAACTGGATGTGGTGCTCACACCAAAGGTGAGTCTCTTTTAAAAGAGGGGCGGGTCCATGGTGTTTTTGGTCAAAGTGAAAAAGAAAAGATAGATATGCTTTTAAAGCAGGAACAACCATTTTATGACCCAGGTGATCTAAACCATATTGATGATACTGTTGTTGATGAGTTCATAGGTAAAAGCAGGGCGTTTATCAAGATTCAAGAGGGGTGTAATTTTCGATGTTCTTACTGCATCATCCCTTTTGTTCGTGGTGATGCACGCAGTATGGATGAAGATAAGATTTTAGAACAGATAAGACGTTTGGCACTTAATGGTTTTGGAGAATTTATCTTAACAGGAACCAATGTCGGCTCATACGGACAAGATACAAAAACCTCTCTCGCAAAGCTAATGAAAAAGATGTCACTCATACGAGGGGTAAGGCGTATCCGCTTAGGAAGTGTAGAGCCTATCCAGATTACAGATGAGTTTAAAGAGATTTTGGATGAACCATGGATGGAAAAGCATATGCACATCGCTTTGCAACATACATCTCCAACAATGTTAAAGTTGATGAACAGACGTAATGTTTACAAACAAGACAGAGAGCTTTTTGAGTTCTTGGCATCAAAAGGTTTTGCTATCGGAACTGATTTTATTACAGGTTTTCCAGGGGAGAGCGAAACCCTTTGGAGAGAAGCAATGGAGCATGCAAAAGCACTGCCTTTGACACATCTTCACGCTTTTACCTACTCAAAAAGAGATGGAACACCCGCTGCACATATGAAACCTGAAGTCAATGGTAAAGTAGCCAAAGAGAGACTCCATGAGATAGAATCTTTAGTGGCACAGAAAAATTATGCATTTCGTAAACAATGTGCCCACGATAAACAAGTACTTGATGTGTTAGTAGAATCATTTAAAAATGGAAAATATCACGGACTTGACCAAAATTTCAATAAAATCATCATAGATTCTAATGAAGATCTTTTAGGTAACTGGATACAAATTACTCAATATGATGTCAAAGAGGATGGAAACTATGCTAGAGTCTAAAACGAATCGTATTCTTTTGTTTGTTTCTGCATTTATTGTTATAGGGCTTATCCTTTTTGCCCTTTTACGTGATACAGCTGATGCCATTACACTCTCCAAAGCGACACAGCTTTTGGAAAATAAAGAGGTGCAGCGAGTTATCGTTTCAAAAAAATATGTGTATCTCAAGACAAAAAAAGGACTTTATAAAATAGCATCTTCTCAAGTATCACCGAAGATGTTTATAGATTATAAAGTAGAGATAAAAGAGATCAATATTTTGGTATATATCTTATTTACCATTTTATTTTTGGCATTGGCTTCTCTTGGTGTTCGTTTTTGGCAAAAAAGGTATGTACCGACACAAGAACAATACTCCAACACGCAACACGCAGAGGCTATAGGGTTAAACACCCCTATAGAAGCGATTAAAAGTGATGTGAGTTTTGATGATATAGGCGGTATCAGTGATGTAAAGATGGAGCTAGAGGAGATTATAGACTTTATGCGCCATCCAAAACGTTACAAAAGTTTTGGTGCTCGTCTTCCGCGTGGTGTACTCCTTGTAGGTCCTCCTGGAGTTGGAAAAACGATGATAGCCAAAGCAGTTGCTAATGCGGCGGATGTGCCGTTTTATTATCAAAGTGGTGCTTCGTTTGTACAGATATATGTTGGTATGGGTGCAAAAAGAGTACATGAACTTTTTGTAGCAGCTAAAAACAATGCACCAAGTATCATTTTTATAGATGAGATAGATGCTGTTGGTAAAAAGCGTGACGGACAACGCAATGATGAGCGTGAAGCTACATTAAATCAGCTCCTTACCGAGATGGATGGTTTTGAAGCTTCAAGTAATGTTATAGTGGTTGCTGCTACCAATAAGATAGATGTTTTAGACTCTGCACTGTTACGTGCTGGTCGTTTTGACAGACGTATATTTGTAGAACTGCCAACAAAAAAAGAGCGTGAATCTATTTTAATGAAGTATCTTTCAAAAGTTCCATCGCAGGTAGATTTATCTGAAATAGCCAATATGACAGTTGGATTTAATGGTGCAGCACTTGCCGCCCTTGTAAATGAGGCAGCACTTTTGGCATTGCGTCAAAACGATTTTCATGTCACTATAGAGCATTTTTATCAGGTCAAAGATAAAGTGATGTTTGGAAAGAAAAAGCTTAAAATGCTTAATGACAAACAAAAAGATTTTCGTATCACATACCAAGCTGGTAAGGTTGTGGTGGCAACCTATTATGATCTGCCGTTTGAAAAGCTTTTACTTTCCAACGAACATCTTACCCCAACGATTGATGAGCCTTTTATCAAGCAGGAACTTGAAGCAAGGGTGAAGATGCTTTTAGCTGGTATCGCTGCGTGTAATATCAAGTACAAACAACACGCAAGCAGCGTCAAGGGTGATTTAGATGAGGCTAAAGAGCTTACACTAAAAATGTGTCAAGAGTATGGGATGGGTTCTTCCCTTCTTGGTGATGAAGCAGAACAGACGCAAATATTGACAAAACTCTATGATGAGTGTAAAGGTTTGATTAATACACTTATGGATGTTATTGTAGAAGTGGAAAAAGTGCTTTTAGAGCGAGAAAGTATTACAAAAGCAGAGGTTAAAAAGTATATCGATGCAGTTTTATAATGGTTTTTCTCTAGCAAACGGGGAGCATTTTTTTGAAGCTTTTTTAGATACAAGTGATTTTTGTATAGCAGGTTTTTCCTATGGTGGTATCAAAGCTATCCAAGAGGTGCAGAAGCGGTTGGAAAATAACTTGCGTGTTGATAAACTTCAACTTTTAAGTCCCGCTTTTTTTCAAACAAAGAGTGAGAAGTTTAAGCGTTTACAGTTAATGGGATACACACGCAACAGTGCATTGTATCTAAAGCAGTTTATGGAGTTGTGTTTTGCACCATATTCACAAAAGAGTGTGCAACACGCAACACAGACAAAAGAGGAACTTGAAGAGCTTTTATATTATGAGTGGGATATCATTACACTGCAAAAAATAAAACATGCAGGTGTGATGATTGAGGTGTATCTTGGTGGTGAAGATAAGATTATCGATGCAAATGGAGCAAAGGAGTTTTTTCAAGAGGTTGCGACAGTAACTTTTATAAAAGAAGCAAACCATTTTTTACAAATAAATTAAGGAGAAAATCTATGGCAGATATTAAAATAGGTGTAATTACAGCAAGTGACAGAGCGAGTAAGGGGATATATGAAGATATCTCGGGGATGGCGATTCAAGATACTATGAAAGATTATCTTAAAAGTGAATTTGAAATAGTCTATAGATGTATTCCTGATGAACAGGATGTTTTAGAAGCAACAATGATAGAGTTGTGTGACAAAGAGGGGTGTTGTTTGGTAGTAACAACAGGTGGAACAGGACCGGCACTTCGTGATGTTACACCAGAAGCAACTGAAAATGTATGCCAAAAGATGATGCCAGGATTTGGTGAGTTGATGCGTCAGGTGAGTTTACAATATGTTCCAACGGCAATCCTTTCTCGTCAAACAGCTGGGATTCGTGGAAACTCTTTAATTATCAATCTTCCTGGAAAACCAAAGTCTATTCGTGAATGTTTGGATGCTGTTTTTCCTGCTGTACCATACTGTATCGATTTGATAGAGGGTCCTTTTATAGAAACAAACGAGGATGTTATCAAAGCGTTTCGTCCCAAACAAAAGTAAAAGTCAACAGCTGTGAAAAAACAATCTATCAATAAAATCCCTGCCAAGCTTGATTTTCTTCAAAGTGCAACAGGTGTTATACTTGCTGTATTTATTATGGGGCATATTTTGTTTGAAGCTTCCATACTTATCTCCAATGAGATGATGTATAAAGTGACGCTTATGTTTGAGGGGTATTACTTTTTTGGAGAGCGTTATCCTGGTATTATCTCTTTTTTAGCAGGTGCCATTTTTTTTATTTTTATACTACATGCACTTACTGCAATAAGAAAGTTTCCATCATCGTACAAGCAGTATAAGATTATGCAACAACACGCAACAGCTATGAAACATGAAGATACCTCTTTATGGATGATTCAGGTTATCACTGGCTTTATGATGTTTTTTTTGGGAAGTGTTCATCTTTACATTATGATGACACAGCCTGATAATATTGGTCCGCTTAAAAGCTCTTATAGAGTAGTAGAGGAGTTTATGGCACCTTTATACTTTTTGCTTTTGTTGTCTGTAGTTTCTCATGCTTTTGTAGGGCTTTATAGAGTTTCATTGAAATGGGGATTTTTTGAGGGTGCAAATCCAAAAAAATCAAGAAAAATTATGAAGTTTCTTATGAGAGGCTTGATTGTTGTTTATATTGCTATTGGTCTTGGATCTTTGGCTCAGTATATCTCCATAGGGCTTGAGCATAAAAATGCAACACAAGCTTCTCAACCACACCAACAAGAGGTGATGTAGATGAATGTTATATATACAGATGTGCTTATCATTGGTGGTGGACTTGCAGGGTTGCGTGTTGCCACAGGGGTGAAAGAGCGAGGGCATGGGGCTGTTGTTTTAACACTTGTTCCACCCAAGCGAAGCCACTCTGCTGCTGCTCAAGGTGGTATGCAGGCTTCTTTGGCAAACTCTAAAATGGGTGAGGGTGATAATGAGGATGTTCATTTTGCCGATACCATTAAAGGGAGTGACTGGGGCGCTGATCAGGTTGTAGCTCGTATGTTTACCCATTGTGCTCCAAAAGCGATTCGAGAACTTGCTCATTGGGGTGTGCCTTGGAGCAGGGTGCAAAAGGGTGATAGAACTGCTATTATCAATGCCAAAAAAGTAACTATCACAGAAAAAGAGGAAGCCCATGGGCTTATTACTGCACGTGATTTTGGTGGAACAAAAAAATGGCGTACCTGCTATACCTCAGATGGAACAGGTCACTCCATGCTTTATGCGATGGATAACAAAGCCCATGAAGATAAGGTAGAGATTCATGAGCGCCTTGAAGCGATAGCTCTTATCCATGAAAACAACCACTGTTACGGAGCTATAGCACGCAACTTAATGACGGGTGAACTTGTTGCGTATGTCTCAAAAGCAACAACAATAGCAACTGGTGGATATGGTCGTATCTATAGTGTCAGTACCAATGCTATCATCTGTCAGGGGATAGGGCAGGCGATTGCACTTGAAACTGGTGTAGCTACACTTGGAAATATGGAAGCAATTCAATTTCATCCAACAGCGATTGTGCCTGTCGGTATACTTACGACCGAGGGGTGTCGTGGGGATGGTGGTGTACTTCGTGATGTTGATGGATACCGTTTTATGCCAGATTATGAACCTGAGAAAAAAGAGCTTGCATCTCGTGATGTGGTGAGTCGCCGAATGACTGAACATATGAGAAAAGGCAAAGGGGTCAAATCTCGTTATGGGGATCACCTGTGGCTTGATATCACTATCTTAGGGCGTGAACATATTGAAAAAAATCTTCGTGAAGTGAAAGAGATCTGTGAAAACTTTTTAGGGATTGACCCTGCTGAGGAGTGGATACCAGTTCGTCCTACACAACACTACTCTATGGGTGGGATACGAACCAAATATACTGGAGAATCTCAAACCATGAGAGGGCTGTATTCTTGTGGTGAAGCTGCGTGTTGGGATCTACATGGATTTAACCGCCTTGGTGGTAACTCTGTTAGTGAAACGGTTGTATCAGGTATGCTTGTAGCTGAGTATATCAGTGATTTTATCGAGAGTAATGAGAGTGATATAGCAATCCACAGTACCAAAATAGAATACTTTTTAGAGCGTGAACAGAAAAAAATAGATGAGCTTTTAGCGAGAGAAAATGGTGAAGATGCGTATGAGCTGCGTCGTGCTATGGAAAAAATAATGATGGATAAAGTGGGTATCTTTAGAAATGGTGATGATCTTCATGAAGCAGTACATGAACTTGAAGCACTCTATAAAAGAAGTAAAAATATTGAAGTGTTTCGTTCTAAGTCACGTGCTGCTAATCCTGCACTAGAGAATGCTTATAGAACACAAAAAATGCTCAAAGTGGCATTGTGTGTTGCCTATGGAGCACTTTTGCGTACCGAGAGCCGTGGTGCACACT
>JAMOSN010000026.1 GCA_027068455.1 Sulfurimonas sp.
TTTGACACTGCGAGCTACCACCTCAAGCATCGATAAAAAATCGGTACCTTTTTCGGTGATAGAATCTGTACTAAGCTGTCTGAGTAAAAAACCAACCGCATCATGATCAAAACTCAAAGGGGAAACTAGGTAAGAGTTTTTGGCAAATGCTATCACCCCTATGCGCTCATTGGGTGCAAGTTTAAGAAGTTCAAGTGCCTTTTGTTTGGCAAGTTTTAAACGGTTTGGATACACATCAGTAGCGAGCATCGAGTCTGAAATATCCAAAGCTATCATAATATCTGCACTTTTGGCTTTCACCTCAATTGTCCCCTCTTTGATAACAGGACCCGCCAACGCAATTACAAGTAAAACACCCATTAACATAAAAAGCGCATTTCGGGCTTTGAGTGTTAGGGTATTTGCACTAACACGCAACTTTCGCATCACCTCATCAGAAAAAAAATTTGCCTGTGCCTCTTTTTGGGTTAAAAGAAGTCCAAAAAGGATAAACAAAGGTGGTAACATATAGTATAAAAATTCTGGATGTAAAAAACTCATTATGCACTTCCTCGTTTATTTCGTAAATAGATATAAAGCATCAACGACAACAATCCCACAAAAAGCGGATACATATAATAGTACTTCATGTAGGTAAAAGACTCATTTTTAATCTCACTTTTTTCTAAAGCATCAATCTTCTCATAAACAGCTTTAAGCTCTTTTGCGTTTGATGCACCAAATGCAACACCTCCTGTCTCTTTTGCTATCTTAATAAGCACATCTCTGTTATACTCATTACCTCGACCAATTCCAATGGGATACACCTTAACACCCTCTTTCTTCGCCATATCAAGTGCGACATCAAGAGGTATCTTGTCAACCCCTTGAGTAGAATACCCATCTGTTAGCAATATTGCCACTTTAGACTTTGACTTACTCATTTTTAGAAGATTTACCCCTTGAGCCAACGCTTCATAGAGTGCAGTATATTTTCCTGCCATCCCTATTTGAAGTTGAGAAACTATCCTAGAGAGAATATTTTCATCATAAGTAAGGGGTGATGCTATAAAAGAGTATGCACCAAATACCACAAGACCGATATTGTCATTTTTACGTTTATGGATAAAATCATTGACAATATCTTTGACCACATCAAAACGTCTTGCCATTGGATTGCTCGGATCAAATCCCCTCTCCTGCATAGAGTTTGAAGCATCTAGGATGAGAGCAAGCTCATGCCCCTCTTTTGGTTTTAACTCATAGGGTTCATCTTTTACAGGTGACATCAGTGCAAGAATAAGCATCACTATCCCTACCCACTTCAAAAAGAAAAGAAGTTTTGAGTTTGCTACAGTGTTTTTCATAAACTGTGCTGCGTGTGGAAAGTAAATTGACGGTAATTTCATCTTACACAAGGTCTCACATGCTATGAAAATAAACACTACAAAAGCGATCTTTGGAAATTCAAAATAGAGTCCATCAAACATCTATCATACCTCTGTAAAGTTCTATAACACGCAACGCTTCACTGTCAAAATGCTCCACATCTTTTTTGTATTTATAACGTGCGAGTTTTTCCACCATAGTATCATAGGTTCTTGTATGACGCTCACTGTCATCTCTAAAAGTGAGTCCATATTTTGTCAGTTCATACGCTGCGTGTTTTGTTTGTGAAAGATCAATACTTTGGAGTTTTTTATAATGCTCTTTTCTCAGATTAAATCTGTTTCTGTGTTTTAAGTATCTGTACCCTAGATATCCAAGTGCCAAAAGAACAATACTTCCAACAATAACAACACCCATTAAATAATAAAAAGAGTAATCCTCAATCTCCACAAGAGGTTTGATATCATGTAAAGGTATCTCAATGTTTTGTGTTTGTTGTGCCATCTTATCTACCCTCAAATAATCGTCTCAGCGCTACACCTACACTTGTATCTGTATATACTTTTGTAAAACGTATCTGGTGCTTTCGAAATGTTGCATAAAGTTCTCTGTCATGAACAAGCACTTTTTTTGCATAGGCTTCTACACTTGCTTTGTTAAAGTCACCCTCTAAAACAGCTCCACTCTCAGGATCAACCAATGAAGCAAATCCCATCTCAGGTGGCTTCTCTTCCAATCTGTCACGTACAATAACTGCGACGACTTCATGTTTTTTTGCCAAGAGTTTAAAATCTGGTATCTCAAAGAAATCTCCAACAACGATAATGAGTGACTTTCTTTTTAGGCGGTGAAACAAAGTATCTGCAAGGTTTTTATAGTTTGCCTTATGGTTTAACGCCTCAAAGTTTAAAATCTCTTCAACACTTTTGTGTACATGAAACAGTTTTTTACTCGGTTTGAGATGCGAAACCATGGTATCTGCAAAAATGTAGTTACTTAAAAGATCTCC
>JAMOSN010000027.1 GCA_027068455.1 Sulfurimonas sp.
AACGACACAACTTTTACAGTTAGAGCAGATGAAAGTACAAAACAAATTTAATGAAGCATTGCGTGATAATAAAGACGCAAAAATCTTCTTAACACCTGGTGGCTCAACGCCAAATATCTGGGTTGACATGAAAGATGCCAAAAAACGTACAACGGCTAGATAGGTATGGAAGAGATACTCAATAGAATCGACTGGCAAAAACAATCTCTTTTGCCAGTGATTGTTCAAGATGCTACTACAAACGAAGTGCTTATGATGGCTTATATGGACTATCAGGCACTTGAGCTCTCACTTGAGACAAAAATAGCACACTACTTCTCCCGTTCAAAACAGCGAATTTGGAAAAAAGGTGAGAGTAGTGGTCACATACAAGAGATACAATCTTTTTTTATTGACTGTGATAATGATACATTGCTTATCAAAGTAAAACAAAATGGTGTTGCGTGTCATACAGGGCGAAGATCATGCTTTTTTACAGAGCTTGAGAGTGGAGAGTGTGTGAGTGATGTTGAGATCAACACGCAAGCAGCATATGGTGTGATAGATACTCTTTATCATACTATTCAAGAGCGTAAAAATGCAGATCCTTCATCTTCATGGACTGCAAAACTTCTCAGTAAGGGTGAAAATACCATTTTGAAAAAAGTGGTGGAGGAAGCTGGAGAGTACTGTTTTGCCCACAAAGATGATGATGCAGATGAGATGGTGTATGAAGCAGCAGATTTGACATACCATATGTTGGTGGCTTTAGCTTCAAAAAACATTTCACCTGACAGAATAAAACAAGAACTTGCTCGCCGTTTTGGTATGAGCGGTATAGAAGAGAAAAACTCAAGGAAAGACTAGTGAAAGAAAAAATCACTGCCTTTATACATACGCTTGGTATGTATGATTATATCCTTTTTGGCAGTACTGTTTTTCTTTTTTTCCTTTTTATTATTTTAGCACTTCTTCTTAGAAACCGTTTTGCACTTGCAATAATTTTGGTGCTGCTTGGTTTTGCAACTTTACTTTTAGGTCCGACACTCGGATATATAGCTTTACACCATTATCTTTATAAAAATGAGCTAAAGCTTCTTTCACAAAAAAGGCTCCATTTCACACAGGCTGTGGTTGTCAAAGGTACCCTTACTAACAAGTCACGTTTTGACTTTAAAGAGTGCAAAGTCACTGCTACAGCCTATAAAGTAACTTCAAATCAATATAAGAATTATATATATAGATTAAAGCCATTGAAAAAGATGTCGATACTCCTAAAAGATATAGAAAAAGGGCAAACACGCAAGTTTAAAATTCTTGTTGAGCCTTTTACATATAAAAAAGATTATAATATTTCCCTTGGAGCAGATTGCAGATGACACTTTTAAACTACTGGCACTACATAACATTTGGTGTTATCTTTTTACTTTTTATAGGTGGAGTAATCTCTGCTTTAAGACAGAAAAATCCAAAAATCCGTTATTCTATGCTCTTTTCAGTTGTACTTATTAATGCTTTTTTAGCTGTATTTTCTATAGTGGTAGTTGATAAGTACACAAAAAAGGTGGAACTCTCCAAATTGAAAAATAAACGTATCTTAAGCATTGAGAAGATTGTCTATACTGGTATAGTGAAAAATGTAGGAAAGTTTCCGATAGGCAAAGTTGTTTTAGAGATCAAACTTGTCAATAAAGGGCATGCAACAGGAAACGTCAAGGGGGGCAACTTTTATAAAGCGAGTGGTTTTTTTGAGTTTTTCTCTGGAGGGTTTAACAAGCTTAAGTATAAACCTCAAACTATTGTCAAAGAGTTTGTAGTTGCACGTAATCTTAAACCAGGTCATGCCAAAGCATTTCGGGTTTATTTTGATTATCCACCCTATTTTAGAAGTGTATCACAGTTTACAAAGATCAAAGCAGATACTAGTATTTAAGTCCTACTGCTTTGAGTGCTTTGTTGATATGGCGGATCTGCTCATTCTTGTCTCTGCACCATTGTGGTGCTAAAAGGGAATCATCATTAATCCCGGCAGTAACACGCTGTACACTTATATTTTCAGGTTTCATCTGAATCGATTTGACAAGAGTATCTAAATAAAGTTCTTCGCTGATAGGCTCAAACTCACCACGCATATATTCATTTGCCAATGCTGTTCTTTTTACCACATACAAAGGATGGTATTTGACAGAATCTATACCCCATTCATATGCTTGTTTGGAAGTCTCAAGCATCATCTCCTGTGTTTCATCAGGAAGACCAAAAATAAGATGCCCACATACATTCAAACCAGCATCCTTTGATTTTAAGATCCACTCTTTCACATTTTGAGAGTCGTGTCCGCGGTTGATCTTATCAAGTGTTTTATCATATACTGATTGTATGCCAAACTCTATCCATATCTCTTTTGTTTTGGCAAGCTCACTCAGGTACTCAAGTGTTTCTTCTGTAATGGAATCACTGCGTGTTCCTATGCTTAAACCAACAACATTCTCGAAGCTTAAAGCTTTATCATAGAGAGCTTTGAGTGTAGAAAATGGAGCATAGGTATTGGTAAAAGACTGGAAGTAAACCAAGAACTTTTGTGCACCATACTCCCTTTTTTGTCGTGCTGAAATAGCTTCAAACTGAGACTGAAGCTGTTGGAGCTGTTTTTCTAAAAAAGGATTCTCTCTACTTTGTAGATTAAGATGGAAACCTTTGAGTGCTACCACTTCATCTCTTGAAGCAGAAAAGGAGTCGTTTTCACAAAAGGTACATCCACCTTTTGCTACTGTTCCATCAATATTTGGGCAAGTAAATCCAGAGATATTGATACCGACCTTATAAACTTTGGCATCAAATTTTTCTCTTAAGTAAGAGCCGTATGTGTAGATTTGTTTCATTAAACGATATACTTACCTGTAAAACACGCAGTACAGTACTTCTCTTCATCCATTGTTGAGTTTACACTTCTTAGAAGTGATTCTTCATCCAGATATGCAAGAGAGTCCGCTTCAATAAACTCACAAATCTCTTTTGTTGACATATTAGATGCTATGAGTTTGTCTTTGTCTGGTGTATCTACTCCATAGTAACATGGATCTGTAGTTGGAGGTGATGAGATACGCATATGCACTTCAGATGCACCTGCTTCTTTTAACATTCTGATGATACGCTTGGATGTTGTACCACGAACAATGGAATCATCTACAACGATAACACGCTTCCCTTTAATGATATCAGTCATGGGAGAGAGTTTCATTTTTACTTTTAAGTCACGCATCTCCTGTGTTGGTTCAATAAATGTACGACCGATGTAATGGTTACGCATAATTCCCATCTCATAAGGGATACCACTCTCTTGTGCATAACCAATGGCAGAAGGAACCCCACCATCAGGCACAGGGATAACCAAGTCAGCCTCTACAGGTTCAATACGTGCTAACTCTTTACCCATGTTCTTGCGTGTTTCATAAACAGACTGTCCAAATACAGAGGAATCAGGGCGTGCAAAGTAAACATATTCAAAAATACAGTGCTTTGGTGTTGGCTCAAAGACCTGAATAGATTGTGGTGCTTTGTTCTCTTCAAAAATCAAAAGTTCACCAGGTTTGACATCACGAATATATGTCGCACCAACAAGATCAAATGCACATGTTTCACTTGCTACAATATAGCCACCATTTTCCAAACGACCAAGACTCAAAGGTCTAAAACCGTGTCTGTCACGCATAGCAAACATTTTGGTTCTGCTTAAAAATACAAGTGAAAATGCTCCCTCAATACGCTCAACTGCGTCGATGATTCTCTCTAGCAGCTTCTCTTTTGAACTTTTTGCAATAAGGTGAATAAGGTTTTCTGTATCCATAAATGTTTGAAAAATAGCACCTTTTTCTATGAGTTTGTTACGAACCTCTTCCGCATTTGTAAGATTACCGTTGTGAACAATAGCCATCTCACCAAGATCATAACGGGCAAAGACAGGCTGTGCATCCAAGATGGAGTCATCTCCTGCTGTAGAGTAGCGAGTATGACCAATGGCGGCATTCCCTTTGAGTGTTTTTAAGTTGGTTTCATTAAACACTTTCATAACCAAACCGCGATCTTTAATAGTATGTACTTTTGTACCATCAGCAGAGCTGATTCCTGCTGCCTCTTGACCACGGTGTTGTAAGGCATGAAGAGAGAAATAAGCTAGTTTAGAAGCCTCTTCATGACCAAAAATTCCCACAACTGCACATTTTTCGTTCATATTTTCGCGCAAGATAAAATCCTTGTAAATTAGTGTTGTAATTATACTAAAAATATCTGTAAATTATCTCAAAGCTATCTTAATCGCTTGAGATAGTTTCTTACATTTAATCTTTTTGCAAGTGGAACTAAACTTGCTTTATTATCTAAAATAATCTCAAAAAGGTAGCATATTTATGAATATCGTTCTCCATAACAACCTTATTCTTATCACTACTGATTTTGAAACCCTGAACACTTCATGGATGAAAGAGTTTTTAAACAAACATGTAAGGGGGATGCTTTTTCTTCCAAAATCTGTTCTTGTTTTTAAAAATGAAACGCTCCAACAAGACAGAGAAGATTTTTTACATCAGCTCAGTGCTCATCATGCAAAGATTCACGATTTTGACCACAAATTTTTTCTCCGTTCACTGTTAAAGTGTACAACTCAGCCCATTAAAATAGAGTTACAAAAACTTCAGAATGTAGAAACCATCAGGGTACATCTGTATGCATACGATAAAAATACCGTGCTTATAACATTGGAAAAACCCAACCTGTGGGTGATGAACTATATGCGTTCACAGCTTGAGGTGTATGTGGAGCGAGGGACGGATATCTCTTTGGTTGTTGATGTAAGTGACTTCAAGGCAAAAGCTCGACTTGATAGAGCTTTAGGAAAACGCCATATTTTACATTATCAGATCCAGTATGTTTATGATAACCATTTTATCTCCAAACTCTACAGTGATTTTGCAAGTTTTAGTTTTGGTGACTTGTGTAAAGAGGATGAACTCTCTGGAAAGAAACATTTTTATACTATCTTGGAGTGTCCAGTTGGTGCTAGTCAAGATGCCTTAAAGAAGAGTTATAAAAAACTTACAAAGGTGTATCATCCAGATAAAGTGTATCATGAAGAACCACATATGGTGCAACACTATACGCAAAAATTCCAGTTGTTACAAGAAGCGTATCAAGCCTTGCGTGTTGTAAGTTGAGTTGGATTTCAACAACGCTTTAAAATCTTCACTGCTGTAAAGAGTAAGTTCACTTCCTTGAAGTTGGAGCATCTCTTTGGAAAATCCCCTTTTTGAAAAGAAGATGATTTTTGTTGGTTTGATACCGAGTTTTTCACATTTGTCTTTGAGTTTGTGAAGCTCTTTTTTATTCACTTTGTGGTTTGTCCATTTACATTCAGCGATATAGATATGATGCTTGCGTGTTGTAACAAGAATATCTATCTCTGTCTTTGCATCCCAGTAGCTACCACTGCTTTGTATATATTCATCTCTTAGATTATAGTTGAGTAAAATCTCTGAGAGCTCTTCATAAACCAGACTTGTATAGCTATTATGATGCAGTTTAAATGCTTTAAAGAAACTTTGAAAATCGCCAGCTTGAATATCTTTGCTATGGGGTGCGATAAAATAAAACCAAAACCGTAAAAAAGGAAAGGTAAAAAGCACTTTATGGGAGATTCTGTGCCTTGCATCTTCTCTTTTGAGTTTATGATTGGGATATTTTTCTCTAGGATGTTTCTCTCTTGAGTACTCAAGTTGAATCAGCCCTTTTTCTTGTAGATAATTAAGTGCTTCCCCTCCATTACCATTGTTGAAACCAGCTTTGTTAAATGCAGAAAATATCCGTCTGTCACCTGTTGCAAGGGCTTGTAAAAGTCGTTTGTAGCTATGATTATGGAGTGTAAGTTGCTCCATATAGGCATCAATCTTTTCAAAGTTTTGTAAAATAAGTTTTTCGATAAGTAGTTCAATGGGCAAAGAGGTGTCAATCTGCCAGTCAACACCTCCAAAAACAGAGAAGTATGCTATTTGAGTTTCCATATCCTCAGGATAGTTTTTAAAATAAAATGTACGAAACTGTTCAAGGAGTGTTTTGTTTGTCATAAAGATATTTTAGCATAAATGTTTATAATTCTCCTCCCCATTTTAAGATATCAAGCCCATATTTTTGACGTAGTTGTTGTGTTGCGTTTGAGAGTGTGAGCATCTCTTGATCTTCATGAAAACCTATAAGTGAAAGTTCTTTCTTTGAGTCTTTTGTAAAGCTAGAACAGCTAATAGAAAGACGTATAACACGCAACCTTCTTTGAGTATCAGCTTTATGAAACATCTCTTTGCAAAGAATATCAAATTTTTTTTCTGTAAAAACTTCTGCCTGAGAGATATTGATATGTGACTTTTGTTTCATCTCATAGGCAATGCTTAAATGAAAGACCGTAGGAATGACATTGAGTTTAAAGATTGCAAAACTAAGATGTCGTGCAAGTATATGAACACGTCTTAGGAGTTCTTCTCTGTCAAATACAGGATCAAATGTTCGACTGATACCGATAGATTTACGTTTGGCTTGCGTGTTGATGGGTGCGTCACTCTCCCCATTGATACGTTTGTAAAGCTCTTTTGCATAAGGAGACCATGAACATACGGTACCTTTTCTCAAACGCATTTCACCAAGTGTATATATTTTGGCATCGTGAAGTTTGCGTTTCATACTTCTACCAATCCCTGCAAAATCTTCCACTTTTACAGGGTTGACGAGTGCATCAAAATTATAGATATCTATCACTTGAGAGCCAAAAGGTTTGGCATAGTTTGTAGCTAGCTTTGCTATGTAGCGCGTGGGTGCAGCACCAATGGAGACAGGAAGTAAGAGTTCTTTTTTTATACTGTGGCGTAACTCATCTATAAATGCTGGCACATCCTCATCCTCTACCCAACCGCTAAGATCACCATAAAATTCATCAATGGAAGCTTGCTCTATCAAAGGAACACGCAGATTTAAAAAGTTATGAAGTTTATGAGAGAGCTCTTGATATAAAGACATATTGGGTGCTTTGATGATAAGTTCTGGACACAGTGTTAATGCTTCACGAATACTCATGGCAGTTTTAATCCCATACGCACGTGCTTCATAACTTGAAGTGGTCAAAATACCTCGAATACGACCATCGGCATCTATAAAGTTTTTTATATCATCATCTTTATTTTCATACGCTTTGTAGAAAGTTGGAACAAAATTGCCACTGTTTTGAAAATTAACTGTTTGGTTTTTTGCCCCATTGTTGAAAATTTTTGTATCGCTTCGCCCACCGATAGCAACAGGTTTATGCTCAAGTGATGGATCTAAAATACGAGCGGCACTTACAAAAAAACAATCGATATCTATGTGTATTTTCATATCTCTTTTATCCATTTTTGAGTTTGTAATATTTAAAGTATAGTCTAAAAGATTGTTTTTTATGAAAATAATGGCAATTTGCCAAATTTTTTATTAGAGTTTATCTTTGTAATATGTTTAATACTAAATTGTGATATAATGATTAACAAATTTTTAGATGATATAAGGAAATATATGGAAAACCTCACTATTGAAGCAACAAGATATACACCGAGTGTGATACTTGATGCAGAGAATGGATTCATAAAAATAATGGGAAAGTCATATCCTGAAAATACATTTGAATTTTATAAGCCAGTGATGGAATGGCTTGAAGAGTATTTTAAAAATCCACAAGTAAATACTGTTGTGAAGATGGAGATTATATATTTTAATTCAAGCAGTTCAAAGCTTTTTTTTGATTTTTTTGATCTGCTTGAGGAGAATAATGACAAGTCTCATATTACAGTTCATTGGATTTATGATGCAGAAAATGAAAGTGCTTTAGAAGCTGGAGAAGAGTTTATAGAAGATTTTGAAGATTTAGAGATTCAACTGCAGGAAAAAGAATGAAATATAATAAAAAATTTGAAAAGATTCTTGCCAAGTTAGAAACTATAGATGATGAAGAGTGTCAAAGTTTAAAACAGGAGATAGAAGTACTCTCTGCTATTTACAAGAAAAAAGATGAACGACTTTATAAGATAATCAAACTTTCTGATAAACAGCAAATGGCAATTCTTGAGCTTAATGAAGAACTTGATTCTTATAAAAACAATCTTGAAAAGAGAGTTCAGGAGGAGATGGAAAAAAGAGTTATTCAAGAGGAACTCCTTTTTGAACAATCAAGGTTAGCTGCTATGGCAGAGATGATAGATGCTGTAGCACACCAGTGGATGCAACCATTGAATATTTTACATATGAACATAGATTTTCTTGATTTTAAGGCGGAGGAAAAGGGTGTTGTATCTGCTGAAAAAGTAAAAGAGTTTAAAGAAAATTCTTTTACTCAGATACATCATTTGATAGATACGCTTAACAATTTTCGTCAATTTTTTAGACCTGCAGGTGAACAACAAAGCTTTTTTGTTTCTCAAACAGTACAAAGTGTTGCCAATCTTATTAAAGATGAGCTTATAAAACATAATATTGATCTTAGTGTTTATATTAAAAAAGATTTTTTAGTTATCGGAAATGAAAATGAATTTAAACACATCATCTTAAATTTAATCAGTAATGCAAAGTATGCATTTATGGAAAATAAGATAGCAGACAAGAAGATAGTTATTAATATTTTTGGTGATACAAATACAATAGAAGTTATCGATAACGCAGGTGGCATTAATGAAGAGATAATAGATAATATTTTTGATATGCATGTCAGCTCAAAAGGAAAAGAAGGTTCTGGTATAGGTCTTTATATGAGTGCTCAAATCGCAAAAAAACATAACGGTGAGCTGCGTGTTGAAAATATTGACAATGGTGCAAAGTTTACTTTTCAATCAAAGGATATTAAATAATGGTTTGTGTCAATAAATTAGAATCGATTTTAGAAGAGGATGGTATTATATTTTTGAGTTATGGAGGTTCTTTTACACAATCTTTAATAGCTGGAATGACAGGTGTTTTGGAAAAAGAGGTGGAGGAAGCAGAACTTTCGATGAAAACCTCAAACAATATTTTTGTGGTATTTATTGAATTGGCACAAAATATTATGAACTATTCAAAAAAGATGAACAACAGTATCCGATTTGATCCTAAAGGTCTTATTTATGTTGGTAAAAAAGAGAATCAGTATTTTGTTTGTAGTCAAAATATTATCTCATCACATGATAAACAGAAGATAGAATCACGATTGGCAGAGATTGTAAAGTTATCTCAAGAGGAGCTCAAAGCACTCTATAAAGAGGTGCGAAGAAGTGGAAAAAACTCTCATGATAAAGGTGGTGGACTGGGATTTTTGGAAATTGCCAGAAAAGTGCAAAATATAGAGTTTGAATTTGAAGCATTGTCAGATGAAAAACTTTACTTTAAACTGTGTGCAATGGTTTAGTGTCTAAGGGTTAAGTAAAAATTGATTATAATTTCAGAAATTTTTTCAAGGATGTAAATAATGGCACAAGTACCAGAGAATATTGGATGTGATAATAAAGAGTGTATAGTAAAAGATGAATGTAAGCGTCAGGTGATTGCTAACAATGGTACGGCTGTAGAAGTGAAAACTTTTGGAGGCACACCAACGAAAAAATGTGGTAAGTTTTTGCCTATAGATTAATGAAACTTTTTTTTACATTTGTACTCTTTAGTATATTTATAGGTGGTTGTAGTATAAAAAACTACAACCATACCTCTACAAAACTTCTTACTTTAAAAACCAAAAAACTTAAATTTTCAGATATTGCCTATCTTCGTCACAGTGAGGATGCTATAGAACTTGATCTTTTTGTTGCAGGAAAGATGGTGAGCCGTTTTCATATTAACCATCTTATCTGTGTAGAAAATGAAGGGTGTCTAAGCAAAGGCTCTTTTAATGAAGAGTATTTAACACGCTATTACCCAGATGATACTCTTCAAAATATACTTCTAGGACGTGAGATATATCAAGGAAAGAACAAACAAAGACTTGATGATGGTTTTATGCAGCTTATCAACACGCAAGATGTTGCCATTAAATATAAAGTGACATCAAAAAGTATTTATTTTAAAGATAAAAAGAACCATATACTTATAAAAATCAAGGATTTACAACAATGAAACACAATAAGTTTGTAGGTGCACATGTCAGTGCTAGTGGTGGTGTGTTCAATGCTGTTAAAAATGCTGAGGCGATAGGAGCAAAAGCGTTTGCTCTTTTTACGAAAAATCAAAAAAGATGGGATGCAAAACCTCTTGATGCAAAAACATTGGATAAATGGTTTCAAGCGCTTGAGGAGAGCGGCATAGAACCTAAGCATATTTTACCTCATGACAGTTATCTTATAAACCTAGGTCATCCAGAAGAGGAGAAGCTGATAAAAAGTAGAAACGCTTTTGTTGATGAACTCCAAAGATGTGAGATCTTAGGACTTGAGAGACTTAACTTTCATCCTGGAAGTCATCTTGTCAAACTCTCAGCAAAAGAGAAAAGAGATGAGTTGCGTGTTGCTGAGGTGGAAAATGCCTGTCTTAATGTAATTGCAGAATCTATTAACATCGCACTAGATAAAACAAATGGTGTCAAAGCTGTGATTGAAAATACAGCAGGTCAGGGAACAAACTTAGGATACAAGTTTGAGCATCTTGCATATATAATCGATAAAGTGGAAGATAAAAGCAGAGTGGGTGTATGTATAGACACATGCCATATGTTTACAGCAGGATATGATATACGAACACGCGAAACGTATGATGCTACTTGGCAAGAGTTTGACAATATCGTAGGGTTTGAATACCTAAGTGGTATGCATATCAATGACTCAAAGCCACCACTTGGCAGTCGTGTTGACAGACACCACTCTTTAGGTGAAGGTGAGATTGGTCTTGATGCTTTTAGATTTATTATGAATGATGAGAGAATGGATGATATACCACTTGTACTTGAGACCATAGATGAAAGTATTTGGGCTCAAGAGATAGAGATGCTTTACTCTTTTATACAAGAGTAAAACATCGTTGTTGTTTTAATAGTTAGTATCTAGAAGTGTTGCATCAGGAATAGTGATTGCTGCCCCTTTTGCATAGATGAAAGCAGCAGTTTGTGTTTGCATACTTGTAGTCGCAGTTAATGATGCTGATGGATCAAGAATAGAACTGTGATCTCCTACATTATAACGAGCGGTTTTATTTGGTGTGACATTGTCACCTGTATCTCCTTGAAGTGTTGGAGCTTGTAGATAAGCTACAAGAGGATCTGTTCCTGCCAATGGAGCAGTTGGCACCTTGTTTGGAATCACTTGGTCAGGAAGATTACCATTGCCACCTACGACTTCAATAGCGAGTATTTTTTGTGTTGCGCCTACCTTCATGGCATAGTTAATAGGGTCAGCATCATCTAAAACAGTTTGTGTTGAAAGGATAAAGGCTGCATAGTCACTCGTTCCCTTTATAACTCCTTTACTTGCTAATCCAGCTTCTATAACGGGACCAAAGGAAGCAGAATTATTCAGGAGCTCTGCAATGCCGCCACCTGGCATAGCCAGTGTAACACTCTCTAAGTTCGTATGCGCGAAGAAACCAAAAGGTGCCATAGTTCCAAGTGAGTGCCCAACAAAAGCAACACGTGTTGGGTCAAATTTTGTTCCATCTGCTGCAACAACAGCTCCAAAACTGTTTTTTAATGCAATAAGATCAGATGTTGTTTGGCGCATATTGTCACGTGAGCTTAATGGTGAAGCTAAGTTGATATAATGGATACCTGAGTCATCTATAATACCATCTGGTCCCGCTGCACTAGTTACATTGTTCATAAGATCCAAATCAAATGTTCTCTCATAAGTAGCCATATAAAGACCGTTTGTTGTATCTGTGATACCATGAAGTGGCAGATCGATAGCAACAGCAGCGTAACCAGTATTTGCAATAGCTTCAGAGATAGCTAAAAGATTTGTACGGTTTTGTGTAATACCGTGTTGAAAAATAACAACAGGCCATCCACTAGCTGGCATAGAGAGATTTTTTGGAATAGTGACAAGAACTGGAATGGTTACAGTTGCATTGAGTTCAGGCATAGTTGTTGTTGAAGAGTTAAACTCAAAAGATATTGTAAGTGGAGCAGTGTCATGATTATTTGTTGCTTTTGCAAGGTAATAAGGAACACCAGAGAGAGTTCCTGCATATACTTCAGCATTTCCACTCATATCTGAAGAACCAATCATATCTTTAGAAGTTAGGTTTGTATCAACTAGACCCATAACAGCACTCTTGTTTGCATCAGCAAATGCCTGTGCAACAGCGCCTATGGTTTGTGTTTGAAAACTCCAAGCTGCTACTATATCATTACGATTTAATCCACCTTGAGCCACTGCATAACCAATCATAGCCTGTGTAAGTTGACGGATACCTTCTAGCGTAGTTGCACTTTCAATATCAAGAGAGGTATGATTCCCTGTTGCATCAACAAGAGGTGTTGTTTGTAGTAAAAGTTCAGAAGCGATATCTGGTGCAATTGGTTGTGCACGGTTGTTGGTAATCCCTTTTGTTAAGACAACCATATAGTTTTGGTGACTTTTTAAAGGTTTAATAGGAAGTATTACTATTTTATTTCCACTTATGGTTGCGACATAGTCAACACCAAAACTCAATGTTGAAGTGATTGAAGTTATAAGAGGTACACCCCCTGTAGCAGCACTTGCTGTTGCACTGATTTCATACACTTTTAAACCTGTTGCCAAAGTAGAAGCATTTATCTCACCTGTAAAACTTACACTGATAGGTGATGATGTTGAGAAACCATCAAGTGTATTAAGAGCACTCTTTATTGGAGCATCACTGGCTGAGGGATCGTATGGAATGTTGAGTGTTCCGTCAGTTGACCCACTATAGAGAATGTTATTTGGATAAGGAATATCACCATTAGTTGAATCAAAAACTATATAAGCTCCAGCTTCATAGGGTGCTTCCAGATTAACTGTTGTTGATGAGTTGTTATCCCCACAGCCTGTGATTAAAAATAATCCTACTATAAAAGAGAGAAATAGGTTTTTCATAAGATAGCTCCTTGTAAATTGAGATTCATTATAGCAATTAGCAAATATAATATTATTAAATGTGTAAAAAAAATTATAAATTTTTAAAATATTGTGTAACTTCTTCAAATATCTCTTAGAATTTGGTACTATTTTACAATTAACTATAAATATGATTGGAGAAGATATGAGAAAATTAGCACTAATGTCACTTGCTGTGTCGTGTTCTTTATTTGCTGGAGGATATAAAATCCCAGAAGTTTCTACAAATGGTGTTGCATTAAGTGCTGCTAATATTGCTCACGGACATGGTGCTGATACTGCTTACTATAATCCAGCGAATATGGCTTTTATGGCTGATGAAGAGATAGAAGCGGATTTAATATATATTGGTCTTGAGAGTGTTCACTATCAGGGTAAGGTTGCGGGTAGCAACACGCAATACAGTATAGATTCTGAATCTGAAAACTTTTTTATCCCCTCTTTGAATTATGTTTCTAAAAAACTTGGAGAGAATAATGCAAGATTTGGTATTAGTATAGTTGTTCCAGGTGGACTTTCAAAAAGATGGACTGATTCTCCTGCAATAGATAAGGCACAAGAATTTACATTGGAGATAGTAGAGATAAATCCAACATTTTCATTGCCATTGAGTGATACACTTGCCATAGCATTTGGATTTCGAATAGTAAGTACATCGGGAGTTGTAAAAAGTTCTGCTGCAATCTCTCGTGATATGACAGGTGATACTATAAATTATGGTTATAACCTTGCATTAGCATATAAACCGATGAAAAACTTAGAATTGGGTATGACCTATAGATCGAAAGTAAATCTAACTGTAGAAGGAAATGCTAAACTCTACTCTCCTACAGGTTTGGCATATGATGGTGGAGGGAGTGTTCAAGTTCCTCTGCCAGCGTTTGCAACTCTTGGTGTTGCTTATACACTTGAGACAAAAACAACAATCGAAGTGGTATATGAAAGAAATATATGGTCATCATATAAAACGCTTGATTTTGATTATGTAGGTAATATTGGCAATTTAACTCCTTATTTTGATGACCCTATAGCAAAAGACTGGAAAGATACAAGTGCATATCGTCTTGGCATAACCCAAGAGCTTCAAGAGTGGACACTCATGGGTGGGTGTGTTTATGATGAATCACCTGTTCCAGATAAAAGTTTAAGTTTTGAGCTACCAGATTCTAACTCTTTTTCTGTCTCATTAGGTGCTCGTTATCAATATAATGATAATATAAATATAGGACTTTCTGCACTTTATTCTATGCGTGATGCACGCAGTGTAAGCAATAATGATTTAACTGGTGAGTTCTCAGGTGGAAATATATTGATTGTTTCTGCTGGTTTAGGATATAAATTTTAAGGAAATATTTGAAGGCATTAGTTGATTTTTTAGATACAAAAGAGATACAAAAGAGTGCAATCTTTGTCCATCTTAAATGCAGTGTAACAGAAGCAAAAATGTTACGCTATATCGCCAAAAAATATGTGGCAGGACAGGATGATGTTCTTGTTCTTTCACTTTTGGAGGAGATGTTTGAGACTAAAGAGTATCAACATCTTAAACATTTGAGTGAAGTGAAAAATCTTCTTGAACTTGGATGGTTGCATCAGCAAAGTTTTACTCCAATGAAAATTTCAGAAGTTACACATTTAGAGCTTCTTAATACTGCTGTTGGTTTGACTCCCGCATTTTTAAAGCTTTTAGAAGATGGTACGCTTGATCTTGATTTACCAGATATCAAACCCTACGGTGATCATCTGGAATATTTACAAGATCAGTTTTTTCGAATAGAACTGTATCAAAAGATGTCTGTTATTCGTCAAAATGTACATGAGCACTCTTTGGGAATAGACAGACTGCAAAACAAACTACAGCTTCTTGAGAAACGTATTGAAGAAAGAGTTGCCCAAACTTCCGAAAATCTCGTGCTTGATAAGTTTTTTAAACAAAAAAAGATGTCCAATTATGAACAGGTGATTTTTATCGCTTTGCTTCGTGAAGAGTATAGTGCAACCGATGCATCATTGCGGGATATGAACACTTTGATAGATTTAATCTCTGTAGATGAATATGAACGTATTAAAAACCGCTCGTTACTTGAGGAAGGTTCTAACCTTGTAAGCAACGGAATTATAGATTACGAGGAGATGCTTAATCCTTTTGGTGGAATAAGCCGCTCTTTTTATATTGTAGATGATGTATTACAAAGTATTATCCATCCTCAAAAAACAAAAAAAGTAACACGTCTCAAACTTAATGCTCTTATTGCTGAGCAGGATATATTTGAACTTGTAGAATCTGAAACCTCTTTAGATGATGTGGTTCTTAATGACAAAACAAGGCAAACACTTCATAACCTTATGCAACAAGTGGATAAAGAGGTGGTAGCTCGACTTGTTAAGTGGGGTATTAAAGATAAAAAGAGTGGTATTGACGCTCGCATCATCTTTTATGGTGCAGCTGGAACTGGTAAAACGATGACAGCATACTCTTTGGCAAAATCATTAAAGCGTCAAGTATTGGCTTTTGATTGTTCTAAAATTCTCTCTATGTATGTGGGAGAAAGTGAAAAAAATGTACGTAAAATTTTTGATACATTCTATGAACTGAGTGAAAAAACAAAAACCGAACCTATTTTACTTCTTAATGAAGCAGATCAATTCTTGGGTGCAAGAAGCTCTGGAACTATTACAGGTGCAGATCAGATGCATAACCAGATGCAAAATATCTTTTTAGAACAGATTGAAAACTTTAAAGGGATGCTCATTGCTACAACAAACCTTCTCGAAAATATAGACAAAGCATTTTCACGAAGATTTAATTACAAGATAGAGTTTAAAAAACCAGACTTTAAACAACGTATGGAACTTTGGGAAAAGATGTTACCCAAAGAAGCACCATTTGAGGATGGTTTTGATATCCAAAAGTTGGCAAAATATGCTTTAACTGGTGGGCAGATACATCTTATTGTAAAGAACACTGCTTATAAAGTTGCAGTAAAAGAGAATCCCGTTTTTACAATGGATGATTTTTTCGATGAGATTAATCGGGAAAAAGATGCCAGTTTTGACAGTGAAAAATCTATGGGTTTTTTAAATAGTTAGATTCTATATTACAAATTTACACACTCTTTTTTCTTTTAAAAAAGGAGTGTAGCAATAAGTGACATTTCTCACCACTTCTTTCTCATAAAACTTTTTTTTAATCTTCATTTTGATATAGTGCAGTAACTGTTTTTTCTAATAACAAATGAAGAAGAGTGCCCACACGGGCTTTGTTCTTTAGTGTTAGAAGACAAATATATAATTGAGTTATGTTTTTTATAAAATTAACTCATATTTAAAAGGTAGGTTATATGGATCATATAGTGACTTCAAATCCGTATTTTGGGGTATTTGTACTTTTTGTTATAACATTTGGTGCATTTACAGCGACAACGGTAATCGCTCGTTTGGCGAGTCGGGCGTTAGCTGCTAAAGATAGTGAGAAAATCAAGCTTTCTGTTTACGAATGTGGACCTGAAGTAACAAAGCAACCTAATAGAGTTTCTCCACAGTTTTATCTTTTTGCATTGCTTTTTTTACTTTTTGATGTAGAAATCGTATTTATGTTCCCATGGGCAGTTGACTTTAAAGTTCTGGGTTGGTTTGGATTTGCTGAGATGATTATGTTTATCGTACTCTTAGCAATCGGATTTGTATATGCATGGAAAAAAGGAGCGCTAGAATGGCACAACATAAAGTAAATTATACACAAGATGGAGGGCTTCCTGTAGCTCTTACTTCTATTGACAAAATAGTAAACTGGGGACGTTCTAACTCCCTTTGGGCTATGACTTATGGTCTTGCGTGTTGTGGTATTGAGATGATGGCAGCGGGTGCTTCAAGATATGACTTTGACCGTTTTGGTACTATCTTTAGAGCTTCTCCACGTCAATCAGATGTAATGATTGTTGCAGGTACTTTGACGAAGAAGCACTCGGAGTTTATTAAGCGTTTATATGATCAGATGACAGAACCTAGATGGGTTATAAGTATGGGTTCATGTGCCAATACTGGTGGTATGTTTAACACATATGCAACAGTACAGGGGGTTGATAGAATTATTCCTGTTGACTTGTATCTTCCTGGTTGTGCTCCTCGTCCTGAAACACTTCAGTATGGTGTAATGTTGCTACAGAAAAAAATTCGTGCCAATAAAGCTGGTCGTGCACAAAAAGCAAAAAGGTTGATGTAATGAGAGCGTATAAACCTAAAGATAATGTTCAGGCAAAAGCTTACTATACAGATAGATATTATGTTGCTCCTCAGGTTCCAAAAAGTGATGTATCTGAAGATAAAGTTTTTGCAGCAGATTTAGAAGCTATAAAAGCGAAGTTTGAAGTAAAAGAAGCGTATATTCAAGTTGAGCAAATGGTAATTTATATCAATGCTCACGATATTTATGGTGTTCTTGAACTTATGAGAGATGAATTGGAATATACACAACTCTCAGAATTAAGTGCTATTGACTGGTTGGCAAAAAGCAATCAGTTTGAGATTTTTTATCAAATGCTTTCTATGACAAAACGTAAACGTGTGCGTGTGAAATACTTCATAGAGAATGGTCAGGCTGTTGATAGTGTTGAAAAACTTTTCCGTTCAGCTGACTGGGCAGAACGTGAGATGTATGATATGTTTGGTATTGAAGCAAATGGACATCCGTTTATGAAACGTATTCTTATGCCTTACGACTGGCAAGGACATCCACTTCTAAAATCATATCCTTTAGAGGGTGATGAATTCGCTGCTTGGTATGAAGTGGATAAAATCTATGGAAAAGAGGCTCGTGATATTATTGGACCAGAACTTCGTGATACAGCACGTGTTGATAGATACGATTCTGAACGTTTTGCTCGTCTTGGTTTTGAAGTACCAAAAGGGACTGAGATTACAGGTGATGAAGAGAGACATGTTGAGTCGTATCAAGAAGAGGACGGCGTGTTCTTAATTAAAAAATTAGATAAAGAGTCATCAAAAGTTATTGATGATCCTCAAAGATAGGGTGGTATAAATATGGCACAAGTAAAAAACAGATTAACACCGTTTTTTGAAAACATTACATTTGAGAGAGATGATAATGAACTGATACTAAACTTTGGTCCACAGCACCCATCTGCTCACGGGCAGCTAAGACTTATGTTGCACCTTCAACAAGAGCAGATTGTAAAAGCGCATCCAGATGTAGGATATCTTCATCGTGGTATGGAGAAGATGGCTGAAAATATGATTTATAACGAGTTTATGCCAACGACTGACCGTATGGATTATATTGCTTCATCTTCAAATAACTATGGTTTTGCTCTTGCAGTTGAAAAACTAATTGGTCTGGAAGTACCACGTCGTGCAAAAGTTATCCGTATGATGCTTTTAGAGATTAACAGACTAATGTCGCATCTTTTCTGGTTGGCAACAACTGCATTAGATATTGGTGCTATGACGATTTTCCTATATGCTTTCCGTGAAAGAGAGTATTTGATGGATATTATCGAGGGGTACTGTGGTGCACGTCTGACACACGCAGCTATCCGTATCGGTGGAGTTCCTCTTGATATTCAAGATAGTTTCTTGCAGCAATTAAGAGTATTTTTAAATAAACTTCCTCAAAATATCAAAGATTATGAAGATCTACTTGATTCTAACCGTATCTGGCTTATGAGGATGGAAGAGGTTGGTGTGATATCAACTGATATGGCACTTTCTTGGGGATGTACAGGTCCGATGTTAAGAGCTAGTGGTGTTGCATGGGATATCCGTAAAGAGGAACCGTATGAACTTTATGATGAAGTAGAGTTCAATGTTCCTTACTCTGACAAGGGTGATAACTTTGCAAGATACCGTATTTATATGGAAGAGATGAGAGAATCTGCGAAGATTCTTTATCAATGTATCGAGATGTATGAGAAGTGTGTAAAAGATGGTCAAACTGAGCTTATGGCTCATGCACCAAAATATATCTCAGCACCAAAGCTAGATATTATGACACAAAACTACTCTTTGATGCAACACTTTGTTCTTGTAACACAAGGGATGAGACCACCAGTTGGTGAGGTGTATGTTGCAACTGAATCTCCAAAAGGGGAACTAGGTTTTTACATCAATTCTCAAGGTGGACCATATCCGTACAGACTTAAACTTCGTGCGCCATCATTCTGGCATACAGGAATTTTAACTGACCTTTTACCAGGACATTATATTCCAGATGTTGTTTCTATTATTGGTACAACAAATATCGTATTTGGTGAGGTTGACAGATAATGAAAAGATATGATTTAAGAAAACTTGGAAATGACTTTGAGCCTCGTATGAAAGAGATTCTAGGGGAGTCTCACAAAGAGAATGAGACTTTGATTTTTCTTTTTGAAATAGGTGATTTTACTCCAATTCAGCGTTCGGCTGATTTGGTAAAAGAGTGTGGGTATGAACTATATAACTCATTAAAATTTAACGAAGTCGATTGGACTATCGTTGTTAAAAAATAGGATACTATCGTGAGTAAAGTCTATTTTTCTACTTGGAATGGTGAATCTATCAACAACATAGGTAAACCAGAAGAAGAGTGGGAAGAATCAGCGTATAACTTACCAGCACAATATGATGATCACCGTGATTCCAGAGCCTTTATAGGTTGGGACGGTGTTGCACTCTTTAGTGAAGATGTGGATGTGATTCGTCTAGCGATGGAATATGCTGCACAATACCAAGAGTATTCAGAAGCCTGTGGACGATGTGCTCCTGGGCGATGGGGAGGTCGTATTTTATATGATGTTCTTGATAAAATTGCTCGTGGTGAAGGTGAAAAAGCTGATTTGGATCACTTAAAAGAGATTGGTAAAAGTATGCAGGTCACATCAAAGTGTGAAATCGGTAAAACTGTACCAAATCCTATACTTGATTTAATGAATCATTTTGAAGATACATTCATAGAGTGTATCAACGAAAAGAAAAAATCAAAACACTATGATGAAACTATCGGTTATATTGCAAAAATCACGGCACCTTGTACAGATGCATGTCCTGCACATGTAGATATACCTGGTTATATTGAGGGTGTAAGAGATTTACGTTTTGATGATTCTTTGGAAGCAACACGTCAGACAATGCCACTTGCTCATGTTTGTGGTCGTGTTTGTCCACATCCATGTGAAGATGCATGTCGTAGAACAAATCTTGATGAACCAGTTTCTATTATGTCTCTAAAACGTCTTGGAGCAGATTGGGAAACAGACCATGGATTTGATTTTTTCCATCCATTAGAGAAGAAACCTTCTATTGGAAAGAAAATCGCAGTTATTGGTGCTGGACCAGCGGGACTTACTACTGCTTACTATACAGCTGCTGAGGGTATTGAAGTTGATGTTTATGAAGAACTTCCTGTTCTTGGTGGTGAAGTAACTGTTGGTGTACCTGAATACCGTATGCCTTGGGATAAATATGAAAAAGATATCGAGTGTGTAAAAGATATGGGTGTGAACTTTATCACTAACCGTAAAATTACAGCTGATGATATGCGTCAATTTGAAAAAGATTATGATGCTGTTATGGTGGCAACTGGTACTCGTATCTCTAAAAAGGTTCGTTGTGAAAATGAACGCCCAGAGATTAAGGGTTACTGGGGTGCAATCGATTTTCTCGATTGGGTTAATCTTTATGAGAAGTTTGATATAAGAACACCAAAATCTGTGCAAAAACAACAGATGCTCAAACAAGATTTTGTTGATTTAACAGGAAAAACAGTTGTGTGTGTTGGTGGTGGATTTACTTCGATGGATGTTGTTCGTTGTGCAATTCGTGCCAATGCGAAAAAGGTATATATGGTCTATCGTCGTGATGAAAAAACTATTATCCGTAATACAACCTATGAAGAGTATCATGAAGCTGTAGAAGAGGGTGTAGAATTTTTATTCCATTCTGCAGTTAACAAAATTACAACAGATAAAAAAGATGTTTTAAAAGAGCTTTTGATTGATAAGTTTGAACTTGTTCCAGATCCAAATGGTGGTCGTGCACAACTTGTGAAAATTGAAGGAGCATCTTATACGATTAAAGCTGATTATCTTATTCCAGCAGTTTCTCAAAGTGCTGATTTAGACTTGCTTCCAGAGGAGTGGGATATTGAGATGACTTCTTGGGCTACCATTAAAACAAATGGTAAAGATTATATGACATCTCGTAAAGGTATCTTTGCTTCAGGAGACTGTGAATATGGTCCTATGACTATTGTTAATGCAGTTGGTCAAGCCAAACGTGCTGCTTCTGTTATCTCTCGCTATGTTCAAACTGGTGAGATTACACTGACTGATGAAGAGATTATGGAAGATCATCTTCGTAAACTCAAGGTGTATGATAAAAAAGAGAAAATTACAGGTTGGCTGCCAGGTTTACCTCGTGAACATTCAGCTGTTCTTGATGTTGATGATAGAAAAGACAATAACAAAGAAGTTGCTTTAGGTTTGACACAAGAACAAGCTATCAGCGAAGCTGAGAGATGTATGCGATGTTATTATATCGCGATGGTTCAGGCATAGGAGTTGATGATGAGTACAACAATTAACTTTACTATAGATGGCAAAGCGGTAAGTGCACAAAAAGGAGAAACTATTCTTCAAGTTGCACGCCGTAATGATATCTATATTCCAACAATGTGTTATATATCAAAAACATCTCCTTGTGCTTCGTGTCGTATCTGTTCTGTAGAAGCTGAAGGTGTTGATGGGTTTATTCTTTCTTGTAATACGCCACCAACTGAGGGGATTAATATTAAAACAAACTCTGCTGAATTAGAGCAAGAACGTGTTAATATTATGAAGCTGTATGATGTAAATCATCCGCTTGAATGTGGTGTATGTGATAAGTCTGGTGAATGTGATCTACAAAACAAAACATTGGAGTTTGGTGTTGCACAACAAAACTTCTCTGCAAAAGATCAATTGAGAACAGTAAAAGACTGGGGGCTTATTAATTATGACCCAGCATTATGTATTATGTGTGAAAAGTGTGTTCATGTATGTAATGAAGTGATTGGAGATGATGCTATTGAAGTGAAATTTGGTGGTTATTCTTCTACCATTATTCCTAAGGAGAGTGAAACACTTGATTGTACTTTTTGTGGTGAATGTATAGCTGTTTGTCCAGTTGGTGCACTAGTAAGCAGTGATTTTAAATACTCTGCAAATGCATGGGAACTCTCACGTGTGCCTTCTACATGTGCACACTGTTCTGCTGGATGTCCACTTGAATATGAAACGCGTCATAGTGGTATCAACGGTGATGATTCGATTTACAGAGTGAAGAATAATTTTGAATTCACTTCCCTTTGTGGTGCTGGGCGTTTTGGTTTTGACTTTAACAACACAGAGCGTTCAACAAGTGAAGATTTCCAAAAAGCACTTGAAGCACTTAAGAGCGCAAAAGCTATCCGTTTTTCATCAATGATAACAAATGAAGAAGCGCATATACTTCAACGTTTAAAAGAGAAGCTTGATCTTAAACTTTTTAATGAAGATGCAAGATTATATGCTTCATTTATGAATTCATATGCAAGTGTAAGTGGAAAGCTGCATTACAGTGGTTCTCTTGATGCTATTAAACAAGCAGATGCTGCTATCGTTATCGGTACACGCATAGCAACTGACAATCCTGGTGTTCGTTATGCTCTTACAACCGCATCAAAACATAACGGTGCAAAAATTGTCTATGCACACCCAATGGAAGATGCATTGATGCAAAATACAGTGACTCAGTTTATGAAGTATGAAGTGGGAACTGAAGAGGGTGTTATGGCTCTTATTGCTAATGAACTTCTTAAAAATAAAGAGCTTCCAAAAGAGATAAGAAAATATTTTAATGAACTTGATTTAGGATACTTGGAAGCTGAAAGTAATGTTGGTGATGATGAACTAACACTTATGACAAAATCGTTTGCAAGAGCACAAAATAAAGTGCTTATTATCGGTGCTGATATTTTCGCACATAAAAGAGCATCCAATATTGCAAAACTTGCAGCTATTATTGAAAAATATACAGACTTTTCTTTAGTTGTTGTGCCAAATGAAGTAAATACTTTAGGTGTTTCTTTGGTATGTGATTTAGATGTAGATGAAGATTTGAGCAATGTAGTAGGTTATAATGCTCATGGAGAATTTATAATATCATCTTTAGATGGTGCTGATTTAAGTGTTGGTGCACTTAATCAACAAGAGGGAACTGTTGTTAGCATTGATAACAGAGTTTTACCACTTAATGTTGCATTACCATTTGATGGGTATACTTTAAATGATATTGCATCAGCATTTGATATAAAAACTAAACATACAATTGATTACACAAAAGAGTTAGATAGTTCTAAAGGATTCAAATCGATTGCATTTGATGACTTGGAAAACTTCTTATCTCCATATGGTGATGATGAAAGAGGTTATATTTTAGATGAAGTTGTATGTCCAGTAGATGAAACTCTTGAAGAAGTAGCTGAACTTCCAGAATACAACGGAACAGTTGTTTATCATGCTAATCCTGTTTTACAGTTTAATAGATACACAGCAAAAACAAAACAGCTTGAAAAAGACACAACACTTCGTGGTTCTGCTCAATTTGCTGCTGCTGCAAAAATAGCTGATGGTGATGAGATTAAGATTCATCTTCGTTCTGGTGTAGTGAAACGGACATTTAAGCTTGATGAAGAGTTAAAAGGTACTATAGCACTTAATCCTACATTTGATATACTTGTGGATATGAGTGGGTATAGATTTGAAAAATCCAAAATAGTGAGAGTAGTGTAATGAGTAAAATAGTCATAAATATTGATGGAAAAGAGGTTCAGACACAAGAGGGTGAGTATATACTTAACGCCGCTCGTGCAAATGATATCTTTATACCAGCTATATGTTATTTAACACGATGTAGTCCAACGCTTGCTTGTCGTATATGTTTGGTTGAAGCTGATGGTAAACAGGTTTATGCTTGTAATGCTAAAGCTAAAGATGGAATGAATATTACAACAACAACTGAAAATATAGCAAAAGAGCGTCGTGCTATTATGGAAGTGTATGATGTTAATCATCCTCTTCAGTGTGGTGTATGTGATCAGTCTGGTGAATGTGAACTTCAAAATTATACGCTAGAAATGGGTGTAGATTCACAAAGTTATGCGATTAAAGATGTTGACAGAAGTAGTCATGATTGGGGACACATCCATTATGATCCAGGTTTATGTATAGTATGTGAGCGTTGTGTTACTGCTTGTAAAGATATGATAGGTGATAATTCACTTAAAACTATTCCTCGTGGTGGTGATAAAGTAGCAGATGAATTCAAAGCTTCTATGCCAAAAGATGCATATGCTATGTGGAACAAGTTGAGTAAATCTGTTATAGGTTTAACAAACGGAACAGATGTCCTTGATTGTACAAGTTGTGGAGAGTGTGCTGCAGTATGTCCTGTCGGTGCATTGGTGGATACACACTTTATGTATAAATCAAATGCATGGGAACTTAAACAGATTCCTGCAACTTGTGGTCACTGTTCAGCGGGATGCCAGATATCTTATGATGTGAAGCATACTAGTATTGAGAATCCTGAAGATAAAATCTACCGTGTTATGAATGAATGGAACTATGTTTCACTTTGTGGTGCAGGAAGATACGGATTTGATTATCAAAATGCAGATGTAACAAAAGATGAAGAAGCATTCAACAAAGCAGTAGAAGCGTTTAAAAAAGCTGATACTATTAAGTTTACTTCTACTATTACAAATGAAGAGGCTCTTTTACTACAAAAAATGAAAGAGAAATTTGGATATAAACTTGTTAATAATGAAGCAAAAGCTTTTCAGAGATTTTTAAAAGATTATTCTGAAGTAAGTGGAACAAAACTTTACACAAGTGACTTAAAAGCTGTTCATAACTCAAACTTTGTAGTCTCAATTGGTAGTGCTTTAAAAACTGATAATCCAAATGCTCGTTATGCATTGAACAACTCTATGACAGTGAATAAAGGTGCGGGTTTATATTTCCATCCTGTAAAAGATCCTATTATTGAAGGTCTTGGCAAATCTATCATGACAGTAAATCATGCACCACTCCAAGAAGAGGTTGCACTTTATTTGGTACTTGATCTTTTTGGTGATAAAGAAAAAATGCCAAAAGAGATGAGTAAATATCTTGCATCTTTCCATTCTGAAAAAACTGTAACTGTAACTGAAACTATTAAAGAAAAAGTAGTTGAAAAAGTTATAGAGAAAAAAGTAAACAAAGAAACAGGTGAAGAGGAAGAGGTTGAAGTAGAAAAAACTAAAATGGTTCCTAAAAAAGTAAGTAAAGAGGTTGTTGTTGATGATAACAAACTTCTTGAGATTTTAGGTGCTGATGCGAAATTTATGGAAACTTTAGAAAAAAATCTTAAGAAAAAAGATGATTTTCAAATGATTGTTGGACCAGATTTATATAATCATCCAAATTCTAAAAATATTGCTCGTTTAGTTGCACTTGTAGAGAAATATACTGCATTTAAAGTAACAATGATTCCAACATTAACAAATACATTGGGTGTTGCACTTATATGTGATCTTGATGATGAATGCGGCTCTTACACTATCGGTTATAACACGCAAGGTGATTTTACACTTTCAGCTCTTGGTGATGGTGACTTGGATATGCCTGCTATGAATCAGCAAGAAGGTACATTAACTTCTATCAATAAACGTGTAAATCCAACAAATGCTGCAATTGGCTATGGTGGTTATGAGCTTAATGATATTGCCAATGCACTTGGATTTGAAGCAAAATATGTTATAGAATATACAAAAGAACTTCCTACAACTGTAGGATTTAAAACACAAGAATTTGATGACCTTCCTAATTATTATGAAAATGATGGTACAGAAGTTCGCGGATATGTGTTAGAAAATGTAGCAGTTGATGCAAGTGATGATGAAACTGTAGAAAAATTCAGCGATGATAAGCTTGAAGGTAGTATAATCTATCTAGCAAATCCTGTAAGACAGTTTACAGACTTTACTTATAAAGCGACTGAACTTGATGAAGTAAGTGGTATTTATATGAGTGAAGAGTACTTAGCATCTTCAGATTTTAACGAAGGGGAAACTGTAAAAGTTAAAACTGAGTATGGTGAGGTAAGTGCAAATATTGTTTGTGACAACAAAATCAAGGGTGATATTGTTGTTGTTCCAACATTTGACAGCAAATTAAATTCAGAAGCTTTAGTAAATGGTTACCGTTTTGCTGCAGCTTCGATAGAAAAGGTGTAATATATGGATAGTGCATATTTAATTGAAACGATAATCAAAGTCGTTGTAATTCTACTTGTATTTTCAGCGCTTGCTGGTATTGGTACATATTTTGAGCGTAAGGTACTTGCATTTATGCAACGCCGTTTGGGACCTATGAATGTTGGTCCTTACGGTGTCTTACAATTTGGTGCAGATGCTATTAAACTTTTTACAAAAGAGGATATTATTCCTACTGGTGTTGTAGCACCTATTTTTAAAATTGCACCTGTAATTACAGCTGCAACAGCATTTATGGCTGCAGCTGCTATTCCTTTTTTACCTTCATTTGAGATTTTTGGATATGAAGTTCATCCAATTGTTTCTGATATCAATGTAGGTATTATCTATATTCTAGGTGTGATGGCAGTTGGTCTATATGGTCCGCTTCTTGGTGGTATGGCAAGTGCAAATAAATATTCTTTGATTTCAGCTGCTCGTGCCGCTGCTGTATTTATCTCTTATGAAGTTGTAACAGGTTTAGCGATTTTAGCACCAATTATGATGGTGGGTTCATTATCACTTATTGATTTTAATGAATATCAAGCCGGTGGTATTGGAAATTGGATTGTGTGGTCGCAACCAGTAGCGTTTATCCTTTTTTGGATTGCAGCGTTTGCTGAAACTGGTCGTACACCATTCCACCTTATCGCAAATGATCACGAGATCATTGATGGTTTTGGTACAGAATATTCTGGTATGAGATGGGGTCTTTTCTTCATCGGTGAATATGCAAATATGTTCTTTATTTCATTTGTAATCCCTCTTTTATTCTTAGGTGGATATGGTGATGGTAGTTTCTTAGGTGCGTTAGGGCTTCTTGCTAAAATGTCATTCTTCTTCTTCTTCTTTTTATGGACAAGAGCTGCATGGCCAGATGTAAGACCAGACCAGTTAATGTGGTTATGTTGGAAAGTACTTATGCCAATAGCAGTGATTAATGTTGTAATCACTGGTTTTGTGATGATGTTTTAAGGGGATATGAATGAGTTTAGAAGCATTTAATAATAGAAATGTAACAGAAGGTGATTACTTCCTTTGTGATATTGAAGATTATCCTCAAGATGGTTGGGGTAAGTTTAAGCGTGTAGTAAAGAGAACATTTAGAGGTGAGCTTTTTGTAGGTTTATGGGTTGTTATGCGTGAAATGATCCGTTTTGATATTCATACGATTCAGTACCCACAAGAGAAGATGCCAATAGGACCTCGATATCGTGCTGTACATCAGATGAAACGTCTTTGGGAGTCTGATACTGAACGATGTATTGGATGTGGTCTTTGTGAAAAGATATGTATTTCTGATTGTATAAGAATTGATACTCGCATAGATGAAAATTCTCGTAAAGAAGTGACAGAATATACAATTAATCTTGGTCGTTGTATCTTTTGTGGATATTGTGCTGAAGTTTGTCCAGAACTTGCGATTACTCATGGTGGTGAATATGAAAATGCAAGTGATCAAAGGGAACATTTCTTATTATATGAAGATATGTTGACACCAATTGATAAAATGAAAGCTGGAAAACAACTTGAGTTTGAAGGTTTTGGTTCTATCACACCACATGAAGATGAGCGTGTTAAGAAAACACCTCTAGCATATTAAGGAGTTTGGATTATGTTTGAAGCGGTAGCGTTTTACTTGTTTGCATTTTTAACGATTGCTATGTTTTACATTGTTGTAACGACAAAGCAAGCGTTATATGCATTAACTGCATTGGCAGCAGGGATGATTTTTATATCAGCATTTTTCTTTATTCTTGGTGCTGATTTTCTAGGTGCGATACAAATTATCGTTTATACTGGTGCTGTAATGGCTCTTTATGCTTTTGGTATGATGTTTTTTGATACGACTCGTGATGTCAAAGAGAAACAAGGCAACAAGTTCATTATTGTTGGACTTTCAACATTGGCAGCTATTTTAGTTGTTGTGATTTTCGCTGCACCTATGGTGTCTGAAAATGTTGTTGCACTCTATCCGATTGTAGAGGGTGTAGGAAATACTCAAGAGGTTGGTGTGGTATTATTTACGAAATACCTTATCCCATTCGAGCTTGCAGCAGTAATGCTTCTTGTAGCTATGATTGCTGGAATTGTTTTAGCTGGTAAGAAAATGGATCTCTCTTTAACACTTATGAATTCTGAAGAGATTGAAGAGGCTAAAAAACAAAAAAATAAAAAGGTGCTTTCATGATGGAAATTGGTTTAAATCATTATCTTGTTCTATCGACAATACTCTTTGCTATTGGTTTAGTAGGTGTAATGAAGAGAAAGAACCTTTTATTACTGTTTTTCGCAACTGAGATATTACTCAATTCTGTTAATATCGCATTTGCTGCGATTTCACACTATTATGGCGATTTAACTGGTCAAATGTTTGCTTTCTTTGTGATTGCAATTGCTGCATCAGAAGTTGCTGTAGGACTTGGTTTATTGATAGTATGGTTTAAACGCCATGGTAACATCGACCTTGACTCTATGACAAGTATGAGGGGGTAGAGTATGGAAAAATTCTTATATATAGCACTTTTTGCACCTCTGGTTAGTTCTTTATTTGCAGCGTTGTTTACAACAACTAAAAAGAAGACATTTGTAGGTATTATTGCTTCATTATTAATTTTTACTGCTTTTGCTAGTAGTAGTGTTCTTTTGGCACATATTTTAAATAATGGTGCACCTATTCATGTAGAGATGATGACATGGATGGCAACAGGTGATCTTTATATCCCATTTGGATTTGTAGTTGATCAGGTATCTGTTACTATGATGATGGTTGTAACATTGGTTTCTACTATTGTACATATTTATTCTATAGGATATATGGATCACGATAAGAGTTTTAACAGATTCTTTGCTTGGCTTTCAGCATTCGTATTCTCAATGATGATTCTTGTTATGAGTGACAACTACGCTGGACTTTTCATTGGTTGGGAAGGTGTTGGTCTTTGTTCATGGGGTCTTATTGGATTCTGGTTCCACAAAGAGAGTGCTACTTGGGCAGCAAATGAAGCGTTCATTATGAACCGTATCGCTGACCTTGGAATGTTAATCGGTATTTTCTTAGTATATTGGAACACTGGAACACTTCAGTATGATGGTGCTTTTGAAGCATTCAAAACTCTTGATACTGCAACACTTACTTGGATCGGTATTTTTCTTTTCATTGGTGCTATGGGTAAATCGGCACAATTTCCACTCCATACTTGGCTTGCTGATGCAATGGAGGGTCCTACACCAGTTTCTGCACTTATTCACGCAGCAACAATGGTTACAGCGGGTGTATATTTAGTTATCCGTTCTAATGAACTTTATGACTTAATTCCACATGTTGGTCTTTTCATCGCATCTCTTGGTGCATTTGTAGCTCTTTTTGCAGCTTCAATGGCACTGGTGAATCGTGATATGAAACGTATTATTGCATACTCTACACTTTCTCAGTTAGGGTATATGTTTGCAGCTGCTGGTTTAGGTGCTTATTGGGTTGCACTTTTCCACCTTATGGCACACGCATTCTTTAAAGCACTTCTTTTCCTTGGTGCTGGTAATGTTATGCACGCAATGCATGATGAGCTCGATCCATTTAAAATGGGTGGTCTTAAAAAGGTTATGAAGGGTACATTTATTATGATGACTCTAGCTTCAGTAGCACTTGCAGGTATCTTCCCACTTGCTGGTTTCTTCTCTAAAGATGCTATTTTAGAAGCTGCTTTTGTTGAGCATCACTATATTATCTACTCAGTACTGTTATTTACTGCTGGTTTAACAGCATTTTACTCATTTAGACTTGTGGCTCTTATCTTCCATGGTGAAGAGCGCTACAAACTTTTTGGTATCCATCCACATGAAGCATACAAATTTATGCTTGTAGCGATGAGTCCACTTCTTATTCTTGCAATCATCGCAGGTGCTATGAAAGGGACATATTATGAGATGGTTATCAGTGTATTACCAGAGACTGAGTATCATATCCATTCACACCTTGTCTATTGGGTAATGACGATTGGTACACAACTTTTTGTTATTGGTGCTGTTGTTTATGCATACAAAAAATATGCTGATTGGAAATCTGTACCAGATGGTTCAAGTGATGTTGAGCAGTCATTTATGTACAAACTTCTTTACAACCAATACTATATTCCATATGCATATGAGGAATATATAGTAAAACCATATAGAGAGATTTCTGAAATCTTCTGGACAAAAGTTGATATGAAAGTTGTTGATGCTACTGTAGATGGTATTGCAGGCATCATATATGGTACTGGTGAGAAAACTAGAGATATGCAAAGTGGTAACCTTTCTACTATGCTTAAATGGATGGTAGCAGGTACTGTTGCATTGCTATCACTTGCTGTAGTTTTTGGACTCGCAGCTAGAAACTCTGATGAGATTGTTGCAATCTTATCAGCTTTAGGAGTTATGTAAATGTTAGATCATATTTTATCGATTTTAATTTTCTTTCCAGCATTAGCAGCTATTTTTGGATTTATGATTCAAAAAGATGCTATTCGCGCTTATGGTGTGAGTGTTGCTGCTATTGAGTTTGGATTATCACTATGGCTTTGGTTTGCTTTTGATGGCAATGTTTCTGGAATGCAGTTTATGGAAAATCTGCCATTGGTTCCATCTTTTGGAATTAACTATATTTTAGGTGTTGATGGTATCTCACTCTTTATTATAGTGTTGGCAGCATTCTTTACAATGATTGGTATTGCATCTTTAACAGATACTCCTAATGAGAAAAATATGATCATTACACTATTGTTTTTACAAATGACAATGGTTGGTGTTTTTGCTGCTCTTGATGCAATCGTATTTTATGTATTTTGGGAACTTTCTCTTGTTCCAATGCTTTATATCATTGGTGCATGGGGTGGACCACTTAGAATATATGCTTCTGTGAAGTTCTTCTTATATACATTTGCAGGTTCACTTGTAATGTTAGTAGGTATGCTGTTTATGGCATATTTTTACTACCAAGCAACAGGTGTGTGGAGCTTTGCAATCTTAGATTGGTACAGATTGATATTACCTGAAAACTTACAGTTATGGCTCTTTGCAGCATTCTTTGTAGGTTTTGCAATTAAGGTTCCGATGTTTCCATTTCATACATGGTTACCGTATGCGCATGGTCAAGCACCAACGATAGGTTCTGTAATCCTTGCTGCGATTTTACTTAAGATGGGTACATATGCATTTATCCGTTTTTCATTACCATTATTCCCAGATGCATCAGCATTCTTTATGGTTCCGATTGCGATTATCGCAATTATTATGATCATCTATACTGCAATGGTAGCATATGCTCAAAAAGATGTGAAGCAGGTTGTTGCTTATTCATCTATCTCACACATGGGTGTTATCATCTTAGGAACTTTTGCATTGAATGTTGAAGGAATTTCAGGTTCAATCTTTTTAATGATTGCGCACGGTGTTGTCTCGGGTGCTCTATTCTTACTTGTTGGTGTTATTTATGACAGACGTCATACGAAGATGATGGATCAATTTGGTGGTATTGCACATGTAATGCCTAGATATGCGACTATCTTTGGTATTATGTTAATGGCTTCAGTAGGTATGCCATTAACAATTAACTTTGTTGGTGAGTTCTTAAGTTTACTTGGATTCTATCAGCAATCACACATCTTGACTCTTTTAGCAGGTACTGCCATTATAGTAGGTGCTATCTATATGTTAGCAGCATACAAAAAACTTTTCTTTGGTGAAGTAACAAAAGAGGAGAATAAAAATCTTAAAGATGTAAATAAACGTGAGCTATTAGCTCTTATCCCTTTATCTATCATCACAATATGGTTAGGGATTTATCCAAAACCTGTATTAGAGCCAATCAATAACTCTGTTGAAGCTGTTGTTCAGTTAATGCACAACAAAGCCACTTCAGATTTGGCAAAGGAAAGAATTCCTAATTTAGTTGAGGAAGTTGTAGTGATTACGAAAACTTCTGTTCAGGAGGTACACTAATGTTAGCGCCAATCAATGTTTCTTTAGAGTCATTAAATTTAATGACTCTTGCCCCTATGCTTATTCCAGTTGTAGGTGCACTATTAATTTTAGTTGTTGATCTCTTTAAAGGTGGCCTTCACAAGTCTTTATATGTAGTTATCAGCTTGTTATTCCTTTTTATGGATTTTGTTGCACTAGTAGATTCATCTGAAATCTTTTCTCAAAGCGGTATAACACTTGGTGTATTTAATTTGATGCTTATAGATGGTTTAGCAATACTATCTCAATTTATTATTGTAATTGCATCGATGTTGTTCATTCCACTGGCTATGACACACAAAAGATTCCATGAGTTCTCATATCCTGAATTTTTTGCACTCTTTTTGTTTATGATTGCAGGCTTTCAGTTCATGGTAGCAACAGATAATCTTATTTTAGTGTTTGTTGGACTTGAGACATCATCTCTTGCTCTTTATACACTTATCGCTATGCATAACCGTGACAAATCATTTGAAGCAGCAGTAAAATACTTTACTATGGGTGCATTGGCAGCTGGTTTTTACTCTTTTGGTTCAATGGTTTTTTATGCACTTACAGGAAGTGTTGAGATTCATCAAATCGCGGCAATTTTAGGTGCTAACGGATATGCTGATATTGGTTATGTACTTGTAGCAATTACATTCTTGTTGGCATCATTTGCATTTAAACTCTCTATAGTTCCATTTCATACATGGGCTCCAGATGTTTATGAGGGTGCGAGTGCTTCTATGGCTGGATATATGTCGATTGTTCCAAAAATAGCTGCTTTTGTTGTTGCTATGAGACTTTTTGAGTTCTTAATTCACAGTGGTGTTGTTTGGTTAGAGGTTATCCTTTATGCATTTGTTGTGATTACAATGACAGCTGCTAATATGTGGGCATTGGTACAAACTGATGTGAAAAGAATGTTGGCTTACAGTTCTATTTCACATGCAGGTTTTGTAATGGCTGCTATTTTAATTGGTACTACACAGGCAAATACAGCATTGTTCTTTTACTGGGTATTGTTTAGTTTCACTAACCTTGGTTCATTCTCTATGCTTTGGATGTCAAGACAAAAACATTTGCCAGATCACCAAAGTTCAGACCATTCGTATGATAAATTTGCAGGTATGATTAAAACTGCACCAGTTGCAGCGCTTATCATGGGTCTGTTTATGTTAAGTTTAGCAGGATTGCCACCTTTTGCACTGTTTTGGGGTAAACTCTATATGATATCTTCGGCAGTAACAGGTGGATATACTGTGCTTGCACTAATAATGGCTCTTAACTCTGCTATAGCAGGTTATTATTATTTAAAACTTGTTGTTTACATGTTTATGAAAGAGCCTGTGATGGGTAATGATGGACAAGTGTATGTTTCAAATGCTACACTAGCTCTTAAAACTATTATCGGGATTGCTGCTATAGGAACTATATTTGCTTTTGTAGCGATAAATCCTATATTAGAATTTATTACTGCGTTTGTATATAACAGCGGTTATTAGGATAATATAACTTTCAAAAGGGGAAGAGAATTTGTCAAAACATAGACTCTTGTCCCTACTACTTACAACAGTAGTAATCTCCTACTCTTTTGCACTCGAGATTTCTATGGAGAGTGCAAAAGACAACTTTATAAAATACTCTACCTTACAACTTAGCGATAAAGACAAATTTACCTGTGATACAATTCAAGATGATTTTAATAATATCACAAAAATTGTGTGTGCATTTTCAAAAAAACCGTTACAACCTATTCATAATATTCAAAATGATTTTTTTAAAGTGGATACATTGGTGAAAAAAGGAGTTTTTTTTCTTCAGATAACACCCTTTTACAAAGCTAAACTCATAGCAGATATTTTTGATTTAACAAAAGATGATAGTGTGTTTAAAGCGGATAATGTTTCTTTGTCTCATCAATGGACTATCATAGGATACAAAGACACATTACCACTTTTAAAAGAAGAAAAAAATACAGGTTTAGCTCTTAATTTCCCATTTTATTTTGCAAAAGACAAGCTTCCTTTTGTTGGAAGTTTGGATATTAAAGGTAATCCTGTATATATCAAAAAAGTTGGTGATGTAAAAGAATATTTGCGTGTTAAAAAACTTTTTGAGGAAAAAAAGTATGATTTATGTTTGGAATCAATTGAAGATATTCTTTATAAATATCCAAACACACTATTTAAAGCTGAACTTCTATACTATAAGATAAAAGTGTATTCCAAAATAAAAGATTTTGATAATGTAGTTGCCAATGCAAAAATATTTTTGCGAGAATACTCTTCTGATGAAAATATACCAGAGGTTTTATCTCTTATGGCAAAAGCATATAATGATTTAGGACAAAACTCTGATGCTGATTATTTCTTTGATAGACTCTTTAGTGAACATCCTAACTCTGTTTATACCTATTGGGGATATATTTACAAGGGGGAAGGGCTTGAAGCATCTGGTGGAGACTCTCACGCTATAGAATTTTATAAAAAAGCTTTATATGGTACAAAAGATGTAGATGTTGCAGTAAGTGCAGCCTACCATTTAGCACATATCTATCTTTCTTATGATGCTAAAAAAGCATCAAAATATATTGAAAAGATTATAAAAATAAAACCATCATATCTGCTTGAAGATTTTAAAACATCAAAAGATATGATGTATGAGTTTGCAGACAGGGGTGCTTACAAAACAGCAGCAGATATGGCAAAAGCTATACTTGATGCTATTGATCCAACATATGATGAATATGAGGAGATGTTGAAAAACTGGGGGCTTTGGCTTAGTAAGACCAAGGATAAAAAAGAGGCTCTCGATGCTTTAAATAGATATCTTAAAGCGTTTCCTGATGGTGACTATGTCAATGCCGTACAAATTGCCAAAGATGCCTTGTTTTTTGAACTTGATGACCTTAACACGTCAGCAAAACTTACTCAGTACAACCTTTTAATAGATGAATATGGGAAAGATTCTATAGGACAAAGAGCATTGTATGAAAAAGCGAAACTTTTACTTGCAAACAAACATTACAATGATGTTCTTGCTCTTAAAGATCAGTTGGAATCACTCGATACTACAATTTATGAAGATGTAGAAGATATTATAAAACAGGCTGCTGTTGGAGCTATGGAAGATGCTTTAGAAAAACGTGAATGTAAGGCTGTTTTGGATATTTCTAGTCGTTATCAAATTACACTCTCAAATAAGTGGGATGATGGTATTTATGTTTGTGCAATGAAAGGGGGAGACTTCCAACTCTCTAAAGAGATTGCAACACGCCATTTGCAATCTAAGAATATTGAACAAAGAAAAGAGTGGTTGTACCGTTACATTAAAGTTGATTTTGAGACAGGAAACTATAGTGAGTTAATTGATGCATCCAAAGACTTGATTGCCCTTCTTGAACCAAGCGATAAAAAATATTTTGAGGTTTACAGATATCTTTTTGATGCTTATGAGAGACTTGGACAAAAAGAGAATATGATAGATGCTATGATGCAGATAGAGAAAGTTTTTGGACTCTCTTATAAGGATTTAGACAGATACAGTGCGATGGTTACCCTAGCACAAGAACTTCATGATGATAATATGCTTATAGAGTATGCAAAAAAAGTTCTAAAAATACAAAAGAAAGCCAAAGCATATCCACAAAGTCCATATGTTGATTTTGCACTCTATCAAGCATATATGAATAAAAATGAATACACTAATGCTTTGGAAGTTATACGCAATTTAGATAAAGTAAAACTATCAAAAGAACAAAGAGCAAGACAAAAATATTTACTTGGAGTTGTTTTGGATAAATTATGGAAAGACAATGAAGCAAAAAAAGCGTATAAAGCAGCTATAAAAGCCGATAAAGACTCGGCATGGGCAAAGCTTGCCCAAAGTGCGTTAGAGCTTTGATCTAAAGCTCTAAACAATCACTGATACTGTAAAGTCCAGCATCTTGATCCGCGAGCCATTTACCAGCACGTAATGCACCTTTTGAGAATGTATTTCTTGATGTTGCAGTGTGGTTAAGTTCGATAAACTCACCATCATTGTAAAAACCTACTGTATGACGCCCCACAATATCACCACCACGAAGTGCCATAACAGCTATCTCATCTTTTGTACGCTCTCCGATGTTGCCATCACGTCCACTAACACGTACTTTATTAATATCAAGACCACGACCAGCCGCTGCTGATTCACTTAATGTAAGTGCTGTACCACTTGGTGCATCTTTTTTATGTCTGTGGTGCATCTCAACTATCTCAATATCAAATCCCTCTAAAGCTGCTGATGCTTGATATACAAGTTTGTTAAGAAGTGCAACACCTAAGCTCATATTTGTAGCATATAAAACTGGCATAACTTCACTTGCTTCTTTTAAAAGATTGAGTTGATGAGTATTGAGACCAGTTGTACCGATAACAAGAGGTTTTGGAGTTTTTATAGCTTCTTCAAGTAAAACTTCACACGCTTGGGGAAGAGAAAAGTCTATCACTATATCGCATCCGTTTAAGAATGTATGCATATCTGAAGTAACAAGTACAGACGGGTCAATAGCAAAGTCAAGATTGTTTCTTACATAAACACTGCTAAGACTCATTTCCTGAGTTTCTTTTAAATCTTCGATAAGTAAGCGACCAACACGACCGCTTGCCCCAAATACACCAACTTTTATCATAATAATGCCCTTAATAATTTTTTTTATATTATAGCAAAAATAAGTGTATTGGGATTATACTTTTACATGATTGATATTGGTTCCCAAGTTGGAGCTTGGGAACTAGGAGGTGTAAAAAAAAAGGATGAGGCGTTAGCTTAGAAGCTCATCAACGTAACTAATTGCACTCAGTGCAGCTACTGCTCCGTCACCTGCGGCACTTACCACCTGTTTTGGTGCTTCTATACGCATATCACCTGCTGCAAAAAGACCTTTTAGCGATGTTTTCATACTCAAATCTACTACAATCTGACCTTGGTCGTTAACATCACATAAGAAACTGCCATCTTCTTGGATAAGAGTTTGGTTGTTAACATCATTACCAACAAAGATAAAAACACCAGGGACTGCAATATTACGTACATTACCATCTTTGTCTTCAACTTTTAGTCCGTTAACACCCATATTGTCACCATAAACCTCTTTTGGAGTAGAGTTTAAAACAAGTTCAATCTTGTCATTCTCCTCAACACGCTTGATGGTATTTGGTGCTGCTCTAAAAGTATCACGACGATGGATGAGATACACTTTGGTACAAATCTTTGCAAGATAAAGAGCCTCTTCCAAAGCTGTATCACCACCACCGATAACAGCAACCTCTTTGCCTTTGTAGAAAAAGCCGTCACATGTAGCACAAGTACTTATTCCACGACCGAAAAACTCATCTTCACCAGCAAATCCAGCACGACGAGGAGAAGATCCGGTACAAACTATAACACTGTGTGCTTGTTCTGTTGTGCCGTCACCTTTGGTAATGCTAAAGAGATCACCATCTTTACTTACACGTTTTACCTCTACCATTGCGTGTTTGAGACCAAACTTTTGACATTGCTCAGGCCATGGCATCATAAGATCCATTCCTGTAATCTCACCAGTGACCCCTGGATAGTTTTCTATCTCAGAGCTTTGGGTGATTTGCCCACCTGGCATCCCTTTTTCAAACATAGTGACATTTTCAAGTCCACCACGTGTTGCATAAAGCCCAGCTGTTAAACCTGCTGGTCCTCCTCCTATGATTGCACAGTCTAAAATCTCTGCCATTGTCACTCCTTTTTATAAACTTTGTATTTGTTGTGAAAGTTGATCTAAATTATCTAGTTTACGTATCATACTATCTTGTTTATAAAGAGAATCTTTGTATCTTTTTATAAAAAAAATAGAGGGTACATCATAAATATTAAAACGTTGAATAAACTTTAAGGAGGTGTTTGTTCCAGCACGTAAGAAAGTGGTATGTGTAGAGTTTTTTCCAACTTTGTTATAGTAGTCTATAGCTAGGATGGGAAGATTGAGTTGGAGTTTTGAGAGTTTTTCAATAGTGCCTTTTTCTCGTGATGAGTAAAAAACAACAATGTATTTTTGTTCTTTAGGAAAGAAAATATTATTTTTTTCATAAAAAACAAACTCTTTAAAATCTATAAATTTGTATTCAGAAAATTTGTAGTTAAAATAGGCAAATGCACCAGCAACCATCGCGGCACCAAAAAAAGAGGCTAAAACAGTAGTGAGAGAAAAGAGGCTCTTTGCTCCTCTTCTCATCAAGTTACCTAAAAATTACGCTAAAAGAGCGTCTAGTTTTTCAGCAAGTGCTTGTTTTGATTGTGCACCAACAATTTGATCTACCATCTCACCATTTTTGAAGAACATGATAGTTGGGATTGAACGGATACCAAATTTAACAGCAATATCTTGCTCTTCATCAGTATTTACTTTACAGATTTTTGCTTTTCCATCATAATCTTCTGCTAATTCTTCAATTACAGGAGCAATCATACGACATGGTCCACACCATGGAGCCCAAAAGTCAACTAACGCTACACCTTCAGAAAGTGTTGCTTCAAAATCTGCACCAGTTAATTCTATATATTTACCCATTAGGATTTCCTTTTATATATTTATTGTGTGAAGTATTATACAAGCGTAATTATTAATTTGAACTTTATAGAACTTTTATCTATTTGTTTTTAGTAATTTGTTAACAATAAAGAAAAAAATGCCACCCCTACAGCCAAAAAAAGGAGTTTTTTGAAACAAGTTCATGTAGCATCGGTACGAGTCTCCTTTCGATAAGAGGTGTATTATAACATTCATAGTAACTCTTTTTTTCAAATTATTTTATAGGAACTGTTTGTATAATTTTACCAAAATTTCATACAGAGGGCTTTTTAGATGGATTTAAAAATAACAGATGGAGAGATTGGCGTACGTCCGCCAGTTGCCAAACCACATCCAGGCTTTTTACATGAAGTGGGTGAAGAGAGATTTAAAAAGCTTGTGTATGATCATTATGAAAAGATAAAAACAAGCGATATCGCTTTTTTATTTCCAGTGAATGATGATGATGATTTTGCCGAAGCGCAAAAACATGCTTTTGATTTTCTCATAGAGATTAGTGGTGGTCCAAAATATTTTAGCCAATCACGAGGTGATCATCAGATGGTGGGTCGTCATGCACCTTTTCGCATTGATGAAGCAGCACGCAAATCATGGTTGGCACTTTATAAGCCGCTTCTTGAAGAGTTAGAAGGTGAGGGAATTACTCCTGAGTATATAGAGTCATTTTGGAACTATTTGGATATTTTTTCCATGTGGCTGGTCAACACTGAGAGTTAAAAAGTTAAAAACTTTTTCTCTCTTTTTATAAAATAGACACATTCTGTGTACCCTGCATCTCTGGCAAGTTGGATAATCTCGTCATTGAAGAGTCCAACCTGAGAGGGTTTATGTGCATCAGAGGCAAAAGTGATAGGGATATCCATAGCAAAAGCTTTCTCTAAAAGCTCTTTGGATGGATATGGCTGGGCCACAGGTTTTCTGTACCCTGCAACATTAAGTTCTAAAACCATATCAGCTTCTTTGATAGCTTGAAGTGCATTGTGTGCAAGCTCTGTTATGTTGCGTGTTGGCATAAATTTAAACACTTTTATAAGATCAAGATGCCCCACAATGTCAAAAAGTTTACTGTTTGCCATATTCTCAACTGCTAGAAAATATTTTTCCCATATCTCATCAATATCTTCACTCTCATAACGACCAATAAATTCTGGATTGTCAAATCCCCACTTCTCTATAAAATGGACAGAACCTATAAGATAGTCAACATCAGCTTCAAGTACCCGCTTATCCATATGACCTTCAAGGTAGTCCACCTCATACCCAAGAAGAATGGTGATGGAGTCTTTGTACTTCTCTTTTGCACTAAGTATCTCCTGCTCATAATCTTTCATATCATCAAAACTCATACGGTAATGGGGATCAAAGTCCATAGGTGCATGATCTGCAAATCCAAATACTTGCGTGTTGGATGCTATAGCGGCTTGAATATATTCATCTACGCTTCCCTCAGCATGGTTGCATCGGGGGGTGTGGTTATGTAAATCAACTATCATTTTTTCTCTCGTATTTATATATTTTATGCTATTATAGTGCTAATTAATAAATTGAGAGTAATTTTGATTGATGGAGATGTTTTATGACTCAAGAGGAACTAGATGCACTGATGAGCGGCGGAGTTGATATGGATGATATCTCAGAAGAGGAAACAGCTGAGATAGAGGATGATACACAGGATGTACCTACAGAAGAAACAGATGAACTTTTAAATAAAATCGAAGAAGCACAACTTCCTCTTCCTGCAACAGATGAAAATAAAATGGTACATCAATTAGATGATGTTACAAAAGAGTCTGAAGAGAAAGCAACAGAGATTTTTGATATTATCGAAACTATCAGTAGTGATTTGATGGATAAAGAGGAGAATCTTAACCATGTCAATGAGGTTATTGCTTCTAATATAGAACTTTTTGAAAAGCTCTGTAACAAGTTTCCTGATGTAGAAATTTTTAACACGCAACTGCAAAAAAACCAAGAAGCACAAGATGAGATTAGTGAAGTGATTGAAGTGTTGCAAAATAGCGGTGATTCGATAATGACAGTGATGGATATTATGCAGTATCAAGATATTCACCGCCAAAAAATTGAGCGTGTTATTAATGTTATGCGTGCACTTTCTCGTTATATGAATACCCTTTTTGAAGGTAAAATTGAAGATGAGAAACGTGTTTCATCTGCAACACATATTCATGGTGACAGTCATAATGATGTAGCTTCAACAGAAGATATCGAAGCACTTTTGGCACAATTTGGTTCTTAGATGAAAAAAGTTGAATTATTATCTCCAGCAGGAACACTAGAAAAGTTAAAAATTGCCTTTGATTACGGTGCAGATGCTGTATATGGAGGGGTGAGCCATTTCTCTTTACGTATAAGAAGTGGTAAAGAGTTTACTTTTGAGGATTTTGAAGAGGGGATTAAGTATGCACACGCAAGAGGGAAAAAGGTGTATGCTACTATTAATGGGTTTCCTTTTAATTCTCAGTTAAAACTTTTAAAAAAACATATATTGAAAATGGCAGAACTCAAACCTGATGCTTTCATCGTCGCAACCCCTGGAGTTTTAAAACTTGCGCATGAATTAGTACCTGATATGCCGCTGCATCTCTCTACACAAGCAAATGTGATGAATGTGCTTGATGCCAAAGTGTATTATGATATGGGGGCTACCCGTATCATTACGGCACGAGAGATTAGTCTTAAAGATTTAAAAGCGATTAAAGAAGAATTGCCAGAGTTAGAACTTGAGGTTTTTGTTCATGGTTCAATGTGTTTTGCCTATTCTGGTCGTTGTCTTATTTCAACACTTCAAAGTGGTCGTGTACCAAATCGTGGAAGTTGTGCCAATGACTGCCGTTTCCCTTATGAGATATATGCGGCCAACCCTGAAACAGGTACTCTTTTCAAGCTTGAAGAGGAGGAGGGGATTGGTACATATATTATGAACTCCAAAGATCTTAATCTTGCAAGCCATATTGAAGAGATACTTGATTCTGGTGTTGTGGATAGTGTCAAGATTGAGGGGCGAACAAAAACTGCATATTATGCAGCTGTGACTGCCAAAGCGTACCGAATGGCGATAGATGATTATTATGCCAAAAAAATTGATACACAAAAATATCAGTACGAGCTTGAATCTTTACAAAACCGTGGTTATACTGATGCTTATTTGGTTTCGCGCCCTTTTGAAAAGCATGACACGCAGTCATTAGACTTCACAATGCAACTCGGTACCCATCAGGTAACAGGTGTGACTAACGAGGAGGGCACACATTATATGTGTAAATTTACCACAAGAGCTGGTGATGAACTTGAAGTGGTGGCACCTCTTGATGCCAAGATAGCCCTCGTTGATAATGATATAGGATTAACTTATGAAAAAGATGGCAGACTCTATTTGAAGTTTAAACAGTTGCGTGCTAAAAACGGCAAAATCTGGGAAGCGGTACACAGTGGTAATATCAATCCTATTGAACTGCCGACACAGTTTCCTCCATTTACATTCTTTAGAATTCCATCCCATCCAGATATGGGAACGTATCCTAAAAGCTAAAATATTTAAAATATCTTTTTAAAATGCTATAATTTTGCCATCAAATTGTAAGGATAAATATATGAAGTTTGTTTCAATTGTTATAGGGTCAAAAAGTGACTATGAAGTTATGAAGTCGTGTGCAGATACATTGGAGGCTTTTGGTGTGAATTATGAGTTGATTATCTCTTCTGCTCACCGTTCACCAGAGAGAACAAAAGAGTATATTCAAAATGCTGAAGCAAAAGGTGCACAGGTGTTCATCGCCGCAGCTGGTATGGCAGCACACTTAGCAGGTGTTTTGGCTTCTAAAACTGTAAAACCTATCATCGGTGTACCAATGTCGGCTTCAGCGCTTAGTGGTATCGATGCACTTCTCTCAACTGTACAAATGCCAGCTGGAATGCCAGTTGCTACTGTTGCTATAGGAAAAGCAGGAGCTATTAACTCAGCATATTTGGCTATGCAGATTTTAGCACTTGAAAATGAAGAGCTTGCTATTAAACTTCAAGAAGATCGTATAGCAAAAGCAAAAAAAGTTGAGATGGATTCTTTGGAAATCGAAACTATTATAAAATAGTTAAAAGTGTAGGGGTTAGAACTATGACATGGATGAGTGAGCAAGAATACAGTGAGATGACAGGACTAGAGATGTCAGCAATTGATGATTTGATAGCACGTGGAAAACTTACTGCAAAAGAGGAAGATGGTGTACGATATATAGACCCTTCCAAAGGTGCCACTGATGTTGTAGTCCCTGCAAAACTTCAAGAATTACATCAAAAAAATACACAAGAGATGGTAGTACAACCAGAGTTTATTGAAAAAACAATAGGTACTATCATCAATCTTCATGAGAAAGTTCTTGACGCCAAAGATGAAACACTCGAAGCTGTTCGTACTGAAAATGAGTTTTTACGTGAAGCTTTGGCATCTCTTCAAGAACTTTATGATGAAGATAGAAAAACTATCCATACTCTTCAAGAACAATTGAAACTCTCCCAACAGGAGGTGGAGTTTATGCGTCGTAAATATAAGCTAATGTGGAACAAAGCTATAGATGAGCATACAACTAACCTATGAGAATAGATGAAGCCTGTGTTGGGTGTATCATCAATCAAAGTGCCAGAGTTGCTGATGCATTAGGTGCTGATAAAATTTTGGCACATAAACTTGTCTCTAGTGTTGAGCAGATGAGTGAAGATTTCTCTTTTGAACAAACACCCCCTGAGATTGCTGCTGATGTTTATAAAAAGATGGCAGATATTGCCCATAGAAAAGATTTATATGAGGAACAAAAGCAACACGCAACCATACAGGCACTCTCTTTTGTACCTTTTTTAGAAGAGAAACTCTCTAACACGCAAGATAAACTTCTTACTGCTACGAAAATTGCTGTTGCTGGTAATGTTATAGATTTGGCAGCGGAGGTTGCATTTGATCTAAAACATGAACTTGAGAAAATCTTTCATACAGAGTTTGCCATTAATGATGTGAATAGATTGGATAAAGAGTTAAGAGATGCTTCTTCTGTTGTGGTTTTAGGTGATAATGTTGGTGAGCATATATTTGATTATCTTTACATAAAAACACTCAAAAAGCTCTATCCACAGATCCATTTTTCCTATTTTGTTCGAGGTCTCCCCATCATCAATGATGTGACAATGAAAGAGGCTCAAGAGGCTGGCTTTGAAGAGTTGTGTGAGTTAGTAGATAGCGGTGTTAATACTCCTGGATTTACATATACTCGTGCAACACCGTATGCACAAAAACTTTTTGACAATGCTGATTTGGTTATAAGTAAAGGGATGGGGAATTATGAGTGTTTAACTCCTACCCATAGGAAAAATATCTGTTTTTTGCTAAAAGTGAAATGTGGTGTTGTGGGTGCCTCTTTGGGAAAAGAGATAGGAGATATTATTTGTTATCTCACTTAATTATAAGCCTTAAGCCGCTATAATTGCACAATTTTTACAAGAGAGAGATAATGATAACTTTTAGCGAAATGTTACTCAAATTACAAGAGTTTTGGATGAAACAAGGGTGTAATATAGTACAGCCTTACGATATTCCAGCAGGTGCTGGTACTTTTCATCCAGCTACTTTTTTACGTTCACTCGATTCTACACCATGGGCTACAGCGTATGTTGCACCATCACGTCGTCCGACAGATGGTCGTTATGGAGAAAATCCTAACCGTTTGGGAAGCTACTATCAGTTTCAAGCTATTATCAAACCATCCCCTGACAATATTCAAGAGCTTTATTTAAAATCTTTGGAGTATCTGGGGCTTGATGTTAGTAAACATGATATCCGTTTTATCGAAGACAACTGGGAATCTCCAACACTTGGTGCATGGGGTCTTGGCTGGGAAGTGTGGCTTAATGGTATGGAGGTAACACAGTTTACTTATTTTCAGCAAGTTGGAGGGATTGAATGTAACCCAGTTACTGCTGAAATCACTTATGGAACAGAGCGTCTTGCGATGTATCTTCAGGGAGTCGATACTGTTTTTGATATTGTGTGGAACATCGCTCCAGATGGTACTAAAACACTTTACAAAGATGTGCATAAAGAGAGTGAGATAGAGTTTTCCAAGTACAACTTTGAAGTAGCTGATACTGCGATGCTTTTTGAAGAGTTCAATGCAAAAAGTGCAGAGTGCCTAAGAACACTTGAAGCGGGTTTACCACTTCCTGCGTATGATTTGTGTATGATGGCTTCTCATGTTTTTAATGTTTTAGATGCAAGAAAAGCTATCAGCCAAACAGAGCGCCAAAACTACATTTTAAAGATTCGTGAACTTTCTCGTGGATGTGCAGAGTTGTATAAAGCACAAGAAGAGGAACGAAACAAACGAGTGAACTCATAGATATTTCAATTTGTCATATTTTTTAGAAGTTTTTTGATTTTTTGTTAGTATGTGGGTGTTCCTACCGATTGTATCGGTAGGACAAATCTACTATAAGGAGTATTAAGATGAACTATCTTAATATAATCCTGAAAGTTTTAACTATTGTTTATATAATAGTTAAAATCTATCAGGCTTTTAATTAGAGGGTTGCCCCCCCTCTAATCCTTGTAGTAGATTATAACACAAAAAGGGAAAAATATGAACAACTTTGAAGAGACCCTCCTTACGCTTATTATCATTATCCTAGTTATTATGGTTGGGAATCTCCACCTGCGTGTTAGAAAACTTGAAAAAAAACACAGATGGTAAAAGCAGATGCAGATTTCACGTGATTTAGAGGAAAAATTTAAAAAGCTCGGTATCCATTCGTGGTGTGAGCTGGCTCTTATTATCCCTCATCATTATGAGGATTTAGTACTCAAAAATCAAATTCTTTATGGTACATTACAAGTTGTAGATGCTACTGTTGAATCATTGCACAGAGCACCAAACTCTTTACAAATTACCCTTTTTGCCCACAATTTCGGACACACAATTCAAGCTGTTATTTTTCGTCCAAAACCTTATATGCTCCATCAGTTTGCAGTAGGGCAGAGAGATTATTATTATGGGAAGATAGATTGTAAAAACGGGCACTGTACATTGGCTATGCCAAAAAAAGTAACACAAATTGGTAGTATTGTTCCTAAGTACAAATGTGCTTTACGAAGTGATGTTATGTTGCGTGTTATTCAAAAAGAGCTTACACTCGAGAAGCTTCTTATGGAGGGTTTGAAAAAGGAGATAGCACAAACACTTTTGGAGCTCCATTTCCCAACACCACAACTTGTAACAAACACGCAACTCTCTCAACAACATCTATATGCTTTGAAATATACGGAACTCTTTAGTTATATGAAAGCTTTAAGTGCAAAAAGACGCTATTTCCCAACCCTTTTGACTCAAAAGTGTAGTTATGTTGCGTGGGCTGATACACTCCCGTTTACTCTTACAAAAGAGCAGAGAGCTGCTATTGAAGATATACGGCAAGATTTTGCCAAAGATGTAGCAGCAAAGAGGATGGTGGTTGGTGATGTAGGGAGTGGAAAAACAATGGTAATTCTTGCAAGTGCTTTTATGGTTGGCAAAGCACGCTCTATTTTAATGGCTCCAACAACTATTTTGGCAAACCAGCTCTATGAGGAAGCACAAAAATTTTTGCCGCAGTTGCGTGTTACACTTGTTACCAATAAATCCAAAAAAGAGGATTTAGGTGGATATGATTTTATTATAGGAACACATGCACTTTTGTATAGAGAGCTCCCACAAGCATCTTTGGTGATGGTTGATGAGCAACACCGATTTGGCACGCAACAAAGAAATATGTTGGAAAAACTGGTTACTTCTGGAGAGAAACGCCCCCACTACATTCAGTTTTCTGCTACACCGATACCAAGAACGCAGGCGATGATTGATTCTGCTCATATAGATGTGAGTTTGATCACTTCGACCCCTTTTGTAAAAGATATAGACTCTCAAGTGATTCATAAAGAGGACTTTAGTTACCTTTTAAATCACATAAAAAGTGAGATAGCAAAAAACAATCAAGTACTCTTAGTCTATCCGTTAGTTGAACAAAGTGAGATGCTTGATTATCAAAGTATAGATGAGGCACGATCTTACTGGGAAAAGAGTTTTGATAATGTTTATGTGACCCATGGTAAAGATAAAAATAAAGAGCAGGTACTTTTGGACTTCGCTCAAAATGGAGATATTCTTGTAGCGACAACTGTTGTTGAGGTGGGTATCTCACTGCCTCGTTTAAGTACTGTAGTTATAGTGGGAGCAGAAAGGTTAGGGCTCTCTACTCTCCATCAATTAAGAGGGCGAGTAAGTCGTACAGGCTTAAAAGGGTACTGTTTCTTATTTACAAAACAAAACAAATCGCAAAGATTAGATGAATTTGTAAAGACCACAAGTGGATTTGATATAGCAAACTTAGATTTAAAGTTTCGAAAGAGTGGTGATCTTTTAAAAGGGAAGTTACAAAGTGGAAGCAGTTTTCAATGGATTGATTTTGCAGAGGATGAAGAGATTGTTCGTGAAGTAAGAAGAGATATATCCCTTCTTACAAGTAATGATTAATAGAGTCCGAATTTTCCATCTTTTCTTTTGTAAAGAACACGAGTTTTACCCTCATTGTCTATAAAAATCTCAAACATTTTATCACTCTCTTTAAGATCATTTAAAACATCTTCAACTTCACGTGGTTTGTAAAGTTCAAGCTCAACAGGGACAATCTCATCATCCATTTCGTGAGCTACTGCTTTGACACAAACATCTTCAGCTTTCTCAGCATTGAGACCAACTTTTTGATGATCTACCTCTTTATCATGAAGACGACGAAGTGCTTTTTCGGCTCTCTCTGTTGCAATATCAAGTGCTGCATATAAATCAGCATCATTTTGACTGATAACAATAGTATGTTTTTGTGGTAAATTAAGTACAAACTCTACGTTAAAATGCTCTTTGCCTTTTTTATGTTGTGAACTTGCAACTACATTGGCAGAGATAATATCCATGTTGTATTTTTTAAGTGCTTCTATAGATGCTGTCATATGCTGTTTTATCGCATCTGTTAATTCTATATTTCTTCCAGTTAATGAAATGTTCATAGTAAATCCTTTTAATGATATATGCTGGATTATATCATTAAAAAGTTTATATTTGGTCTTAAATTTAGAGTTTTTGTATGCTTCTTCTAAAATATCGTATAGGTTCAGTTGAAACTGTAGTATCACTGACTGTTACTGTAACATCCATCAGTACCGAACCATTTTGTTCAGGTGTGGTTACTGTAGTATATGTTTGAGCTGCTGTACATGGTGATGGAGCTGTATAGATATAACGTAAAGAGATATTGATATCAAAAATTTCATCTTGTTGGAAGTTAAGATCGTTGGTATGGGTACATGGACCATCTTGTGCAATTCGTAAAAGTGCATATTCTGAAGCACTTTTTGCAAGAAGAGATGCTTGTTCATAAAGATATAAGTTTGCTCCCTGTTTGGTAGTAGCAGATGATAATGAAAGTGTTATTGCCATAATAGTTCCCATGATGATAATAACAGCTATAGCCATAATCATAGCGATAGCAGGTCTTAAACCTGTTTTTAAAATATAGTTTTTTCTTTGCATATTGAGTAGTCCTCAACAAGATCTGATTTGACACAGACTTGAATTTTTAATATTGAACCAATAGAGGTAAACTGAAAAGTATCTACATTTTCCATAAGTACGGCACTTTTAACATTTGTAGCAGAGGAAAAGTTTTCCCCTTTCCATGGCTGGTAGTTCCAGTATAGTTTGAGTGTTCCTTTATTGTTGGTTCCGCTTTCATATACCAATGCATAAGCGCTCCATGCTAATTGATAATATTCATAAATATCTACACCGCTAAAATTGGTCCCAGTAGATGATGTAAATTGATTTTCGTTACCACTGACCGACGTAATAGGGTGCATTGCCCCTTGTTGTGCATTAACTATAGTGAGGTTTCCATCCCAACCATATCCTGATTTGACATCCGAATTTGAACCTATGAAATAGAGTGCTGCATCTGCTATAGAGGAGTTGTTTTCAGAAAGTTTTCTTATCAAATCATCTACTGCAGTAGTATTGGTCTCTGGTGAAACAAGAGCATTTGCATTGCCAGCATCAAGATCAAAAATACCGCTCCAGTTAGGTTTGTTAAAGGTGGTTGTGTTGTCATCTGAATTTCCTCGTAATCCCTCATTGTCAACACCTACCCATTCAAGAATTGTATAAGTACTTCCACTGGCACTTCCGATGGCAACAGGAGTTCCTGTTGGTGATGTGCGAGCTATTACAGAGTCTTTTATTCTGTATTGCAGGCGTGATGCGATGACCTCAACTGCAGTTGCAGAGTTGGATTGCAGTTCATGATTGACATTTGTATAGATAAAGCTTTTGTATGCCTGTGATAAAAATTCAACACCAAATTTCCCTATTATTCCCATAACAACAATAGAGAACACAAGTTCTAACATTGTGAAGGCAAATCGATTTAAGCGCATTAGTAAGCCTTTTTGTAGTAGTCAACTTCACCGATGTTGGCACTGTATGTAATCAGTTTACTGATAATAGTTCCATCATTTTTTTTAATGGTTACTTCTATTTTTTTTATATTTTGGTTATTTGCACCACCAAAATTGGCATTTGGTGTTACTGATAAAATGCTTTTGTAAGTATCTTTGTACCCTTGCGCTGAAACAGAGGCATTTATGAAAATATCACGTTCTGCGTGTTCTTTATCATCAAGTGCATCAACAGCTGCATTGGTAGATGCATTAGATATTGTTGTTGTGTTGTCATCTACACATCGTCTATGGAGTGGTTGTGTGATATGTCCAGGCATAAGACGAAATCGTGAAGATGATGTATTGTTGTCACATGAACCTGTATCAATGACTCGTGCATAAGAAGTAGAGTTATCTAGAGAATTTTCATCCCAAAAGGCTGTTGTTGCTTCATTTAACTCTGTTGCAGCAGCAAAGATAGCTTCTTGCAAAATACCATGATCGTTGTTTTTTGCAATAACTTGATTGAGCATAGGAAGTGATAAAACGCTTATGGCAATAAGAACTATCGCAAAGATAAGCTCTATAAGGGTAAAAGCAGGTTTTACCACATTAGTCTCCTATTTGTTGTTTGTGCTGCATTCTTATTGGTTGTTGTATCTGTTTGGGTTTGTCCAGCCCAATTAGTATCTCCATTAATGAATTCCACTTCAAATTCATCTTGTGTTGCTGCAGCATTGTATTTGTTATAGAGTAGCCATGAAGATGGTGTGTATTGTATTGTTGCTTTGTATGGATAGCCACGAGAGCCATCATAGGTAATAGGTATCTGTGTCTCTCCTGAAGTTGATGATGTGGTGCCAAATGTAAGCACACTTGTACCTTTTTGGGTAATATTTGTTATATTACCATCTTGTGCAGGATTGTGTTGTGTATTTACAAACCATCGTGGATCATCTAACATTTTAGCATTGTTGCCATCAGGTAGTAATGTTTTGTCACATCCGCTGCCATTACAGTAAACTTCATAAAATAGACGGGCATTTCCCGTTACACTACCTGTTCCTGAACTTGTAAATTTTTGTCTTTGTGCATGGGCACGTCCATAAAGAAATGTAACTTTTGCAGATGCATTACTTGTTCCCTGTACAGATTTTGTAGTACCTGAAGAGGAGTTGTATGTAGAGATAGCATTTATTGTTACATCTGTTGAACCATTTATATCTACAGGATTAAGTGTTGTAGTAGAAGTTCTTGGATAGTTAAACATAATAAGTTTTGTTGTATTTGTGTCATTCCATGCTATAGAAGTTGTACCATTGTTAAAACCAATATTACCTAAGGAGATAAATTCTTGTTTGTTGGCATTGTTGCCATCAACTGTTTTAGAAACTGTGAAGTTAATATCAATTGGATGTTCATAAAGTCCATTTGAAAAATTTTTGGTTGTATTACCTTCTTTATTTTTGGCAAGAATACTAAAATTAAAACGGACAGATTCATTGAGATCGTTGGAAAAATATGTAAATACTCCATCATGTGCATTGTGAAGTGTTACATTTTGGAATGTAAAGTGATGAGGTATAAATGTTGCATTGATATCTCCACACACATAAGCACCATTTTCAGAACAATCAGCTGTTGTATCGCTATTGTCAATATCTACCTGTGCCCATGTTTTATCTACAATGCGTATATTGACTAATCCTACATCATCAAAATTGATGCCTACATTATTTAAAGCTTGACCATTAGTGATATCAAAATTATTTGAGGCAAAAGTTAGTGTTCCTTGCATTGCACTGTTTTGTGTGTGGGATGCATCATAAAGTGTTTGATTTGTTTCAAGTACATTGTTTGCGGATGTTATAGTGTAACCACTTGTTTGAGATGTTGAGTTGTAAAGTGTTGCAATCAGTGAAAGATTATAGTCTTTTCCGGCATCAAGCAGTTCAATATCTTCATCACTTGGTGGATTAAGTACAAATTTTTCTGGACGGATAGCAAAAGCGTCTCTTGAACATGAAGATCCAGCAACACCACTTCCAAAAACACATGCTATACATGCATCAGATTTCTGATTTGCTCCTGTACCGTTTCCTGGTTTACAAACATCTTGACATGGAGCAGATGAATGATATGTACTATTTAACATCCCCCAAATACAGCCATTTGTATTATTGGTACAGTTCCATGTTATTGCACCGTTATTTGTACTGTGTTTAAGGTATTTTACTCTAAAGGAAAGTTTTTTATGTGCACCTGTATAGTTAAAGGTACCATTACTCACTTCATTATTGTTAAAACTATAAGTAATTTGTGAATCAGTAGATGATGGGAAAATAGTAGTTGCATTTTCACATTTTATCCTTTTTTGATCTTCTGTGTCAGTTGCCGAATAATCTGGTTCTTCAATAAGTTCTAAAGCAACAACACCTCGATAATTTTTCAAAGTTTTATTGTCTGTATCTAAACTGACTACCGAGATGTTAAAATCTTTATTGGCTATTTGTGTTGGAATGTTGTTTAATGTACTATGCTCACTTGCAAGTGGATCGATGCCATCGTTTTCAATTGCAGTAGCATTATTTTGCATCACAACATTAAATAAGCCACCAGGTGCTGCACCCACTGAACCTGAAGAATTAAGGTCAACACACTGTTCAATCACTTGGGCATTATCTTCTGCGATTGTGATACTTGTTGTTTGAAAGGATGCTTTAAACTCAAGATAATCAAGAAGATTAATTGTATCTGAGTTTTGGATATTTAGTTTTCCTTTGATATGTGTATATGCTTTAGCATCGTTATCATCAAAATTTTGAGCTGGTTCGAGTGTTCCCCCTTGTGTAGCATCGGCTCCAGTACCAACTCTCCATGTGCTTTTGTTGTTTTCATAATCGCCTAAGTCATCATTTTTGGTGTCTGTTACGTGAGTAAAAGAATTTGTTTGTAAATTTTTTATATATGTTGAATTTGTAGTGTATGTAAAATCATCACTCATATTAAGATATATTTGAACAAGTTTTGCCGTTGCCAAGTTGGTATCGTTGACATCTTTTTTCATATTTGATATCCAAAAATTAAAAGTGTATTCCTCCCCTGAATTAATAGGTTCTGTAAAATGTTTATCTTCAAAAATAACATTATTATTGTTATCTACTATAGTATCTATATAGTAACATACTCTTGGCTCATAAAGTGGTGCAGAGAAGATGAAAAGAGATGCTGTATATCTGTCTCCAGTAGTTCTTGGTCTAAGTAATACATCTGTTTCAAGAGGTCCTATATAATCAACTAAATCAATAGTATCTAAATCCATACGCAAACTTGGGACATCAGGCTGACGGTTATTAACACCGATAATGGTTGAGTTGAAAAGTGAGTTTGCAGGATTGCCTGGACCTGAAACTTTATTGGAACCTTTCGCATCGCTGACAATAGTTAGTGAATTGGAACCACCCTCCCCATCCATTGTGAAAAATGAAATTTTTGATTGTAAAGGGGTGTCTTCTGAGGTTAAAAAACCACTTACATTGATATCTTTGTTATAACTGCTATCAACTGTTGCAAAACCATCAAATACAGAAATATTTTTGAGCTCTTGGGCACTGTTTTTATAAATCACTACCAAAGACCAACCTCCATAGTTCCCATGGTCACTTTCTGGACCTGTATGACACTTGATATCTGCAACTAGGTAGGTTCCGTTTGGATTTGTTTTATTGATCATTTGTGTAACATCTTTAAAACCTGCATACCCTAAGTTACTGTAGTCAAGTTGATCCGCTGTAACTTCGACATAACTTGCCCCTGGAACTTTGAACTTTACTTTTTCTGAATCATAACTGTTGACTCTCATATCAAGAGCCTTAGAACCGCTGTTGCTAAGATATACGGCTGAAGATGGAATGGTAGAACCTAAAAAGTCACCATTGTTAACACTAACATGAGTAACTCCTTGCCAATAAAGCCCAGCCCATACTACCTCTGAGTTAGCAGGTATATTTAAATCAAAACTACTTGAATTTTTTGTTGAGGAGTCATTGTCGATATCGATATAAATATCTGGATGGTTATTTGAATTGGAGTTGTTGTTTTTGCAGTGCCCGCTACCATCATCCTCACATAAGTTGATATTGCCTCCCATTACATAATTTCCACGAATATTTCGTGTTTGAGGTGGATTTCTAAGCTCAAAATCTCTATCTCCTGCAATATGGTCTGAGAGTTTAAAATCAAAATGTATCTCATACTCATCAGTATCATTACCTGTTTCTTTAACACGCAAATAAACAGAATCCCCTGCATGAAGAGAAATATTGGACATGTTATGCTCTTTGCTTGTTTCAGTACCATAACTAAAACCATTGTCTGTTGTTACTTTTAGTTTATATTCATGATTGTTTGGTGAAGATGCATTTATGCTTAATATACCGTTTGCATCAACAACAAAATAGTAGTAATCATAATCATCATTTTGAGAACTTCCATAGATACAAGCTGATTTATTGGTATCAACGTGGTTCATATTCTCCACAATATCACCAGCATCATGAATATCTGGTATTTTATCTGGTAGGTCACCGATATCTATGTAGTCACTAGGTTTGTTGGTGTCATAATTGATACATGCATACGCTTCTTCTATCGTTCCCGTAGCATTATTATCATCTATCGTGGCATTGTATGGTTTTTCAAGTATTAGATAAAATTCTCCGATACCATTAGCCTTGATGGTAATTGGAATGTTTACGGTAGTAGAACCGTCTGTTGGTAAAGTGATTGTGCCGTTTGTTTCTTCATAGTCAACACCTGCTTTTGCAGTGCCGTCTATTGTATGATACTGGACACTTGAGCCTGCCCCTGTTGTTGCAGAAGGATCTATGTTGAGTGTAAAGTTCATTACCTGATCACTACTTTGTGAAGTGATGGTTGCATCATTAATATTAAGAATTGGAATAGTGATGTTTTCATCACATGGATACACTTGAACATTATAAGAGAGTCCATTTTTAACATAAGTTGAGTATAAAACTTTGTTAGTAAAGTCTATGCCTATAGTTGACTCTGTATAAGTATCTCGTGTATCACTGGAATCAGGACCCATATCATCAAGTGTATAAGTGATATTTTTTCCAAGAGCACTAATTGGACCTGCTGTTGCGCCTGATTGGATAGTTGCACTTCCTTCACCCTCTTTAACTCCAGCTGTTTCATTGAAACCAGCTTGCATAATTCCATTACTTTGCAAATAAACCTTAACCTGAGTGAGTGTAGTGTTTGATGTATTTACTATGGGAATAACATTTCTACAGTTGAGACCTCCAAAGCTTAGACATACTGAGAGCCAACTAGTGCTTTCTGTATATTCTTGAGCATAACAAATATCAGCTGTATTGGATGAACCGCCATTAGAACCACCTGGAGTAGTATACTCGATAGTAAGCTTAGGTGCCTTATTTGAATTGCCATCATATGAATAGGCTCTTCTTTTATGGTTTGAAGATTTTTTTTCAATAAAGATAGTAATAGGATTGTTACGATTCCAATCACTTCTGTCAATAACATGTTGGATTAAGTTTGATATATCAGGGGTATTATATGTTTGATTCTCGCTCCATGCATTTATATTATTCCAATTGATTGTAGATGTTTTGGCTCTATTTGATATATTTCTTTTTTCATCTGTAAAAGTTGCTGAATTTCCATTGTCTTCTGCTGATATTTTGAGTGAAAGAGATTTACTATTAGATGATTTTGCATGAAATGTTACATATGCATTGGTTATGGTTGCATTTTTAGGGATATCTATATTTGTAAAACGCATACCTACAATTTGCTGATGTCCATCATATACAAGTTCGAGATCTGAACTTGTTAGATTTGCTCTATGGTTACCAACCTCTTGTTCTGCATCATCACTTGAATGAGTGATAGAAGTGGAAAAAGTATTTGCCACAAGGGTAATACTAAAGAAAAGAAGAAAAAATATTATTTTTGTATAATGCATTGTAAATCCCTTATTTATAATATAAAAAACTGCACACAAGAACAGGGCTCAGTAGCAATCATTTTAATTCCTAACTACATTATTATATTCATTACCTTATATGTTGCTTAATCATTCTTGTTTAATGCCTATTATATATCTTTTAGATAAAATAACAATCTAATAAAAATCAGGAAATTATCTAATGACAAAGTATATAAAATTTTTATCATCCTTATTATTGCTAATAATATTTAGTGGATGTACCAAAGATGTTGATGAATACAATAAACCAGCAATCTACTGGTATGAAAAACTGGTTCAATCAGTTGCTGATGGTAATTTGGATAAAGCAGATGACTATTACTCCTCTTTGCAAGGGGAACATATTGCATCACCACTTTTGCCAGAAGCGACGATGATACTGGCAATCTCACATATGTATCACGAAGAGTATCTATTGACAGAACATTTTTTAAATGAGTATGTCAAACGATATGCAAATGAGAATGAGCGTGAATTTGCTGAGTTTTTAATGGTAAAAGCAAAATATATGGCTCTTCCTAATCCAAGAAGAGATCAGGTGCTCATTAAAGATACTATCCGTGCTGCAAAAAGTTTTAAACGAAATTATCCAGACTCTCAATACTATTATTTGGTAGATACAATGTTGACAAATCTCTACTTGGCACAGGCTTTTTTAAATGAAACGGTAGCATCCCTTTATGATCGTATCGATAAACCAAAATCTGCTACTTACTACAGAACATTGAAACCAGAGCCATGGATAAAGTGGGATGAAGTGGAAAAATCCAATACACCTTGGTACAGAGAATGGTTTGAAGGTGATGGAACAGCTTCTTGGTATGGAGTTTTATTACCAGATACACGCAGTGTTGTGTCTCGAAACTCCGTGGTAGATACTGATGAAAATACTACAACTTTACAAAAGGATAATGAAGAATGAAATTAAGTAATTATGGAGAATTTCCAGCTGACATTCCAGTAATAGCTGAAGATGAGCTTTTTTTATACCCATTTATGATATCTCCGTTATTTTTGAATGATGAAGCTAATATCGCTGCTGCAACAAAGGCGATAGAAGAAAATACTCTTGTTGTTGTATGCCCTACAAAGCCATCTCATGAGGGTGAGCGTAGTTATGAATCTTTATACGATGCTGGTGTTGTAGGTTCTATTATGAGAAAAGTATCTCTGCCTGATGGTAGAGTAAAAGTACTTTTTCAAGGTTTGGCTCGTGCTAGACTTATAAGTAAGGTAAGAGAAAATCCATTGATTGCTCATGTTGATATTATCGAAGCTAAAGAGGTAAACACTTTAAAAATAGATGCTATTTTAGAAGTTGTAAGAGAAAAGGTACGAACACTCTCTGGTGTGAGTAACTATTTCCCTCCAGATCTGCTTCGAACCATAGAGGAGAATCATGATCATAATCGCATTATCGACTTGATCTGCTCCACTGTAAAGCTTAAAAAAGAGCAGGCATACAAACTTTTTGTAGAGACAGATACAGAAAAACGATTTTTAGATTTGATTGATTTTCTTATAGAGGAGATTGAGGCCAATAAACTCCAACGTGAGATTCGCTCTAAAGTACATACTCATATAGAAAAAGTAAATAAAGAATATTTTCTTAAAGAGCAACTAAAACAGATTCAAAAAGAGTTGGGTGTTGATGCTGCACGTGATGAAGAGATAGAGGAGTATCGAAAGAAACTAGAAGCAAAAAAAGAGAAAATGGGTGAAGATGCCTATAAAGAGATTAAAAAACAGTTAGAACGTTTTGCTAGAATGCATCCTGATTCTTCTGATGCTTCTATGACACAAACCTATCTTGACTGGGTTTTAGAAATCCCTTTTGGAGAGTTTGCTAAAAAATCTTTAAAGATAGAGGATGTAGAAGCTCAACTTGACAAAGACCATTTTTCACTTAAAAAACCAAAATCACGTATTGTTGAGTACTTTGCAGTCAAAGAACTTTTGGAGTTGCGAGGTATCTCCCAGAAGAAAACTTCAGGTGCGATTATATGTTTTAGTGGACCTCCAGGTGTTGGTAAAACATCTTTGGCAAACTCTATCGCAACAGCACTCAAACGTCCACTTGTGCGTATAGCTCTTGGTGGTTTAGAAGATGTTAATGAACTTCGAGGACACAGACGTACTTATGTTGGAGCTATGCCAGGACGTTTAACGCAAGGTTTAATTGATGCTAAAAAGATGAATCCTGTTATCGTTTTGGATGAGATAGATAAAATTTCACGATCTCAAAGAGGAGACCCTACAGCTGCAATGTTAGAGATTTTAGATCCTGAACAAAATAATGAATTTAGAGATTATTACTTGAATTTTGATCTGGATTTGTCAAATGTTATTTTTATAGCGACAGCAAATGATGTGGGACGTATTCCAGCACCATTGCGTGACAGAATGGAGTTTATCACTTTAAGCTCTTATACACCTCAAGAGAAATTTGAGATAGCAAAACGTTACCTTATTCCTCAGGAACTTAAAAAGCATGGACTTAAAAAATCTGAGTTTAGTATTTCAAAACCAGCTTTACGTGAACTGATCCATTCATATACTCGTGAAGCAGGTGTTCGTAACCTAAGACGTCGTGTAGCGGAGATGATTCGCAAAGTAGCGTTAGAGATTTTAAAAGATGGTGTTAACAAAGTTAGTGTGAATATGAAAAATTTAAAAACATTTTTTGATAAAAGTGTTTTTGAGATTGAAAAAACTGACAAAGTACCTGTTATTGGAGTTGTCAATGGTTTGGCTTGGACAGCAGTAGGTGGAGATGTTCTAAAGATTGAATCTATTCGCATCAAGGGTAAAGGAACACTACAGCTAACTGGAAGTCTTGGTGATGTTATGAAAGAATCAGCGCGCATAGCACTGAGTGTAGTAAAAACACTGATAGATGAACGTACATTGGTTATAGATCCAAAAAATATCCCTTTAACGTTTAAGGAGAAAGAGGAAAATATAAAAGTTGATCCAAGTGAAGTTTATAAACGTTATGACCTTCATCTTCATGTACCAGATGGAGCAACCCCAAAAGATGGACCAAGTGCAGGGATAGCTATGGTGAGTGTTATAGCTTCCATCTTAAGCTCGCGTAAAATACGTTCAGAGATTGCTATGACAGGTGAAGTGTCATTAACTGGGGATGTCTTACCTATTGGTGGACTTAAAGAGAAGCTTATTGCTGCACATAAAGCTGAAATGACAAAAGTTTTAATACCTGCAAAAAATTATGAACGAGATTTGGATGATATTCCAAAAGAGGTACAAGAGAGCTTAAAAATTATCCCTGTAAAAAGGGTAGAAGAGGTTCTAAAACATATTCTTGTATAGAATATGTATAGAAAGTTTGAGTTGTAATCTAAACGATTACAGTCTCCATCTTTTTAATGAGATCGTTATTACGAATAGGTTTCATTAAAAATCCATTTGCCCCACATTCGAGAGCTTCTGCTTTTTTTGTTTCATCAGTTGTTAAAACAATAATTGGTAATTGACGCAGGTTGTCATCTGCGCGAACAACTTTAAGCATCTCTATACCACCCATGATAGGCATAATAATATCTAAAAGGATTAAATCTATATCGTCACGGCTCTTAAGTGCCCCAATAGCATCTGAGCCGTTTTTTGCTTCTATTACCTCTTTTACATGACCACTTTTAAGCAGCATCGATTTTAAAAGTTTAAGATTAATCATATCATCATCAACTGCTAGTACAACTAAATCAGTTCTTGTCATTTTTGTTCCTTATATAAATTTTTCTAGTATTAGTCTTAGTAAATCTTTATTGATTATATTTTGTATCTTTTCATCAACATAGTTGTCATCATCAGGATTTGACTCTGATTTTGCATCGTTGATAAGAATAAGAATTGTTTCTAAATCTAAACCATTAGCATTATCTTTGACAGTTTGTGAAAAGCTTGCAAGTTCTAACCCATCAAGCTCTTTATCAAATAAGACAACTCTATATGTATTTGTATCTATTTTTTCTTTAAGTTCGTTGAAGCTGGTTACTATCTCATAGTCATAATTGAGTTGATCTAGAATTTTTGCAATCAACTTACCTTCAAATGAACTTTTCTTAGCTATAAGTATATCTTTTGTATAGCTATGTACTTCCATCTCTTCTTTATTTGTTTCCTTTTCTTCTTCAATTTCTAGAGTAAGTTCAGGTTCTAGAGAACCTTTTTCTTGAATATGATTTTCAAAAATAAAGAGGTTGTCATTTTCTTCTGTAGTGTCATCTTCTATTGTTTTAGGAGTTTCTGGAACTTCTGGAACTTCTGGAACTTCTGGAACTTCTGGAACTTCTGGAACTTCTGGAACTTCTGGAACTTCTGGAACTTCTGGAACTTCTGGAACTTCTGGAAC
>JAMOSN010000028.1 GCA_027068455.1 Sulfurimonas sp.
GTTCAGTAAAAGCTTTCGAATAGAGTACATCACCGAGCATAACAGCAGTTTTACTTCCCTCTGTAGCATTTACAGAAGCTACACCTCTGCGTGTCATAGCATCATCAATCACATCATCATGTAAAAGAGAGGCTGCATGAATCAGTTCAACAATAGCAGCAAGAAGAGGTGCTTCTTGAGATTTGGTAGCAATTTTTAAAATAAGTTTGGCACGTAAACGTTTGCCACCTTGAAGCGATGCAAAAAGTCGAGTTACTTCCTCGTATCCACATTCATTTATAAGTCTGTTAATTTCAGATTCAACTGTTTCCATATTCTCACTTTTATTTTACTTGAGGTTTTTTAGAATTATTTGTGATTGCTCATCCCATAAATACAACTCAAATAAAGCTTTATTTTTTTCATAATCAAACTTTTTAAATTTAACCAGCAAATAAGGTACATTATAATGATCATAACCTCGCGGTTTAAGTTCCACTCTGAAACTTTGATTTTTATGATTTAGGCTCAAAATATTTTGCGATACTCTTTTATCATAAGAGTGAAAAACCACAAGCCCATCATTAATGTAAAGTGTCCATCTAAATTTAAAAAGTCTCTCATATTTGGCGTATTTTACAAGAATTTTCTTTTGGTCATCCTTTTTTAGAGATATTTTTTCCATATATCTAAAATCGTTTCCAAAAACCACACTACTACTGAGTAATAATGCAATAAAAACTTGTAAAATACTCCTCATCTATTGCCTATTCACTCTGCGAAAGTATCTCACCCATAAGCTCAACATACAAAGATTTTGCCTTTGTGTCACAATCATCTTGATTTTGCGCTCTAAAACTCTCGACAGCACGATGGATATCTTCACCCACATGCTCTTCAAGCATAAGCTCCATCACAGCAGCTTTTTCTATAAAGTTTTCCAACTCTTGTCTTACAATATCGTTGTTCGCATTAAAAACAACATCCATAAACTTTGACTTTGGAGAACCTCCAAAGATATCATCTTCATCTTCAAACAGTGCTGCATAATTTGCCATACTGATTCCTTTTTATAAAAATATTGGCGATTATAACAAAGTTTACTTAACGATTTGTGTGCCTACGCCCTCTGATGTAAAAAGTTCAAGTAACATTGAGTGTTCTAATCTTCCATCAATTATATGAGCTTTATGCACACCACCATCGATAGCTTCTAGACATGCATCCACTTTTGGAACCATACCACCATGGATAGTTCCATCTGCCTTAAGAGCTTCTACTTCTGCTTTTGTTAAAGATGCTAAAAGATTTTTGTTATTATCCAAAACACCCTCTGTATCTGTTAAAAATATAATCTTATTAGCACCGATTGCTTTGGCAACATAAGAAGCACACAGATCCGCATTGATATTATATCCAGGATGTCCCATCTCTTCACCAGCAGCAATTGGTGCAATAACTGGGATAAATCCATCTTTGACAAGATTTGTCACAACATCTGCTTTGACATTGGTAATATTTCCAGTTAATCCCCATTTGGCAAAATCTTTTGCTTTTGCAGTAATGAAGTGAGCATCCTTACCACTGATACCTATCGCTTTTGCATCATGAGAGTTTAAAAGTGATACTATCTCTTTGTTAATCTCACCACTTAAAATCATCTCCACTATACGCATAGTCTCTTTTGTTGTTACACGCTGACCATCGATAAACTTCGTATCAATCTTTAAAGCATCAAGCATATCTGTAATCTTTTTTCCACCACCATGGACAATAACAGGTTTAATCCCAACGAGGTGCATTAAAAGGATATCTTCTGCAAATTTCTCTTTAAGTTGAGGAGATGTCTGTGCTGAACCACCATATTTTATAACTACTATCTCTTTTCTAAATTCACGAATAAACGGCAGTGCATCCAGAAGTGTTTTAACTGTTTCAATTTTTGCTTGCAATAGAGTTTCCTTATGGCAAAATAAATTTTTTTGTATTTTAGCCAATCTTAGATTATTCCAAGATTATTTCTAAAAATCATCATCACTTTCAAACTCATCTAACTCTTTTTGATACTCTAGCTCATCGAGTGCTTCTTGGGACATAAAAAGAGTTTTCATCTTTTTCATAAAAAATGTTTTATCTTCAAGTTTTGTCATATAGGCATAGGTTCCATAAAATATGAGTCCAACCGTAAAAAAGAGTATCACAGCCTGTGCAGGAGTAAATTTTTGGATAGGATCTTTTGTTCTCATTTCACATACACCACCAGGGCAGTGAGTAGCTTTTTCTTTCTTTATAAGATTAAAAATCTTACACCCCAAACATACAGAAAATGCAGATTCAAAAAATAAAAGTGCC
>JAMOSN010000029.1 GCA_027068455.1 Sulfurimonas sp.
ATCGATTCAGTTATCCATTTTGCAGGATTAAAAGCAGTTGGAGAATCAGTTGCTGAGCCTTTAAAATATTATGATAATAATATCCATGGAACAGTAGTACTATGTGAAGTTATGCAGAAATACAAGTGTAAAACAATTGTTTTTAGCTCCTCTGCAACTGTTTATGGAGATCCTCATACTACACCAATTACAGAAGATTTTCCATTAAGTGCAACAAATCCTTATGGTAAAACAAAGCTCTTTATAGAAGAGATATTGCGTGATGTATATGTTGCAGATAATGGATGGCATATAGCTCTTCTTCGTTATTTTAATCCTGTTGGAGCGCATAAATCTGGTACAATTGGAGAAGATCCAAATGGTATTCCAAATAATCTTATGCCATTTATCTCTCAAGTTGCAGTTGGCAAGCGGGAATATCTCAGTGTGTTTGGTGGAGATTATGATACCCATGATGGCACTGGTGTAAGAGATTATATCCATGTGGTTGATTTGGCAGATGGTCATCTTAAAGCATTAGAATATCTCTCAAGTCACAGTGGTGTTTTAACAGTAAATCTAGGAACAGGTAATGGATATTCTGTTTTGGATATGGTCAAAGCTTTTGAAGCTGCAAGTGGAAAAAAAGTGCCATATAAAATTGTAGATCGTCGTCCTGGTGATGTAGCTAAATGTTATGCAGATCCCTCTTATGCAAAAGAAGTTTTGGGGTGGGAAGCAAAAAAAGATATACATCAAATGTGTGAAGATTCTTGGCGATGGCAAAGTAATAACCCAAACGGATACGCTGAGTCCTAATCTACCTCTTTTTCTCCACAAAAGTGTCTGGCTGTGTACCAGATACTTAATCCCTCGTCATTATATTGATATTCTTTTTGTTTTTGAGGTATAGCTTCATCTCTTAGTTTTGCTCGGATAATCCCCATTATGATAAACATCATAAAAAAAGTTGCTCCCGCTATAAAATAATCATACAGATACCATACTATTAAGGTAATAACAAAGGAACTACTTTTGAGTAGATACTCAATTGTTTTTGCTATAAGTTGACACTTGCGTGTTAAGAGTTTTGGTGTTGGAGTAAAGAGTTCTATAATAGTATCGTTTTTCATTTTGTAAGTATAACGAAAAAAGATAATTTTCATATTTATAATAATAAATACAATAAACTTTAGTCTACTAGACTAAATAATCTTTATAAAACTTGCAACTATTAACTTTTTTTGATACAATACACAAAAAATTATAAAGGAAGAAATATGGCTAAACATCAATTTCAAACAGAAGCAAATCAAATTTTACAACTTATGATTCATTCATTATATTCAAACAAAGAGATTTTTTTAAGAGAACTGATTTCAAATGCATCTGATGCACTTGATAAACTTAATATGTTGGTTCTTACTGATGAAAAATATAAAGGGGTAGAGTTTAATCCTCGTATAGATATCATTCCAAACAAAGATGCAAAAACATTGACGATTAAAGATACTGGTATCGGAATGAATGAAGAGGACTTGATGAATAACCTCGGAACAATTGCAAAATCAGGAACAAAAGCATTTTTAGAAAATCTTACTGGTGATGCAAAAAAAGATTCGCATCTTATTGGTCAATTTGGTGTTGGATTTTATTCAGCGTTTATGGTGGCACATAAAATTGAAGTTATCACAAAAAAAGCTGCTGAAGATAAAGCGTACAAATGGGTAAGTGATGGAAGTGGTGAATTTGAGATTGAAGAGACAACAAAAGATTCACATGGTACAGAGATTATTTTATATCTTAATGATGAAGAGACAGAGTTTTTAGAAGAACATCGTATTGAAAGCATCGTAAAAAAATACTCAAACCACATTCCATTTCCGATTTTTATGGAAAAAGATAAATTTATCCCTGCAAAAACAGATGATGATGGAAAAGAGATAGAGCCATCTCGTACTGAGAGAGAAGTGGTACAGATTAACAATGCCAATGCATTATGGACACTACCAAAGAGTGAGATAAGTGATGAAGATTATAAAGCATTTTATGAAACTCTAGCACACTCTAATGAGGAACCTCTTACTTGGATGCACCATAAAGCCGAAGGTGCTATAGAATATACAACACTTTTTTATATCCCAAGCAAAGCTCCAATGGATATCTATCGTGTAGATTATCAACCAGGAGTGAAACTTTATATCAACCGTGTTTTTATCACAGATGACGATAAAGAACTTATGCCAACATACTTGCGTTTCTTGCGTGGTGTAATTGATTCGGCTGATTTACCACTTAATGTAAGTCGTGAGATTCTACAATCCAATCCAGTAATGGCAAAAATTAGAAACGCATCTGTGAAAAAAGTGCTTTCAGAACTTGGTAAAATGATGAAAAAAGATTCTGAAAAATATGATACTTTTTATAAAGAGTTCGGAAATGTACTTAAAGAGGGTCTGTATAATGACTTTGCAAACAGAGAAAAGATTTTAGAGCTTTTAAAGTTCCATACACTTAACTCTGATGAGATGACAACGATTGAAGAATTTGTTAAAAATGTCAAGGTGAATGGCGAAGCCAGAGAAGGTGACCTAGGTCAAGATGAGGAGAAAAAAGAGATTTACTATATCACAGGAAAAACTTCTGTAGATATGCTTAAACGCTCTCCTGTTTTAGAGAAATTCAAATCTCGTGGAATTGATGTACTTATATTAAATGAGGAGATAGATACTATTATCTTCCCAATGGTAACAGAGTATAAAGAGTATAAACTGATCCCTGCTGCTGATGCGAAATTTGAAGAGAGCGAAGAGGAGAAAAAAGCTAAAGAGGAAAAAGCAAAAGAGTTTGAAGGTTTTACAAAAGAGCTAAAAAATATTTTAGGTGATGAAGTAAAATCTGTTGAAGTCTCTACTGAGCTTACAGATTCACCTGTGGCTATCAAAGCAGATAAAGAAGACCCTGCATATATGATGGCGCAAATGATGAAACAGATGGGTCAGGGTAGTGATGTGGAAGAACCAGCACCTATCTTGGAAATCAACCCTGATCATGAGCTTATTAAAAAGTTAAAAGATTCTGCAGATCAAAATCTTATTAGTGATGCAGCACACGTGCTTCTTGATCAGGCAAAACTTTTTGATGGTCAAGAGTTAGATGATACTGCTGATTTTGTTACAAGATTAAACAGAATCATTACAAAAGCATTATAAAATGAGGTGAGTGCATTTGTAGCACTCACTAAAATATCCCTATTTTTTTTCTTATATTAAGAATCTAGAGAATGAAATATGGTATATTTTAAAAATGTTTAGTAAATTAAAATTCACACAAAATCTTTACAATACAAAAACACCTACAAGCACGTTATTAGAAGAAGCAAATAAAATATTGGAAAACTTGACAAAAAATAAGCTTAGTCATTTAGATATTTTAGATTATAAATATGATCCAAATCTTGCAGTGGAAGAGCTTGGGATAGATTATGATTTGGTTATGCAACTTCTTGATGATTATGTTTCTCAAACTATCAAATCCATAGTGCAGTTTGAAGCACATATGAAAACACTTCAACAGTTACAAAATGAGGATCTTTTTTTAGACTATCAACCCTTTCGTGATTTAGCACATAAAAATTTAGGTGTAGCAAGAAATTTAAGAATCAAAGATGCCGAAATTTTACTTTATGAACTGATGAAAAAAGATGATTTAAACTATCTTATCCTTTGTTTAGAAGCTCTTAAAGCATGTTCTATAAGACTTTCTCCACAATGTGCATTTGACACATTAAAACTTATAGAAGTGAAAAACTCTCTATTAAATAATTATTGATTACGAACTGCATGAGAGATTTGTTCAAGTTTTCCAGTAGGTTTTTTAATTATTTTAGTGGTCTGTTTCTCTGCTGGCAATGCAAAAGCTAATAAAATAAATATAAATGAGAAAGCAATTCCAGCTAGTACACTTAATATCACTTTTAATTTAAAATCATCCATGAAATAATTATATCAGATTATAGGAAGAATGTATATGTTTTATAAAGGTTTTCTTTTTTTCATTTTGTTGTTTTTCTCTTCTCTTTATGCCAAAGAGCCTCTTATCGCAAGGTTACAACATATATATTCCAATAGCACTTTGAAATTTCAAGTAGAACAAACAGAATTTATATGTAAAACATATGGAGTTGTTTCATTGGATGAGCTGCTAGAAAGAGCATCTTTGGATTCAAATTGCAAAAAAGCAATCGAAATTTTTTATAAAAGAAATGAAAATTTACGTTATTTCGCTTCTCATTATCTTTTTGAACATCAGATGTATCATATTTCATTAAAAAAACAAAATCAGTGTCTTGTTTTTGCACAGGGAGAGCGTACGTACTCTGAAATGATTTTAGAAAATGGTTTAGGTTTTGTTGAAAATAATTTTAGTGATAAAGAGTGGAAGTATGCTTTTAAAAAAGCACAAAAAAATGCAAAAATCGCTAAAAAAGGGGTATGGGATACAACCTTATTTAGCAAATGTATAAAAGAGTATTATATGCAATAAATTGAAATTTTAATGTTGTTCATTGTGTTCATGGGTCATATATACCCAAAACTCTTTATGCGAGTACCCTTTATTAAGAAAAAATATTTGTAAAACAGCAACACGGTAAAGGGTTATAAGCATTTTTGCATAAGGAATAAACAAACTTATTTTTACAAGTATAGATTGTTCCTTTTCCCCTTTTGATTCCATCATCTCCTGCATACCGATATTATTACTTAAATAGATACCAAACATAATAGAAAAAACAAAGTTTAAAATGAGCCCAAATATTATATATGCGATAAAATCCTGTTCAAACATTCCTGCAATCATATAGTTGTAATCCTTTGATCTTTTAGTGATGTAATGATATCAAAAAAGAGTTTAAAAAGTAACATATTTTGCATAATTCAAAAAAGAAAAAAGAATTAAAAACTTTATTTAAAGTAGTTTGTATTATACTAAGCCCACAAATTATGAATAAAGGTAATTTATGGAAACTAACCTCGTAATAGAGGGATTTAAATTTATGGTATTAGGGATGGGAACAGTGTTCACATTCTTAATAATTATGATTGTTTGTATGAACTTCATGTCAAACATCATACATAAATATTTCCCTGAACCACAAGCAAATGCAGATGTACCTTCAAGTACACAAAAAGACAATAAAAAGATAGTTGCAGCTATTACAGCAGCAATAGCGCATCATAGAAGACAAGGTTAAGGATTACAATGGCTAAGAAAAAATTTATAGATGTAATGGATACAACATTTAGAGACGGTTTCCAATCAGTTTTTGGTGGTCGTGTTCTAATGGATGATTTCTTTCCAGCTGTAGAAGCTGCAAAGATGGCAGGTATTAACCACTTCGAGTTTGGTGGTGGAGCTAGATTTCAATCTCTTTACTTTTATTTAAGAGAAGATGCATTTGAAATGATGGATAGATTTCGTGAAATCGTTGGACCAGATGCAAACCTACAAACACTAGCACGTGGTGTAAATACAGTTATGCTTGACACAGGTTCAAGAGAGCTTATTGATCTACATGCTAAGATGTTTAAAAAGCATGGTACAACAACTATTCGTAACTTTGATGCTTTAAATGATGTAGACAACTTAGAGTATTCTGCTGAGCGTATTACACATCATGGTCTTAAGCATGAAGTTGTTGTGACAATGATGGACCTGCCACCAGGATGTCATGGTGCTCATACTGTGGAATTTTATGAAAAAACACTTCGTCAGATTTTAGATAGTGGTCTTCCATATGATAGTGTATGTTTTAAAGATGCTAGTGGTACATCAAATCCTCAAAAAGTATATGAAACGATTAAAATGGGTAGAAAACTTTTAGGTAAAAATACTCATATCCGTCTTCATACTCATGAAACAGCTGGTGTTTCTGTTTCTGCTTATATGGCAGCATTAGAAGCAGGTGTTGATGGTATCGACTTAGCAGCTTCTCCTGTAAGTGGTGGAACAAGTCAACCTGACATTTTAACAATGTTACACGCAACGAAGGGTATGAACTTTGATCTTGGTGGTTTAGAGATTGGTAAGATTTTAACATACGAAAAAGAGTTACAATCTTGTTTAGAAGACTATTTTATGCCACCAGAGGCAACAATGGTTTCTCCAATTATTCCTTTCTCACCAATGCCAGGTGGAGCACTTACTGCAAACACGCAAATGATGCGTGATAATGGTATTATGGATAAATTCCCAGAAGTGATTGCAGCAATGCAAGAGGTTGTTGAAAAAGGTGGATATGGTACATCTGTAACACCAGTTTCACAGTTTTACTTCCAACAGGCACTAAACAATGTAATGCAGGGTCCTTGGAATGCAATCGCACCAGGATATGGAAGAATGGTACTTGGATACTTTGGTAAAACACCAGTTGAACCAGATCCAGAGATTGTAAAAATTGCAAGTGAAAAACTTAACCTTTTACCTACAAAAGAGAAGGCTCTTGATTTAGCAGATGCAGATCCAGAAAAATCTTTAGAGAATTGGATCAATAAGCTTAAAGCTGAAGATATTGAGATCACTGAAGAAAATATCTTTATAGCAGCGGCATGTCAAGACAAAGGTATCGCTTTCCTTAAAGGGCAAGGTGAACTTAATGTTAGAAAAATCTCAGAAATGAAAAATGATTGTGAAGAAGGAAGTACAAATATGGGTAGCGGAAATTATACAGTAGTAGTGGATGGTCAAAAATTTAGTGTTCAGGTGGCAGAGGGTGATGCAGATATTCAAGTAGTAGCAGTAGATGGTGAAGCAGCAGTAGCAGCTCCAACTCCAAATGCTCCTAGTGGTGATGGTGTAGATATTAAAGCACTGCTTCCAGGTAATGTTTGGAAAATTGTTGCTAATCCAGGTCAAAGTGTTCAAGAGGGTGATGTTATTATGATCTTAGAGTCTATGAAAATGGAGATTGATGTTGTAGCACCAAAAGGTGGTGTACTTAAATCTATCAATGTTGCAACAAATGACAAAGTTGTAGAAGGTCAAGTCGTAGCAGTTATAGGATAAGCTAATGAAAAAAATTATTATGAAATTTTTAGCACTCTTTATGCTTGTAGCATTTAGCAGTGTTGCAGCAAATGCTTCAGAACACGCAACTGAAGCACCTGATAAAGCATCAACTCATAAAGAAGAAACATATGTCTCTCAGTCAATGGGACATATGATTATGGGATTTTTAGAGTCAACTGGTATTGTTGCTCTTGTTAATCCAAATCCAAATGAGTTGAGTGCAACTGGTGAAAAGATGAGTGATTTCCATAAGGGTGCAGGTCGTGTTATTATGATACTTCTTACATTCTTTTTGTTTTGGTTAGCTATTGCCAAAGGGTTTGAGCCGCTTTTACTTTTACCAATTGCATTTGGTGGTCTTTTAGCCAACATTCCTGTTGCAAATATAGCAGGACCTCATGGATTTTTGGGTGTTATCTATAATATGGGGCTTTCTAATGAGATGTTCCCGATTATCATCTTTATGGGTGTTGGTGCTATGACAGACTTTGGTCCACTTTTATCAAATCCTAAAACAGCCCTGCTTGGTGGTGCTGCACAGTTTGGTATTTTTGGAACATTGGTTGGTGCAGTTGCACTTTCACAAATGGGTCTAGTTGATTTTACATTGCAGCAAGCAAGTGCTATCTCTATTATTGGTGGAGCAGATGGTCCGACATCTATCTTTATTGCGACAAAATTAGCACCTGAACTTTTAGGAGCGATTGCAGTTGCATCATACAGTTATATGGCGATGGTACCTATTATTCAACCTCCAATTATGAAAGCTTTAACAACAGAAGCAGAGCGTAAAATCAAAATGACGACACTCCGTCATGTGTCTCGTTTAGAGAAACTTGTTTTCCCTGTAATGGTTTTAACGCTTGCTATTTTAGTTTTACCAGAGTCAACACCACTTATTGGTGCGTTTATGTTTGGTAACTTCTTAAAAGAGTCAGGTGTTGTTGAGCGTCTTAATGATACGCTTCAAAATGCGCTTATTAACATTACAACTATTTTCTTAGGTCTTGGTGTTGGTTCTAAACTTGCAGCAGATCAGTTTCTTGTTCCTGAAACTTTATTTATTATGATGCTTGGTATTATTGCATTCTCTGTTGGTACTGCAACAGGTGTTATAATGGCTAAAATTATGAATATGTTCCCTGGAAATAAAGTAAATCCACTTATTGGTTCAGCTGGAGTTTCAGCAGTTCCTATGGCAGCTCGTGTATCAAATAAAGTTGGTATGGAATATGACCGTACAAATATGCTTTTAATGCATGCAATGGGTCCAAATGTTGCAGGTGTTATTGGTTCAGCTGTAGCAGCTGGAGTTCTTATCTCTATCTTTGCTTAGGTAGGGATAGGGTTTTATATTAAAAGACCTTTTGGTCTTTTAATACTCTCTTTTTTTATTTAATTTATTCTTCCCCATATTTTTTCATAGCTTCTATAATAAGTGGAATGACATTATGACTTTTTGTTTTGTCAATAAATCCATCAGCACCTAAGACTTCTGCTTCACGTTTATTGTTATCACCTGTCATGGAGCTGTTTACAATAACAGGGATATTGTTTGTCCATGGATTTGTTTTGAGTAGTTTTACAACTGTAAAGCCAGACATCTCAGGCATCTCTATATCTGTTATGATGGCAGAGATTTTATTTTGAGCATCTTCTCCAAAACTACTGATAAAGTCCATAAGTTTTTTGCCATTGTCAAAGAGTCTCATAGGGATATGAGCTTTTTCAAAAAGCCGAATAAGGTGACGTTGTGCAGTTTTAGAATCTTCTGCTATAAGTACTGTGGCAGTTTTGAGTTTATGAGGAATATCTAATTCATGTAAGAGAGCCACATCTTTATCAACATCAACCAAGGCTTGTGGTATAACATCTGCCAAAAGCTTTTCATAGTCTAAAATGAGGCATAAACTGCCATCTTCTAATCTTGTGTCATTGATAACAACACCATCCTCTTTTAAACGGTAACTGTCAGGTGCATGCATCTCATTCCAGTTTTTCTTAATAACACGATAGGCAGACATAATACGAAGACCGATAATAATACCGTTAAAATCACAAATGAGTATATTGGAACATTGCACCTCCTCTTTTGTTAAATGTACACCAAGCCACTGTGGTAGGTTTAAAATAGGGATTTGTAGTCCTCTTAAAATAATCGTACCCTCTAAAAGTGGATGTGCTGATGGAATTTGAGTGAGAAAATGGTTCTTCGCTTCTACAACTTCCCGAGTTTTAAAAACATTAATAGCGTAGTAAGCAGAATCTTCTTTTTCACTTACTCGAAAGACTAAAAGTTGGAGTTCATTGTTTTTTGCCAGATTTGTAGCAGCATCAACATTATCTAATACAGACATTGATAACCTTTTAATTTAAATATCTCTTAATAGTAGCAGAAATAAAATGAAATATGCTTGAATGTTAGCAATGAAATGTTAGAATAACTCTAAAAAGAAAAAGGAATGTTTTGAAAATATTTTTAATGATGTTTTTCTTTGTTTCAGCTGTTTTTGCTGAAGTTTATTATGCAAAAGTGGAACCGTATGAGTTTCGAAACTTAGCTTCAGATGTGATGGGTATCGTTGAAAAAACAGATGAAAATCTCATAGGAAAAATGCTTAAAAAGGAGACTTTTATCGTTATTGATAATGAACTTGATAGAAAAGAACTCTCTTTTATAAAAGAGAAGTTAAAAGATTTGCAAAGTACACTTAGCCTTTCTGAGTCTATGCTAGAGAATTTACAAGAAACACTCAAAAGAAAACGCCTCAACTATAAAAAAGTTGAGGCGATGAAAATAAAGTCACGCATAGAAAAAGATAGAGAGTTTTATGATTTGGTAGCAACTGAAAACTCTTATATAGCAACACAAAAAGAGATAAATTCTTTAAAAATTCAAATAGCTGATTTACTTTTACGTAAAACCACTTTAGAAAAAATATTACGTGATAAAAAACTCCAAGCAAAAGGGATGGTTTTATATAGCATTGATGTCAAAGAGGGGCAGTATGTCAACAAAGGAACACCCCTTGCAAAACTTGCAGATACATCCAAAGCGCTACTTACTATCTATGTTAATAAAGAGGATTTAAATAAGATTGGCTCAAAAGTTGTTTATATAAACGGAAAGAAAACTTCTTATAAAGTGAATCGTTATACAACGATAGCAGATGCTACGAACCTTTCTAAATACAAAGCTCAAATTATCATTAAAGCACCAAAAATATTTTCTCAACTTGTAGAAGTTGAACTTAAAGAGGAATAGATATGAATGAAAAACTAACAGCATGTCCGCTTGATTGTTATGATGGATGTGAAATTATCTACGACGATGGTATAAAAGCGGTAAAAAGTGGTCATACACAAGGATTTTTATGCCCTCATATGAATCATTATGATAAACACGCAAGAGTAATAGCACCTCGATATAAAGGTGAAATCATCAGTATGGATGAAGCGCTTCATAAGCTTAAAGAGATGTTAGATGCAAATCTTAATAGTGAAACACTTTTTTATAAAGGGAGTGGCAACTTTGGTTTGATGCAAGATGTGACTACACATCTATTTGCTTCTATAGGTGCAACACTTACTGATGGAAGTTTATGTGACGGTGCTGGAGAAGCTGGCATCATAGAAGGAAGAGGAAGTAATAAAAATATGCCACTCTCAGAGATTGCCAAGTCTGATGTGGTTATTATCTGGGGGCGTAATCCACATGTAACATCTTCGCATCTTTTACCACTTTTAAAAGATAAAACTATTATTGTAATCGATCCAGTAAAAACAAAAATAGCAAAGATGGCAGATTTGCATCTACAGATACAACCACATTCAGATATGCTTTTAGCGATGCTAATTACCCGTTTTTTTCATATTAACTGTTTATGTGATGAGGAGTATTTAGAAGAGTTTGGAAGTGAGTTTGAAGATTATTATGAACTTACACAAACAGTTCGCATCAAAGCAGTTTTAGAACAGATTGGTGTGACACTTGGCGATATAGGAAAAGTTATAGAGTATTTGACCAACAAAAAAACTGCCATTGTTGTAGGGGTTGGTGTGCAAAAATATTTTGATGGTGCCGATGCTGTTCGTGCTATTGATGCACTGGCTGTTGCTTTGGGTCTTTTTGGCAAAGAGGGGTGTGGTGTTGCATATCTTGGAGATTCCAAAGAAGCGATAGATTCTCCTTTTCATACCAAAGCAAAAAAAGTCTCTAAGGTAAACACACCCTTTGATGAGTTTAAAACAGTTGTGATTCAGGGTGCAAACCCTTTGTCTCAAATGCCAGATACAAACAGAGTGAAAAACTCTTTGGCTCATGTTGAAAACATTGTTTATTTTGGACTCTATGAAAATGAAACAAGTGAAATTGCAGATTTAATCATCCCTGCAAAAACATTTCTTGCGAAGAACGATATCCGTACTTCGTATGCACATAACGGTATGATGATTATGCAGCGCCAAATTGAGGATGAAGTGGGGATTAGTGAGTATGATTTAGCAGCTTTTTTGGCAAAAGAGTATGAGGTTGAGCTTCCAAGTGAAACTTCCTTAATAGAACATTTTTCTCATCATGCAGTGACAAAAATAGATGGTACATTTCAAGTAGAAAACCGTGAAGATATACCTTATAAGGATGGATTTGATACCGATGATGGTGAATTTGTCTTTTTAGAGGAGTATGATACACGCAACTATGATGATGATGCACTTTTTCTCATTACGCCAAAATCTCCAAAGAGCCTTAATTCCCAGTTTTACAGAGAACAGCATCTCTATCTGAATGCTTCCCATGGTCTTAAAGAGGGGAGTATGATAGAAGTAAGCTCGGAACATGGAAGTGTTGTACTGCCTTTAAAAATCAGTAATGATCTACGGGATGATACGGCACTTATCTACAGTGGTACACCTGGAGTGAACAAACTTACCACTTCAAAACATTCTTTAGATGGAAAATGTGCTACTTTTCAAGAAAATAGAGTTACAATTCGTTTAGTAGATTAAAAGAGGAAAACAGATGGATATACAAGCAATAGATTCTCAGTATATACTGCCGACATATGCACGTGCAGATGTAGAGTTTGTCAAGGGTGACAATGCAACACTTTTTGACAGTAATGGAAAAAAATATATAGATTTTACTTCAGGTATTGGGGTGGTGAGTGTTGGACACGCAAACAAAAGAGTAGCAGATGCTCTTTGTGAACAGGTAAGAAACATTACACATATCTCGAACCTTTATTATATAGCTCCTCAAGCACTAGCAGCACAAAAAGTGGTGCAAACAAGCGGGTATGATATGGCGTGTTTCTTTGCAAACTCAGGAGCAGAAGCAAACGAGGGTGCTATTAAGATAGCACGTAAACACGGTGAGCGTGATGGTGAGATAAAACGTTATAAAATCATTACTCTTAATCACTCTTTTCATGGAAGAACCATCACAACGGTCAAAGCAACGGGTCAAGAAGCGATGCATAACTATTTTGGACCATTTCCAGATGGTTTTGTGTATGCTGATGGTATTGATGAGATAGAAAATCTTTTAGATGACCATACTGCTGGAGTTATGATAGAGCTTATTCAGGGTGAGGGTGGTGTAGAACCACAAGATAAAGCAAAAGTGCAGGCTTTGGCAAAACTTTTAAAAGAAAAAGAGATACCACTTATTGTTGATGAAGTGCAAACTGGATGTTACCGTATAGGTGAGTTTAGCGCTTCCCAAGCTTATGGGATTGAGCCAGAGATCATCACATTGGCAAAAGGTGTTGGTGGTGGTGTGCCTGTTGGTATCGTTATGACTACACTCAAAGAGGTGCTTCAAGCGGGTGATCATGGTTCTACATTTGGAGGGAATTATCTCTCAAGTCGTGCTGTATGTGAAGTGGTTGATATCTTAAATGAACTTAAAAATGATGGCACACTTGATGCAACAAGTGAGTATTTCAATGGGGCATTAGAGAAGTTTTACCAAAATCATACCGATATATTTACACAAAAGGTTGGTATTGGGATGATGTGTGGGTTGCGTGTTAAAGATGGAGATACGTTAACAAATATTATAAATGAAGCACGTAAAAATGGTGTTATGGTTTTAAAAGCGGGGCGTAATACACTGAGATTTTTACCGCCACTTACAATTACAAAAGAGGAAATTGATGCAGGTTTTGAAGCTCTCTCTTGCGCTGTTACTGAGTGCTAGTGTTGTTTTTTGTAATGAAAACAATGCTAGCTTAGATAGTTATATATCTACATACAAACAAAAAGAGTTTGAGTATGACTATAGAAAAAATGAAGCAGAAAGTTCAAAGCTTCGTGATTCTTGGATAGCACCTGTTAAAATCAACTACTCCTATTCAAGAAGTAAACCATACACAACAGAACAGACCAATGAAAATGCAGCTATTCGCATCGATCAGCCGATTTTTCAAAGTGGTGGTATCTACTACGGTATAAAGTTTGCCAATGCAAGTAAACGCTACAGTGATTACAGCATTGATGTTGCCAAACGTAAAATGGTAAAACAGGCTGTTGCTCTTTTGATGCAAATCAAACAAACTGAGCTTAAAATCAAAAAGCAAAAGCTTCTTATCGCTAACTCTCAGATGAACTTAGAGCAAAAAGAGGAGCAGTATCTCAGTGGTCAGCTTGATTCTGGTTTTTTAGATAATGCCATTATTCAAAAAAATATTGTTACATTGGCTCTTTATGATATTCAAACTGCTAAAGAGAAACTTGTAAATAGCTTTGAGAGTTTAAGTGATTTGGATTATACCAAAGCATATATTCCCCATTTGGAGTATATTTCTAATGAGGCTTTTTTAAAACATAATATCGTTTTAAAACAAACAGCTTCAGAGATCAAAAAAAATCGCTATGCAAAAGATGTTCGTGTTGCTAAGTATCTGCCCCGTGTAAGTTTAACAGGTGGTTATAACTGGTCAAAAAGCAGCGGTCAGAAGTTTTATGCGGGCGGTGTTTTAATAGATAACTCCAATGAGCTTAACTATTATGACTATGGTGTTCGTGCAAGTATGGCACTCGATATCAATACTTTTAGAGATATCGAATCAGCGAAGGTTGATTACCTTAAATCACAAGTTGTAGAGCTTGATAAAAAAAGGGAACTGGCAGCTATTTATAAACAGGTGATGCACAATATCGAAAATTTTGACAAAAAGATAGCACTCTCAAACTCAAATAAAAAGCTTTATGCAAAACTGTTACACGATACTCAAGATCTCTATCAAGCTGGATATAAAACAGAGTATGATGTCAAAACTTTGCAAAACTCTTTAGCCATTCAACAATTAGATACAAA
>JAMOSN010000030.1 GCA_027068455.1 Sulfurimonas sp.
GGTGATAAACTCCTCATCTAAAAGTCGTTGTTCTAAAAACTCAGCATCAAATGTAGAGATATTCCATAACGGAGGTTGAAGTGAACGAGTGTTCTTTTTATGGGTAAGTACAGCTCCTATACGTACCCCAGCACAGGAGTAAAATTTTGAAAAAGATTGGATTATATAGAGTTTTTTATAGTCCATAATCTGTTTTTTCAAAGATTTGTGTGCTTCAAACTCTATAAAACTCTCATCAAGGATAATGGTGCATTTTTTCTTTTTCCACTCTAAAAAGAGATCGTCCATATCGTAATAACTCCCCTCTGGAGTAGACGGATTGACAAAGACAACGATAGATTTTTTCTCCACTTCGGTATCGATATCTTCTATGCGGTTGATCTTGTAAATATCTTTTTTTGCTTTGAGTGCTGCTTTTTCATACTCACCGTAAAGGGGTGCATAGAGGTAAACACTTTTGCCTTTGAGTGAAGTAAAAAGGTCATAGATGGCAGCAGTTGCTCCGTTGTAGAGGGTGATATTGTTGGCTTCTATTTTATATTTGGATGCGATGGTATTTTTAAGGGTTGTGTAGTTGGTGTCGGCATAAGGGGTGAGTTGTTGCGTGTTTATACAAAACTCTTTTTCTTTTTGATAGAGATTGATATTTGAGGAGAAGTCTATTATCTCACTTGCATCACAATCCAACTCTTTTGCGTATTTGTAGATATTGCCGCCGTGTTGCATCATCAGTCTAACTCCACATCATCCCAAAACTCGTTAAAGTCAAGGTTGGTCATTGCATTTTCATTTTCAAGGTTTTTTTCCAAAAGTTTACGTTGTTCATTTTCAAAATACTGCTCTAAGGCTTCATTGATAAGAAAACTTATATCTTTTTGTTTTAATTCACTAAAAGTTTGCAGGTTTTGCATATTATAATCATTGATAGTTATTTCCATAATGTGATTTTAGCGTAGAATAATTATAAAACCAATGCTTTTGCTTTTTTCGTACTTTTGTGATGATTGATTCGAAGAAGGGCATAGAGTTGTCGAGCCTCTTGCATAGCATTGTCTAACTCTTTGTAGGAAAGTTTTTTAGGTGCTTTTTGATTGTAAATCCGTACAAAGAGTTGCGTGTTATAGTAGTTGCGTGTCGGTGGAGAAAATGCCATAAGTGCCACACCACAGTCAAAAGCAAAACTTCCACCTCCGCCGTCTATAAAATCAAAAACTCCTATAATATTGCCATCAAACACGCAGTTGTCTTTAAAAATATCACCGTGGATAAAGCCATCATTGGATTGTGTATAGTTTTGAAGGGATTGGAGTTTTTTGTAGTAGGCAAAAAAGTTGTGTTTTGCATAATGGAGTATCTTTTTAAGCGGATAGTTGTCGATAAAAAGCTTTTGTTCTTTTGTTTTTACACTATGGGTATGGAGTGTTGCCATAAACCTTGCAAGAGAGACAATATGTTGCGTGTTGATAGATTTGGGTACCTCTCCTGAGAGTTTTGTGTAAAGATACCACCCCTGCTTTTGAGCCTCAAGTACAGGAACACGCAAGCCAGAAGATGCAAAGAAAGAGAGTCTTGAGGCATCTTGTAAAACCTGTGTTGTAATATCTCTTTCGTAGTGTTTGAGTATATACTCTTTATGGTGTCGTGTTGTTACAATATAGGTTGTATCGATCACCCCATCTTTGGTAGGTGAGATAGAGGTGATAGAAAAAGAGGGGAAAAGGGTTTGTACCTCTTGAAGGGTGATATGAGTTTTAATGCCCATTATACGCTACATTGTTTCATTGTTTTCATCCAATCAAGATCAAAATGTTTCTCTACATACTCTTTATGGTGGGGTACACTACATCTTGAGCAATCTTGATGGATCTTTTCTCCATAGATACCTTGTTTGCCATCTTTAGAATCAATGGCACAAAAACTATACTGAGTTTTTGCTTCGATGTTTTTTATGCCATCGTCATTGAATCGGAAATTTGGGCAAGAACATAAGTAACAGTTGAGACTCTCTATCTCATGACACTTTTTGTTTTTTGCATACAACGGGCAGAAGTCACTCTCTTTTGCTTTCATATTTTCAAAGTCAAAGTACTCTATTATCATCTCTTTTGTATAGTTTTGTGCAAGAAGTTTTTGTACGATTTGTTTATGCTTCGTTGCGTGTTTGCTTACCCAGTTGCTGTATCCCATTGTTTCTCTTTTTTTTCGAATTATAGTATAATTTCGTTATGAAATTACCTCGTGGATTTGGAAAAAACTACTTTAGTTTAAACGCTATCACTGCAACTGTTAACAGCATAACGATGCATGAGAGTGCTACTCGTGTGCAACATTTTCATCTCCATGCTTCATCATTTGCCCAAGAGGATGAAACGATAGAGGAGTTAGAAGAGGTAGAAGCCGCCCCTTGGTTTGAACTTCTCAATGCAAATAAGGCTTGTCATTGTAATTATGTTTTTACCAGTACAACACGCAAGATACTTGCACTCTTAGTTCAGGCAAAAAGATTTCCAGATTTTTATAAAACACTCAACAGTGATATATCACCACCATATTTTTAATCAATAATTAAGTTGATAAAGATTATCATTTTAAAAATTAAATAAGTGAAAGAAAAAAATGAAAAAAATAATATCTCTAAGTATAGCAGCAACTCTTACAAGTGTTTCTATACAGGCAGCCCAAAATGAACAGGTGCGAGAAGATCGTATAACTTCTGTAAAAAAAGCTATTGGTGGAGTGAGTGCAACACCACAAAAAGAGCTTGATATTGTTGGTGGTTTTAAACATATGTTTCGTGATGGTAAAGTAACAGGGCAGATTCGTGCACTTTCAAGTTCATATATGAATGATACATACCAAAACACTTATGCAACAGCACTTGGTGGTTTTGTCAAATATGAACTTGCACAGTATAAAGGTTTTAGTGCTGCAGTAGCGTTTCATACGTCAACTGACATTGATGCTTTGAGTGGAGATGGAGTAAAACGTAACTCTAGTCTCTCGTCATCCGCTCAAGAATATGAGGTGCGAAGTGAAACTTATATCAATTACAGTTATGAGGACTTTTCTATCAGAATAGGGCGTCAAGTGATTGACACACCATTAGCTGATAGTGATGATTTTTTAATGATTCCAAATAGCTTTGAAGCCGTAGTTGCACACTATGAGTATGATGCTTTTAGTATTATGGCAGGGCAGCTTCAAAAATGGCAAGGTATTGATGCTGATTTAGATAACGGTTGGCAAAAAACAGGAAAAGATGGTACCTATTTTGGTGGTTTAAGCTACAGTAATGAGATGATAGATGCCAGTGTATGGGGATATAATATTAATGGTGAAGCGGGTGATGGTACTGCAAACAACTCTTTTTACTTTGATGTTGTAGGGCATTATCATATGACACAAACACTCTTTGTAAATGCAGGATTACAATATCTCAAACAGAATGAATTAGATAGTAGTGGTGTATCTTCAGAGATATATGGGGCTACAGGAGAACTTGTTGTTAATAGTTTGGGATTTAATATCGCTTACAACCATGCAGCAAAAGAGGCAAATAAACAAAGTTTTAGTGGTTTTGGTGGAGGAACACTCTTTACAAGTATGGATTCTATGATACTTGATGCGATGACACTTGATAGAAGTGCGGATGCATGGGTTGGTGGTATCAGTTACGGAGTGGGTGATTTTAACATCCTTTATGCTTATGGAGATTTTAAAGGTGATGCTGATTCAAGCGGAGCAAAAGAGCATATAGTAGAGCAGGACTTCGGTGTAGAGTACAGTAGAGATGATGATTTTACCCTTGCTGCAATCTATACTATCAATGATGATAAATATGATAACAGTGCAAACGGTATCAATGGTGGTGACTGGGGAAATGTAAGAATATTTGGAGCTTATAATTTCTAAGCAAAAAAAAGCTAAAATACAGTAATGAGGCAAAGGGAATGACAAGGTTCCCTTAAATTTTTAACAAAAATGAAAGGAAGAGAGTATGCATATAGAAGCAGGCGTAGTTGACGGAGCTAAAATGTTACTTAGTTATGGGACAGCAACCGCTGTATTTGGAGCAACTGCAAAAGTTGTATGGGATAATATAAAAGAAAATGGAGTAATCTCATTTCTTTTAAAAACAATCATTGCAAGTATCGTGGTTTTTTCTTGTTTTGAGATTTTACCACACTATCCTATTGGTGTAAGCGAAGTGCATCTTATTTTGGGAACAACCATCTTTTTAGTATTTGGTTTGGCACCAGCATCAGTTGCCTTGGCACTTGGTCTTGGTGCACAAGGACTCTTTTTCGCACCGTTTGATTTGCCACAGTATGGTATCAATGTAACAACACTTTTAGCGAGTATGTTTGTACTGAACTTTGCGGCGAAAAAAATTATCCCAGAGGGTGTTGCGTATAAAGATATCAGCTACACGCAACTGTTAAAACTTTCAGCAATTTGGGAAGGAACTATTGTTTCTTGGGTTGCTTTTTGGGCATTTTACGGTCAAGGTTTTGGTGCTGAAAATATTCAGAATGTACTGAGCTTTGGCAGTGCATACATGGGTGTAGTTATCATTGAACCACTTGTGGATATGGCGGTTTTAGCAGCTGTAAAAGCATATACAAAAACACAAGAGTGTGCATATCTTTTTGATAAACAACTTTGTCGTGCATAGCTCATTCTTCTAGATACTCTTGAGCAAAAATCTCAAGAGTATCTCTTTCTTTCTTTTTTTCTTTCGTGCAATATCTTTTATAAAAACACTTTTTATGATAAATATTTTGTTATAATAAGTGAAATATTTTTTAGGATTGACAATGGAACAAATTACCATGGAACAAATAACCCACTTTTTACAAACAGCTAAAGAGGTTAATTTTAACATACTTGCTCTTTATGAGAAAGAACCTTTCATTATGCAGATAATAGCAGGGGTACTCTTCGTTATTGTTATGATAATAGTACTTGTCATTAGAAGCAAAATGCGTCATGCAAGCGCTAACAAAGCGGTACAAAGCTTAGAGAGTTATGTAGAGAGTTTTGATGATTATCAAAAAAATCTTCAAAAAATTCTCAAAACGATTCGTAGTGCTCAAGGGGAGTTTCTTGAAGCTTTACAGGCAAAGAAAGAGGCTTTTTATAAAGATCATCTTCGTACATTGAGCGATGAACCTTTAGATGTGAAGATTGACAAATATCAAGAGATGGCATCTTTGTACACTAAACTTGCCAAAGCTGCAAAAGATGAGGAACTTGCAACTTTTTATGCAGATAAAGCGCAAGAGATTCTTGGTGTAGTGCTCCTTGAAGATATCAGTGAGTATATGAAAAACTTTAGCTTTACTCCTGAGGATGTAGAAGTTTTAGAAAAAATCGTTGCTTATGCCAACACGCAAGAGGATAAAGAGGCTATACTCTCTATAGTTATGGAGAAACTCCAAAGTGTGGATTATGGCTCTAATTTGGAGCGTTACAATTTTGTAAAAAATCTCGATCCTGAGAAACTTGGAGATATCTATAACTACATCAAAGAGCAGCAAGAGAAACTTTTTGAAAGTGGTGAACGTGTTGTAGCTGCTGAGGTTTTAGAGTATCTTCTTGAAAATGGTGAAGAAGCTAAAGTATTTAGTTATATTAAAGCATTACAGGTACCGACTCATCTACAAGAGTTGTATTATAGATTTTTCAATCAAAAAGACTCTCAAGAGCTTGATTTTGCATTTATTGCCAATCCTGTTGAAATCAACCAACAATACGCAGACTATTTGGAAAGTCTAATAACAGATGCATGGAGAGATGATAATGAGTTAGAAAAACTCTTAGAGTATGAAAATCTCACTCGTATTATAGGGCATGATAGAGTGCGTTTAGTAAAAGAGCGTATAGATGGTCTTAAAAAAGGATTTAACGAAACAGAGATGGCAAAAGAGGCACTAGAGCTTGCCAAAGAAGCACATCGATTAGCACTTGAAACAAAAACACTGATGGAGCTTAAAGAAAAAAATGCACAAAAAAAGGTGCAAGAAGTTATCGGTGAGGATGAAGAAACAGCCAAAGAGAATGAAGGTGTGAAAAAAGAGGAGGGTGTCTAAGCAATAAGCTTAGAGCCCCATCTTTTTCATCTCAACAGCGATATTGTCTTTAAAAATCTCTCTTACCTCTTTTTGACCTAAAAGGTTAAACTTTTCATCATTATTTATGCTCTCTACTATCTCAGCATTGGCATATTGTGCTACTTCATCAGCGATTTCACGCATATCTTTGTCGTAATGGTTGCCACTTACAAGCAAAAGGGGTACGATGTTGACTTTGATATCTTGTGAACCCTGAGTTATGGCAAGAATCTCTTGTTTGATGGCATCTTTAATAGCAAAGAACGGGTATTCTCCCTCTAAAGAGCAGCTGATGTTTTTTTCATTGATACGACCTAAAAATCCACTTACATAGTTCACCGCTTCAAGACCTGCAAGGTTTAAAATAGGAACACCGTGGATGATATAAAGATTGATACAATCAGGAGTATGGGTACGAATAGCAGTATCTAAAAAGTTTAAGTAGTTTGATGTCTCTTTTGTTTTTGTCAGTAGCGCATTTGTGTAGCGGATGTTTGCAAGAGAAAACTCACGAAACCCTTTAACCATGCGGATAAGTACCTCATGCTCATCGGTTGGAAAAATATTAATGCTTGCAACTATGTAACGTTTATATCCCTCCATGTCGATATCTGCCATCACCTGGGGGAGATTTTTGTACACTTTTCCCTCTTTTGCAAGTGCTTTAATCACCATTTTTGATGAAAATGCTGTAAAAACTGGTATGTTTGGAAATTGTGCTTTGATGTACTCTTCAAACTCAAAGTATTTATCTTGTTCTATCACCGAACCAAAACATGAAAGGATAATAGCGGTTTCTTTGTTATAGTGTCTGTAGCGTTTCATGGGACTTCTTTTTTGCGTGCCATTATAGCGTTTTAGGGATAATGCAAGGGGGGATTTGTTAGAATTTTATGTTCCCATCGAATCTCGATGGGACAAACCAGAACTTTAGGAGAACCTATGAAAAGGTTTTTATTAAAGCTTCACTTTAAGCTTGGCAGTTTTAAAGTGAGCTTCAAGGTTGAGAAGCTTTAGCTTCTTAACCTCTCCTGAGTTTTGGTATTATACCAAAAAAATGAAAATATGAAAAAACAAGCAATCCTTATCTCAGCTATAGCATCCAATCAAGGTAAAACACTCCTTACTATGGCACTGCTGCACTATTTTAAAAAAAATGTACGACCTTTTAAGTGTGGTCCTGACTTTATAGACCCGCAGTTTCATACCCATATTGCCGATACCCCCTCGATCAACCTTGATGGCTATATGATGAACCAACTACAGCTTCAATGGATATTTCAAAACTATATGGATAAGGATATCGCTGTGGTAGAAGGGGTGATGGGGTATTATGATGGGATGGATAAAGGGGCATCGGCGTATGATGTTGCCAAAACACTGCAAATCCCTTCTCTTCTTCTTCTTGATGGAAGCGGCAGTTATATCACCATCGCTGCTGTGCTTCAAGGGATGCTCTCTTTTCGTGAGGATAACACCATTAAAGCTGTTGTTATCAATAAAGTTTCCTCCAAAATGCATTATGAGTTGATAAAAAAACATATAGAAGCGGAGTGTAAGGGTATTGTGGTGTGTGGTTATATCGAAAAAAATCTCCTTTTACTTGAGAGTACCCATCTTGGGCTTGATTTAAAAGCATTGCAAGATGATAAAATAGATTCTCTTACAAAAGAGGTGTTAGCTAACATTGAGATGGATGTTTTAAGCTCTGTTATGGATATCACTTTAGAAAAAAATGATGCATACCCTTTTGAGGCAATAAAAAAAGAAAATAAATGTTGCGTGTTGGTACACGACAGCAACTTCTCTTTTGTGTATCATGATAATATTGAGTATCTCAAAGAGCGTTTTGATGAACTTGTCATCGTGGATGCAACACGCAATGAAAAAATACCAGAACACGCAGATATGGTGATACTTCCTGGCGGTTATGTTGAGACTGATATAAGCTATGCAAAGATACAACACGCAACTATATTTCAAAACTCTCTTATACAACACGCAAGCGCAGGCAAGAGAATCTATGGGGAGTGTGCAGGGCTTATCTATCTTGGGAGAAAGATTGATGAGAAAGTGATGAGCAGTTTACTTCCTCTTGTCTTTGAACTAACAAACAAACGGGAGCGTTTGGGTTATTATCAATGTGAGTTAGATGGCAGAGTGATAAAAGGGCATGCTTTTCACTACTCAAAAGTTCTACAAGCACCACAATCGAACATAAAACTTTATAAAGTAAGCAAAAAAACAGCCAAAGATGGGGGATGGAGAGTAGATAATATCTTTGGAACTTATCTTCATACGATGTGGCGGGTGAGTGGTTTGCCTATTTAAACCTTAGCTTGTGTAGATGAGTTGTTCATCTATTTGATTTTTATGAAGCTCCACAAGACGCATAGGATACATATCTAAATCTTTTGGACGGATAAATCCACGTGTAACAATGGTTTTGACACCTTTAACATCTGTTACAGAATCTATATGTTTATGTCCTGAGAGAGTTGCTACAAGGTTCTTATATCCAAAAAGTTCTGCTTGTACTTTGTCTGTGTTGTTAAGTACATATTTATGGATATCTTTTGCTTCCGTACCTCCCCAGTAGTTTGTGTAGGGGTGGTGGTTGAGGATGATAGTTGGTTTACCTTGTGAGAGCATCTTCTTTGCAAATGCTATGGTCTCATCTGTATAGCGACCATTGTTTTGCCCCTCGATACAGCTGTCAAGCCCTAAAAACAAAGCACCGTTTTTCTCAAATGCCCAATCTTTCCCCTCAACACGCAATCCTTTGCCTTCAACGAAAAGTTTTTGAAACTCTGCTAAATGGATCGCATCGTTTGGGTTGGGATGTGCCTCTTTGTTGCCTCTTACATGGAGTGTTGGGCAATGAAGTTTGTCTGTTATCTCTTTAAAGATACGCGCATCTTTATCCCCTTTGACATTGTTGTTAAAGTTATCTCCTCCAAAACATACAAAGTCTAAGTCTTTGTGGTTATTGTTAACAAACTCCACCATCAGTTTCATAGCATCCACAGAATCGCTGTCACTTAAGTCCATGTGAGAGTCTGTAATATGGATAAACTTTAACTGAGGTTTTTTATCTTGCGTGTTTGCCATAAGTGGCAGGGTTGCAGCTGAAAGTGCAGCACTTTTGAGAAATGTTCTTCTTGAAATATTTTGCATAAAATCTCCTTTATCTGCAATGTTGAAATAATATATCATCGAGTTTAAACTTCACGATACCATAGGAAGCTATACCGACATACAAGTAACCATTATCATATTTAACACTTGTTGTCTTTGCAAGTTCATAGCTGTTGTTGTTGGGTGCAAAATACTCAACTCCACATAACATTGGTTCAAAACTGTTTGAGAGTTTAAGTACTTTAACACCTTGATATCCATCAGTCAAAAAGACAAAATCACCATAGACATCTATATCTTGAAAGTAATCTACCTGTGCGCCATGTGTTTGGTATTTACTCACATATTGTAAATTGTACACGGCACTCCCTACATCATAGATTTGTAACCCTTTATCTGTTGTAACAAGGAGTTCGTTATCATTATTGAAGAGTTGAAGATTATACGCTTGAGCATTCTCTTGTAATGTAAAGATTTTTTTGGAACTGTTAACCTCATCGACATCTAAAATATCTGTTTTATAACCTACAATACCATTGTCTTTATGGGCAACATAAAGATATGTTCCATCATCTCTAAATGTTGCGTCAACACTGTATCCACCAGCTTCGTTAAGGATAAAATCTCTTGATTCTCTGATATCATTGATGGTTGCACCATTGTAGATGGTCGTATTTGGTGTGCATTGAGTAAAGGTATCTTTGATATTGAGCAGATAAAATCCTTTCTCCTTTGTACTGATTCCAAGAAGACGTTTGTTTTCATTAACTGAAACATATCCTGTTGTATTGGTGATGGCACTATTGGAAAAATGTACCAACGATCCTGAAGAATTTATGTATTTATCAAGATTGGTTATTTTGGTAAAACCACTTGTATCAATTTTGTAGGTGCTGAGTCCTATTTTGGAGTTTGCTAAAAAGAGACAATCGGTAGCTTGATAGTTTTGTTTGTAAAAACGACTTCCAAAACTTACCAAGGAGACATTGTTTTCAAAAACTTGATTTTGCAGATTGGTATCTACTTTAGAGAGTTCATCGTGACCCGCAGCAAGATAGATATCGCTTCCGTAAGGTAAGATGTCAAAAACATCAACACCACTGCTGTTTTTGATAAAAGGGAGTTTTGGACGTAAAATGGTACTGAGCTCAGGCTTATGGATAGTGTCAACACGTTGTACCTCCAAAAGGTCAAGTCGAGTGAGTGCATTGTATGAAGAGTAGTATTTGATTTTATCCTCATCAAGATTAAAGTTGTTAAGATAAAAAGCAAAGAAGTCTTCCACTTTGGAAACGTCGGGTTCTATATCGGTGAGAGTAAAGCTTGCGTTGGTATCAAGAGTATAATTATATGCTCCAAAAAGTACTTTGGCATTGTTGCTGTTGTCCATTATCGAGTCACAGACATTAATGTTAAATCTTTGAAAAATATCATTTGCATAGTCGTTTGTTGTGATATTTGAATCAGAGAGGTTTTGTTCATAGTATGCAGCTGAAAGCAGGGTAATGGAATTACAAAAGCTTTTAAGTGTATGGGAGCTGAAAAAAGTACTTGGTTTTAAATCATTAGCAGTCTCGTTATTGTCATAATCAATATCTACGTAAGTGGTGCTAATAGCTTGAGCACTGATGGGGTAGGTGACACTTTTTTCAAAGTAGTATTGATGTTTTGTGGTATCATAGGATGCTACTTGATTATTTGCATCAGTTACTAGAGCATTAACAACAGGTGCCAAGGTAAAGACTTCTACATAAGTTTTTGTTGTTGGTGATGTTGTTTGTGAACTTGAGCTTTCATATAAAGTACAAGCTGTGAAAAAAAGAAGTGGTACAAGTAAAAAATATTTCATACATAACCTTATATTTTAAGTAAAAGAATTATGACATAAAATGTGTGAAAGTTTATAGTTTCACAACACATTCATTGAGATATTTCTCTTTTTCCCATCCTAAGGTTTTGAGTTCACTCTCTTCATAAAATCTATCAACATAACCAACACAAAGATAGGCTATGAGTTGCGTGTTTGGTTTTGCCTTGAGTGTTTGAAGCACTTTTTTTTCATCCAAAATACTTACCCATCCTATGCCGATATTAAGGGCTCGAGCCATAAGCCACATATTTTGAACGGCACAAACAACACTGTACTCACCCATCTTTTTCATGCTTGTCATTCCCAGAACATCATCCACTTTTGGTTCATAAAGTACAGCGATGTTTAGTGGTGCTTCTTGGATACCTTCGAGTTTGAGTTGTGCATAAAGTGGTTTGTTTTTAAAAATGGCTTTTGCCTGCGTGTTTTCTTGTTTAAAGTTTTCAACAAGGGCACTTTTGATGTTTTCATCTTGGATTACAACAAATTTCCATGGTTGGCTATACCCTACAGAGGGAGCTGAAATGCCCGCTTCAAGTATCATTTGGAGCTTATCATCCTCTATAGGTTTGTTGATAAAGCGGTTGCCGCGAACATCACGGCGCGCTTTTATGATTTGTAAAAGTTTATATGTATCTTCTTGTGTAAAGTTCATACAAAATTATACCACCTAGATTTTATAGTTAAGTATGAATCGCAGATTTTCTATCTTTACATTTGGGTTGTTGATGGGAAGTTCTGTAGCTTCATTGTAGATATATTGCACCCTTGCAATAAACTTTCCTAGTGTTTTTCCCACACCTACAGCATAGGTTTTGTGAAATTCCATCGCATGGTGTTGGAGTTTAAAACCATCATTCATCACAGCAAAAACTCTCTCTCCAAAATAGATACCAGCTCCAAAATGGTAGCTGTTGTAATGGGTGTGAAGTTTGATGCCTGTTGTGAAGTAATGATCTTTTGCATTACGTGTAAAGCTGTTTGGAGTCTTGTCTTTGAGTCTGATATATTTACTAATAGAAGAGATTTTCCAACCAAAAGTCTCTGTTGGTATGTGAAGATCAACTCTAAAGTCACTTTGATAGGTTTGAAAATCATCGTAACGTACAACATACTGTGTTATATCAAAGTGAAGACGTTTGGTTGGGATATATTCAAATCCCACTCCATACCCTTGACCACCTGAAGTGATAGCGATATTGTCATCTAAAACATGAAGATAGTTAAGATGAACACGCAAGTGTTTATAATCATAGCGATAGCGCAAAAAAAGCTTGTGGTTGCTCAGATCTTTTGTAAGGGGTGGTTTTTTTGTAGTTGCTGCGCCATCTTCGTATGCAAAGCGTATTTCATTGTTACGAATGTGAATATCGCCACCTAAACCATAAACCCTCCCGTCAACTTTTTGTTTTGAGTTTGTATAGGTTTTGTTTTCATAGTATGCCAACAAGCTTGAATGGATAGTTTGTTGCTCTAAAGCACACAAAGGTAGAGCCACAAACAGTGGTAGTAGTTTTTTCATAGTTTTCTCCCGAAATTTTATAATGGTTTGTTAATTATTTATTTAGGAGAGAAGTGGTGGTGCACGTGCTTGGAGTGTGGAGTGAGGAGTTGTTTTATGGATGATAAAAAGATTTAAGAGAATCTGCTCTTTATAGATATCAAGCTGTGTTAGTATGATAGCTTCACTTGGTGTATCACTATGGTGGATATTCGAGTGTAAAATACAGATACTACAATCACTATGAAGTTTGAGGTCATTGTGATGGTGCACACTTCCAAGAAGTATTCCAAAGAGAAAAATAGTGCTGAGATAGTTTTTGAAAAATCTATATATCATGGTGAAATTTTAGCACAAACTGAAGTTCTTGCTTTATAAAAGAGCAAAAAGTTCCTCCAACAAGGAGTATGGTATAATCCAGATAAAAAATAGAAGAAGAGCTATGTGTGGATTTTATGCTGATAATGAGAAAATAAAAAAGGGTGACAAAGCTTTGTATAATGGTGAAGAAGTTGTAATTTTACAAGCCAATCATATCAAAAGCAATAAAACGATGGATATCATCTATGAAAGTAGTTCCAAAGAGAAAAGCGTTTTAAACTTTCCCTATAAAACAGTAACTTCTATGCAACTTTTACAAAGATTGGATAATAATTTATGAGTTTTCAACTACAAGAACCACCATTAAACATAGGTGATGCCATCAGTGTAAAATCATTTGAGATGATCCATGAAGAGGCACAACAGTATGAAGGATTTCATCGTTTTGATGAAAATGAAAGAGCTTTGGTTGAGCGACTGATTCATACAACAACCTGTTTTGAACAAGTCATAGACAATATCTACTTCTCAGAAAATGCGATGCTCAAACTCAAAGACCTGCTTGAGAGAAAAGCAAAACTGATAGTCGATACCAATATGATACGCTCAGGACTGAGTCAATTTTATCTGAACAAGTATGAGAATGAGGTCATCTGTTATGTGAATGAACCAGAGGTCTTTGAGATGGCCAAAAAGAACAACACGACCCGCTCGTATGCAGCAGTAGAGTTAGCCATAGAGAAGTTTCAAGATGAACCGATGGTGTTAGCGTGTGGCAATGCTCCGACGTATATTTATGCAGCGATTAACACACTTATCCGTTTAAATGTGAATTTAGACAATGTGATTTTACTTCTTTTCCCTGTTGGTTTTGTCAATGTGGTTGAGTCTAAAGAGTACGGGCGTGAGTTTATGGAACACTTTGGATGTGAGGGCATCATCTTAGAAGGGCGTTATGGTGCTTCGACGATGGTAGTAGCATCGCTTCACGCAGCATACAGACTTATCAAAGATTATGATACCGAGTTTGGAAAGTATAATGGTAAATAGTGGCTCAAATCCCGTCAAAAAGGGTGAAGTGCGTTACAATGAGATGGGAAGTGAAGTGGTAGAGGGCTACACCTGCAAGCCAAAAGACTACGACCCCCAGCGCCCCATCATGCACTACAAAACGCTGCTGTTTCTGTGTGATGATGAGCGCTGCGGCAAGGCAGGCAAGATAGATAAAGCCAGCCACCTGCGAGAGATACTCAAAGAGATGGGGCTTAACAAAGGTAAAAACCGCATCAAAATAAGCCGTACGGGATGTTATGGAGCATGTAGATTTCGTCAGGTCTGCCAAGTAACAGAGAACAC
>JAMOSN010000031.1 GCA_027068455.1 Sulfurimonas sp.
AGTAAAATTCCCACCGTAATTAATAGATTATAAAAGATTTAGGAGGATATATATGAATTTTAAACCACTAGGGGACAGAATACTTGTAAAAACTGTTGAAGAAGCAAATACAACAGCGAGTGGTATCATCATTCCTGACAATGCAAAAGAGAAACCTAACCGTGCTGAAGTTATAGCAGTAAGCAACGAAGTAGAAGATGTAAAAGTTGGAGATACTATAGTATATGGTAAATACTCAGGAACAGAACTTGTACTTGATGGTACAGAATATATTGTACTTGAGATTTCAGATGTTTTAGGTGTCATCGCATAAAAAACAAACAATTTTTAAAAACTATAAAAGAATAATTTAAGGAGAATATAAATGGCAAAAGAGATCATTTTTTCAGACAATGCAAGAAATAAACTAGCACGTGGAGTTGAAAAACTCACAGATGCAGTAAAAGTAACAATGGGTCCACGTGGTCGTAATGTTTTAATCCAAAAATCATACGGAAGTCCTGTTATCACAAAAGATGGTGTTTCAGTTGCTCGTGAGATCGAACTTGCGGACAAACTAGAAGATATGGGTGCACAACTTGTTAAAGAAGTAGCTTCAAATACTGCTGATGAAGCAGGTGATGGTACAACGACTGCAACAGTTTTAGCAAATGCTATCTTTAGTGAAGGTCTTAGAAACATCACTGCTGGAGCAAACCCTGTTGAAGTAAAACGTGGTATGGACAAAGCATGTGAAGCTATTTTAGAAAACTTAAAAGCAAGTGCGAAAACAATTAAAGACAAAAACGAAATAGCTCAAGTTGCTACAATTTCTGCAAACTCTGATGCACAAATCGGTGAGATGATCGCAGAAGCTATGGAGAAAGTTGGTCAAGATGGTGTTATCACTGTTGAAGAGGCTAAAGGTATCGTTGATGAGCTTGATGTTGTTGAGGGTATGCAGTTTGACAGAGGTTATTTAAGCCCATACTTTATCACAAATACTGAGAAGATGACTGCTGAGATTGAAAATCCATGGATTTTACTAGCTGACAGCAAAATCAACTCACTCAAAGACCTTTTACCAGTTCTTGAACAAGTACAAAAAACAAACCGTCCACTTCTTATCATCGCTGAAGATGTAGAGGGTGAAGCACTTTCAACGTTAGTTGTAAACAAACTTCGTGGTGTGCTCAATATCTCTGCTGTAAAAGCTCCAGGTTTTGGTGACAGAAGAAAAGCGATGTTACAAGACATTGCAATCTTAACAGGTGGTACTGTTATCGCTGAAGAGACTGGTCATACACTTGAAGGTACAACGATTGATATGTTAGGTCAAGCTGCACGTGTAGTCATTGACAAAGACAACACTGTAATCGTTGATGGTGCAGGAAGCAAAGAGGCTGTTGAAGCTCGCATTAAAGAGATCAGAACACAAATGGAAGCAACTACAAGTGAATATGACAAAGAGAAACTTCAAGAGCGTCTTGCAAAACTTGCTGGTGGTGTAGCAGTTATCAAAGTTGGTGCTGCTACCGAGACAGAGATGAAAGAGAAAAAAGACCGTGTTGATGATGCACTCTCAGCTACAAAAGCAGCTGTTGAAGAGGGTATCGTTATCGGTGGTGGTGCTGCACTTGTTCGCGCTGCTGCAAAAGTAAATCTTCCTGACTTAGAAGGTGACCAAAAAATCGGTGCTGAAATCATCTTACGTGCTGTAAAAGCTCCAGTAAAACAAATCGCTGCAAATGCTGGTTATGATACTGGTGTTGTTGTGAATGCAATCGAGAATGCAGAAAAAGAGACAATCGGTTTCAATGCTGCAACTGGTGAATATGTAGATATGTTTGAAGCAGGTATCATCGACCCACTTAAAGTTGAGCGTGTAGCACTTACAAATGCAACTTCAGTTTCAAGCCTACTTCTTACAACAGAAGCGGCAATCTTTGAGATTCCAAAAGAGGAAACTGCTGCACCAGATATGGGAGCAGGAATGCCTCCACAAATGGGTATGCCGGGTATGATGTGAGACGCGTAAAGAAAACGAGAATTTCTTCTCGTTTTTAGCGTCGGAACCACAGCAGTTGTCCGAAGGACCTGCGAGGACTCACCTTTTAGCTGATGGGCTTGCCCCAGCCGACGGAGTCCATAAAAGCCAATTTCTTGGCTTTTTTAGGCGTCGCACCAAACTTTCTTAAAAATCTCTAAAATCTCCATCTACATCATCTGTTCAAAACAACACTTACAAAAGAGTGATATAATACCGCCACAATTTATAGAAGGTATTAAAGTGCAATTTACAAATAAAAAACTCCTGCTTTTTGATTTTGACGGTACACTTATAGACTCAGTACCTGATTTAGCAGCATCAGTCAACTTTATGCTCAAGCAACTCAATAGAGAAATATTTGATGAAGATACTATCCGTTCGTGGGTAGGCAATGGTGCCAAAACTTTGGTAAAGCGTGCCATAGAGAACTCTTTTAAAAACAACACGCAACTATCAGACACCTTTTTTCAAAAAGCACTTGATATTTTTTTAACACACTACAAAAACAACCTCTGCAACAACACGCAACTCTATGACAATGTAGCACAAACATTACACAAGCTTCATAAACAGGGATATACTCTTGCAATCATCACCAACAAACCGTATGATTTTATAGCTCCGATTTTACAAAGTTTACAACTCAATGAGCTTTTTACACTTTTGCTTGGTGCAGATTCACTCCAAGAGAAAAAACCACACCCACAGCCACTTCTTTATGCCTGTGAGAAGCTTGGATTTACACCCAATGAAGCATTGATGATAGGGGATTCAAAAAATGATATCCTTGCAGCACAAGCAGCAGAGATTGAGAGTGTTGGTGTAACATACGGATACAACTACGACGAAGATATCTCCACCTATAAACCTGATGCCATCATCAATGATTTTTCCAAACTTCTAAAGCTTTTAAGTCCAAAAATAGCTATTGTTGGTGGTGGCGTAGCTGGGTCTTCTGTTGCCATCTTTTTAGCAGAGCTTGGTCTTGATGTAACCCTTTTTGAAAAAAATACTACTTTGGTTGATGGTCCACCAATTTGCCATCTCCATGCAGGTGGGAACTTGTATCGTGAAATATCACAGCAGCAATGCCTGAGGCTTTTAAGAGAGTCTATCGAGCTTATACATCTTTACCCCTACACTATAGATATGCGTCCCACTGTTCTTATCACTCCAAAAACAGACCCGCAAAACCCTCAAGCACTTTTACCTCGTCTTGAAAGACTCAAACAGGAGTATGCTGCTCTTGTAGCCCAAGATCCAAAAAACAAAGTACTTGGAGAGGTTGATGAGTATTATAGAGTATTTACAAAAGAGGAGATTTTAGCACTCAAAGAACACCCTTTGGTAGAGAAACCTCAAACATTTGATGAATGGATGGTCGTAGTTGCCAAAGAGATTGACTTAAAAAAAGTACAATTTCCTTTTATTATGGTTCAGGAGTATGGGCTTAATATTTTTCGTCTAGCAGCAAGTGCCTCGTTAATGTTACAGCAGTACCAAAATGCTACAGTTCTTACAAACACGCAAGTTGACTCCATAAAGAAGAAAAAAAATGGCTATGAACTTTCTTATAATAAAAACACGCAAGAGTTTGACTACCTTATCAATGCAGCTGGCTTTAAAAGTGGTGAGATAGATGATATGCTTGGTATTCACAGAGAACGCTTTGTAGAGTTTAAAGCTGCGTATGTAACACAATGTGGGTGTGATTCAACCCCTTGGCCTGAAGTTATCTTCTATGGAGAGCGTGGAACACCTCAGGGGATGGCACAATTTACCCCCTACAAAGATGGATACTTCCAACTTCACGGTATGACAAAAGATATCACCCTTTTTGATGACGGGCTTATTAAAAGTTCTCCACTGAGTGCACAACCAAAACTCGATGCAAAATTTTTAGAAAAAATTTACTCAGGGTGGCAAGCAGACACACTCAAAGAGAGAACACGCAACGCCATTAAATATATGAGCCAGTATATCCCCTCATTTGCCAATGCAACCTGTACACAAAAACCACTCTATGGTGCACAACAAATTCCAGGAGATGATGCAGATTTACGAGCAGCCGAAGTTTCATTTAATGGAAGCAACTATGCACGGTGTGAGATTGTCAAAGCCTCTTCAGTTTTAAGTATGGCAGATACTATAGTTGAGAGATTTCACCTCATACCAAAACCATATCCACTAAGAGAGTTTCTCTCACTAGAATCACTTTCCCATACAAAAGTTGATGAGAAAGCTTCATCTATTGCCATAACACGCAACTACCCAAAATCTTTAGCATATCTTAATAACCCTTTATGCTACAATACCACAAAATAAGGAGATAAATGGAAAATCCATTTGAAAGCGGACATATAAAAAACTACGTATTGCTTTATGCAAGTGTTGTTGTGATTATGGTGCTTTTTTTTATAGCAAGCACCCTCTTTCACGATGTAAAAAAAGTGCCAAAGAAAGTATTTGATGCCAATGTTACCCACAAAAGCAAGCAACACGCAACACCAATAGAAGAGCATAACACTACAAAAAAATTTAAACTCTTACAACACGCATACTAAAAACGTTGCGTGTTATTCTTTTGTAACAATATAAAGCTGCTCATGCCCTAAACGTTTTAAAATATCCATCACAGATACAAAGTCTTGAAAGCGAGACTCTTTATCACTTCGTAAAACAACGGTCTGCTCTTTTGAGATAGAAGAGAGTTTAGCTTCTAATGTTTTTAGGTCAACTTTCTCTTTTTCAAAGAACATCTCACCTTTGGCATTAACATACACTGTAACCTCTTTTTTTGTATCTTCTTTTTGTTTTGATTTTGCTTCTGGTAAATCAACAGGGATAATCCCCTGCTTGATAAATGTAGCAGTTGTTAAAACCATTACCAACAAAACAAGCATAATATCAATAAAAGGGATTACATTGATAGAATCAAACTTTTTATGTGCTTTTTTACATTTAGACATTAGCTGTTCTTTTTCTCAAGCATTACATCAAATTTTGTCAGGATACGCTCCACTTTTCTAAGTGCAATCGTATAAGCAACAATAGCAGGAATAGCAACAATAAGACCCATAGCAGTAGCTTTAAGCGCAAGGGCAAGACCTGTCATAATCTTCTTCGTATCAACTGCACCCACATCACCAAGTGTATAGAATGTAATCATAATCCCAACAACTGTTCCTAAAAGTCCAACATAGGGAGCATTACTCCCTATAGCACTGATAATACCTATGTTATCAGTTAAATCAAGTTCAAGCTCATCTCTGTGTTCATAATCTTCTACACGAACACTTTTATAAAACATCATTCTCTCTATAAAAAGCCACAATGTCACTACACTCATTAAAACAAGTATTCCCATCACTCCATAATCTAACGCCTCTTCGGCATATTGCATCACTGCACCTGTTTGCATTGTTTATCCTATTTAAATTGTAATTTTACTGTTGTCCCAACACCTTTTTGGGAATCAAAAACAAGTTCTATATTATTTGTATCACAATAACGCTTCACCATAGAAAGACCGATACCAAAACCCTGCATATCTTTATTTGCCTGATAATAGTTGTCAAAAATCTGAAGCAGTTGCACCTCATCCATCCCTATACCAAAATCTCTTATGGAAAGAGTTTTGTTCCTAAGAGAAATTTCTATTATCTTTGAATCGAGTGAGTATTTTACCCCATTATCAATAATATTGTCAATCACTTTAGCAAGCCCTCTTTTATCACTATAAAGCTCCATTGGATCCAAATCAAGATGGAAAACAAAATTTGGATATAGCTTTTGTAAAAAATCAACTCTTTCTTTTACAAGGTCGTTAAGAAAAAACTGCTCTTTTATCTCTTGTTTGGTTTGCATCTTTATCATATAATCAAGCTCATTATAGCGTAGTTCTAACATCTCACAAGCATTTTCTATGCGTTTGACCCTTTTGATAATTTTCTCATCATCTACATTTTTCTTCAACATCTGCGTGTTGCTTTTAATGGTACTTATGGGAAGATTAAGCTCATGAAGCGTCTCTTTGGAAAGTGCTTGCAGATTATGCACATAATCAACCAAAGGATCAATCGAGAGTTTGGAGATAAATATACCAGAGAGAATGATAAAACAGACTAAAAAAATAACCACCACTACAAGGTTATCAACTTTAACAATCTCTAAAAAATAATAAAAGACTGCCAAAAATGTAGTAACTGTTAAAAAATAATATATAAAGATACTGATACGAAGATTACGAAACAAGTTTATATCCTACACCGCGTATATTTTCAATACTGGTATCTTCTAGGAGCTGTTTTAATCTATTTATATACACTCTCACAGCACCATCACTGCCAGATTCACTTGCACTCCAAAGTGTATCAAAGATCAACTCTTTAGGTACAATCTTATTTGCGTGTTGCATCAAAAGCACTAAAAGCTGATACTCTTTTTTCGAAAGTTCCAACTCTACACCATCATACAACACCTGTTTATGAGCTTCATCATGGGAAAGTTTACCAACCTCAATGGCAGGCTCTTTTTTCATCCGTCTAAAAACCGCCTCAATGCGTAGTAAAAGCTCATCATTATCAAAAGGTTTTATCAAATAGTCATCACAACCACTCAAAAAACCTTCACGAAGTTTCTCTTTGTCTTTGTGTGAGGTAAGGAAAAAAGCGGGTGTTTCATCATTGGCAACACGCAACTCTTTTAAAAGCGATATACCATCAATTAAAGGAACATTGATATCTAAAAGGTAAAGATCATATTTTGCTTCATAGGTAGCATCAAGAGCATCGGAACCATTGGTGACATGGTTCACTTCATACCCTTCATCCTCCAGCAGATCTTGAAGTGTTTCACCAAAGAGCACATCATCTTCAAGTAAAAGGATTTTAATCGACACTCTCAATAGCCCAGTTTAAAGTTTCACCTGCATACATAGGAACTACACCACCATAATTTGCAGGAACAACAAATGGACGTTTTTCCAATGTTACCTCTTTAAATTCAGGGCAGATTCCATAAATACGTTGAGCATTGTCACTTACAAAATCCTGTAAGTTTTCAAGTTTGTCATATTGCTCAAAAATCTCACACAAAAGTTGCAGTGCAATAGGTGCTGTAAAAACACCAGCAGCACAACCACATGACTCTTTTTTATGTTGTGGGTGTGGTGCAGAATCACTTCCAAACATCACTTTGGGATGTGCTTCAAGCGCTACATTTAAAAGTGCATCCAAATCCTCTGGACGTTTGGCAATCGGTTTACAAAACAGATGAGGCTGCATCATACCACCAACTACATCATCAAGAGTCAGAAGAAGGTGATGTACCGTAATCGTTGCGTAAAGATTTTCATATTTGTCTAACATATCCACAGCGGCTTTAGTTGTAATATGTTCCATAATGATTTTAAGTTTTGGAAAGTTTTTTGCCAAAAGCTCATAAATAGACATAAACTCAGCTTCTCTGTCCATCACAAACCCATCGGTTTCACCATGAACACACAATGGAATCTCCAATGCACTCATAACCTCAAGCGTTTCTCTCATCTCTTCAATATCAAAAGAGCTCACTCCACCCTCAGAATTTGTTGTAATTCCAGCAGGATAAAGCTTGATAGCTGTTATCTCATCAGCTACATTTTTTAAAAATTCTTTATCATAGTTTTGGTAAAAAAGTGTCATATAAGGTTCAAAGTAGTCATTTGGTACAGCAGCCATAATACGCTCTCTGTACGCCATAACATCCTCTTTGGTAGTTACTGGGGGAACAAGGTTTGGCATAATAAGCGCACCACTGAAACTATAGGCAGAAAGGGGTGCTACATTTTCAAGCATAATACCATCACGCAAATGCAGGTGCATATCAAGAGGCATTAAAAGTGTATGGGTTTTCATAAAAATTCCTTCAAAAGTATTGATGGAATTATATCAGGTTTGTGTTTAAAGTGCCCAAAATCCAAGAGATAAAATAACAATAACCACAGCTAAAACAGGCATAATCTTATAAAGTGTTGATATACCAAGAAGTGGTTTGCCATCTACAAAAATACCAAGTTGCACCACAGTGACCATTAAAGCTGCCATAATGAAAAACAAAAATGAAAATCCAACCAAACCGATATAAGAATAGTGGGCAAATCCATACATATAAAGAGCTATTGCCGCAATAGCTACAGCGATATGCTGTGCATAAAGAAGTGTTGAGAACTTCTCCTCTTTTTTATGCACACGTGCAATCTTAAAATAAACAAACAGTAAAAAAAGTGTTATATAAAACAAAAAAATTATCCTTCATCAATAGTATCATTGATATATTTTGGTTTGGTGTTAGAGATGGAGAGAATCACCTCTTTTTCCACATTTTTGGCTACTTTTCCAGCAGCTATAAGTTCAAGAAGTTTATGAACACGTTGTTCCTCTAGCTCTTTTTCTTTTAAAAACTGTTCATGTCTTAACTTCTCTTCATGCATCTTCTTTTTAAGTTCACGATTCTTTTTGCCATTAAGATACATTAAAATAAGAGCAATAATAACTACAATGACAATCGCAATAACAATATATACAGTGTACTGCATATTCTCTTTATATGCAGCAGCATCAATCTGTGTCGTTTTTACTTTTGCCTTATAATCGGTCTGCGCTATTGTTTTTTTTGTTTCAGCATTGATTTTAGCGATATTGAGCTGATTTTGAGACTTAATCTTCTCTATCTCTATTTTTGCTTCAGCTTCAATTTTTGAGAGCTTTATTTTATTGTTGCGATCAAGTGCTTTATCAGCACTCTCATACGCCAAAGAATGAGGATTGACACCCTGTTTGTGTTCAATCTCCTCTCCCATTAATGTTACTCTCTTTTGTGTCGAATTACCGCCACACCCAAAAAACAATGTTGCCAAAAACATAAAAATTATTGCACGTATCATGAAACTTCTCTTTAAAATTTAGTTTATAGACTCTCTTTTGCGAGTACTATGAGATCATTTATAGCTTTTTCATACCGTTTTGCTTCCTCTTGGGAAGTTGATTCAAAACGTGTTACGAGAACTGGTGTTGTGTTAGATGCTCTTACAAGTCCCCAACCGTTTTCAAAGTTGATACGAACACCATCAACATCTATAATATCTTTAATCACAGGAAAATCCGCTGGTGGATTTTGAAGCAGCTCTTTAACTTTGTCGATAATTAAGAACTTCTGAGCTTCTGTAGTTTCCACTTTAATCTCTTCCGTTGAAAATACTTGTGGAAGTTTTTCAAGTTCAGCATCCAAATCTATTCCATCATAAAGAAGCTCTAACATACGAAGTGTTGCATAGATTGCATCATCATATCCAAAATAACGATTTTTAAAGAAAATATGCCCACTTACTTCACATGCAAGGTCTGCATCTGTTTCTTTCATTTTTACTTTAAGGTTAGAATGTCCTGTTTTGTACATAATAGCTTCAGCACCCCGTTTTTGAAGCTCATCATACATCACTTGAGAACATTTTACTTCACCGATTACAGTTGGTTTATCCATCTTCATACTATATAAAAGAGCCATCATATCCCCTTTTATATTGTTCTTATGAGTAAGTACTGCAATTCTGTCTGCATCACCATCATAAGCAAAAGCGATATCATTACCATCTGCTAAAAGTTTTTTTACATCTTCTAGGTTATGTTCTACAGAAGGGTCTGGATGGTGGTTTGGAAATGTTCCATCTGGGTCTGTATATAAACCTTGCGTGTTAAGATTGAGTGCTTTGAAAATATCTTCAGTTACAACACCCGCAACACCGTTTCCACAGTCATACGCTATTTTTGTGTCCATCCCTTTGAGGTGTGCGAACTCTGAAACCAAAAAGTTGATATAACGGGTATTGGCATCTATTTCAGTAACATCACGTTCCACTTTTGATGGCATATCCATCGCTTCACACTCACGTCCAAGAGCATAAATATCTTCAGAGAAAAAAGGTGCTTTGTTGATGGTGATTTTAAAACCATTATACTCACTTGGGTTATGACTCCCTGTAATCATAACAGAAGCACTAGGCGTAATTCCATCCCAAGACTGATAATTGGTAAAGTAGTTTACAGGAGTAGGTACAAGTCCCATACCAAGCACTTTTTTTCCACCAGCATTAAGACCAGCCACAAGGTACTCAAAAAGAATCGGAGAGTGACTTCTTGCATCATAACCAACAGCAACATATTCACCATCAATTTTTGATGCTAAAGCATACCCTATTTTTGTTACACTCTCTTCATTTAATTCTTTTTCAAAAATACCTCGTATATCATATTCTCTATAGATGCTCAATACTTGTTCTCCAATATAAAATTTTGAATTGATTATATCTCTTTCTCATAAAACTTGTCAACAAAACAACCAATAATCTCTTGGCTTTCTTCGCGCTTGTTTCTCTGTTAAATTAATTTTTTTCTCACATATCTGGACATATTCTTTAATAAGTTGCTTGATTTCAGTATCTAATCCAAACTTATCTGCATATTCACGAACAACTTCATGTGCAGATGAACAATTCTCATGCTGCAAATAGTAAAAAATCTTTCTTTGGTAAGCCACACGAAAAATATCACCTATTTTTTCATTTCTTGTACTTAACTGTTTCAACTCTCCAAAAAGCTCTTCAATCTCTTTTATCTTAGCTTTTAAAGCAAGTTTTTCCCCTTTATCTATCAACTTATACCATCTTTTTTCTAACTTTTTTCCTAAGTCTGTATTTTTTAAAAAAGGAACTCTGTCAAGTTTTTTATAACATTCCAGCAGATTATCTTCATTATAATATTTATAAAGTTCAGAAACACTATGACACTCTTGTTCTAACTTTTGAACCAGCTCCTCATTCTTTGGATCTTCATCTAATTTTTCTATCAAAATCTCAGCTAGATGCGTATTTCCCATCAATATAAACTCATAAATTTCTTCAAGAGTATTTTTCATCTCTTCTTGAAACATTTTATAATGCTCTAAAGCACCAAATCCTCTATATTGTTGTACTAAAGAATGAACTTCTTTAAATTCCTTATTTTCAATCGCCTTTAAAAATTGTATAAACTCTTTATTTTGGTACAAAATAAACTGTATCATAGTTCGTTTAGAGCGCACAGCCATATAGTTTCCAAGAAGGGCTCGTGCTGCTGCAACATTGTGCAGTGCCATCTCTTTTTGTGCTTTTACAAAAGTATTTTGCCACTCTTTTTCCATACTTTTGTACTCTCTTGTATATTTTAAAGCTGGAAATTTTTCACAAAGAGAATACGCTACATGCAACTTCTGTTCATGAAACATTAACTGTAATTTTTCATAATGCTTAAAAGCTTCAAAAACCGCCCGGACTTCATCTTGTTTTGAAGGGATAGTACTCACATCCTTTAAAAGTTCCTGTGCTCCAAACATATCATCATTTAATATCATCCTAATTGCTTTTTTTAAAAGTTTTTGATATTTTTTCTCAAGTTCATTGGCTTCTTTGGAACCTTTTAACATTGGAAATTTTTTGAGTAATTTATAAGCTTTAGAAAGTTTGTTTTTTTCTATAAAAGTTCTTAAAGTAGAAAGATTTAACAACTCTACATTTTTCACACTGCCATCTTTAAGAATAACAAAAAAAGATTCTTCATCTTTAGCCAACATATGTTGTATCGTTTCATCAAATTCTAAATAGTTTGTTTTTACAATTTTTAGAGTTTTAATATTTAAAAGTGATATAAAATTTTTATCAGAAGCAACAAGTACATACTCTTTATTTGGCATTGGAATAATATGCTTTACATTTATAAAAGGAGCATTAACTCTTTGTATATTTTTAATATTAGTAAGATCTACCACTTCAACAACACCATCAACACTACCACTAAGTAATGTATTGTCATCTAAAAAACATAAACTTTCAATTCTCTTGACTCTTTTTCGGATAATAACTTGTTTCATATCTCGCGAATGTAAGTTCATCACATAAATTGCACCACCATAACCACTACATGCAATTTTATCTTTGTATGAAGTTATAACACTGACAAAATTATTATCAATTTTTTTAGGTTTTTCATCAATATAAAGGTAAGGAAAAGAGCATAATCTTGCTATTAGTGCGTTGCTGTTAAAACGATATTGATACACTCTACCATCTTTTGTGCCTATAATTATATAATTTGATGATGTATCAAAGGTGATAATATCTATTGAGTTTTTTGTTTCTATTGTTTTTAAAATCTTTTGTGTTTGTAGCACCATAATTGAAACAACATTTTTTTTAGCAATAGCAACTAAACGTCCATCTTTACTAAATGTACTCAATGTGTCTTTATTTAGCTCTTGCGGTAAAATATTTGAAATGATACTGTAATCATCTATATCTAAAACACGAATACCACTATTTGTAGTAGAAAAGACAAGTCTGTTATTTTCTAAAATCTCCATCGCTACAATTGGAGAATATGCTTTAAAGCAATGTTTATACTTTGGCATATTTATCAGCAAGCAACGCAGTAAATAAGCGTTTTATAAAATTTTTGGATGTTTTCTATCATAATTATATCTATCCGTTATATATTATTTTTCTTAAAAAAACTATTTTACAAATAGTACTACGAAACATATTAAAAAAAAAGAATAAGTATAATAATCTAAATAAAAACTGCTAAGTAATGTAACATATCCTAAAGCTCTGCTTTTGGTTGGGAGAAATAATACCCTTGAGAATACTCTATACCTAAGGTATGAACAATATCTTGCACCTCTTTGGAGTGAACAAATTCTGCAATAACTTTAGCTCCAATACTTTTTGAAAAATCATTAATGGTCTTTACAACACTGAAACTTTTAGGATTGGATGCAATGTTTTTTATAAAACTCCCATCTATTTTAATATAATCAACCTGCATCAAATTCACACGCTCAAAATTGGAGTTTTGCACACCAAAATCATCAATGGCGATAGAGAAGCCATCCTCTTTGAGTGCAAGCAACTGTTCTAAACTCTCTTGTGCACCAATGGTACTAATCCCTTCAAGCACTTCAAGCACAACCCTTGATACATCTATATTATACTCTTGCAGCTTATGTTGCAGATATTTTCGAAGATATCCATCATTTAAATCATGTTCACTGATATTGATAGAAAACTCATACTTATTGTTGGCAAACATTTTAAAAGATTTATCTATCATGATTCTTGTAATACTTGGCAACATCCCAGTAAGCTCTGCCACATCCAAAAATTCAAAAGGGCTCTGGACACTTCCATCTTCATGAACTATGCGTGCCAAACATTCATACTTCTTAATATTTTTGGTTTTATTATCAATGATAGCCTGAAAATAAGGCGTTATATGCTCTTTTTCTATCACTCTTGTAAGGATTGGCATATATTGTTGAATCTTGAGCTGTAATAATTCTGTTTGAGAGTTCTTATCATAAATAGCAATCTGATTTTTTCCTATCTTGTGAGCATCTTTAAGTGCTACATGTGCATGTTTTAGTAAGCATCCAACCCCTTCTACCAATGCCATGGTAAATGTAAATCGGATATTAAAATCATTAGTTTCTAAAGAATAGTGTAGCGTATCCTCTTGTATCTTTTTTGCAAACTCACTCATCTCTTGGAGTGACTTACTATACGAAACAATAACAAATTCATCTGCACACAAGCGATACAAAGATTCATCTTTATCCAATTTCTTTTGTAAAAAATGTGTAACTTCTTTGAGGATAATATCTCCATTGTCATACCCGTATGTCACATTTAAACTGTCAAAATTATCTATATTTAACAGTAAGATAACTCTTTTACGGGCTCTCTTTGCATCTTCTAACAAAGCGATACGATTCAATGCACCTGTAAGTTCATCAATAATCATACGTTTTTTTAATTGTTGTGTTTTTGATTGAACCTCTTTTTCAAGCTCCTGATAATAATTCTCTACTAATTTATTTGCATGAATCTCTTTGGCAACTTTGAGCAAAATATATTTAAGTTGTTCCGTCTGCAAAGGTTTGATAAGAAACCGATCTACACCAACATCGATAGCTTTAAGTAAATTTTGCGAATCATTATATGCAGAAAGTATAATCACCTTTTGAGCTTCGTTAATATCATGTATATGTTTGATAAGTTCCAATCCATCCATCCGAGGCATATTAACATCTGTAATAACTATGTCATAATCTTTTTGTTTATACTTTTCAA
>JAMOSN010000032.1 GCA_027068455.1 Sulfurimonas sp.
CAAAATCGATTAAAGATTCTCCATAACCGTTAAACGTTTTTAAATAGAAAAAGAGATCTTTGGAGAGTGGATAGGAATAAGCAAACTCTACAGCATTGGCTCCATCAAAATTACTACGAAGTAAAAGTTTTGCCAAATGTTTTTTATACGGAAATATAAACTCTATATGCCCATGCCCCATATAATCGATAAGTGTCGGATTGTAATCTATCGTATCACTAAAACGATGCCAGAGTCTAAACTCTGTAAAAAGAAGTCCAGTTTGGAAAAACACACTCCCAGTTATATAGTTCCATGACCTCTCTGGTGCACCACCACGACCGTTTGACTGGTGTGCCAAAGCAAGACGAAATGCTTTGATATGTTTGTCTCCAAAGGGGATGGTAGTAAAAAATTCTGGATTATAATTACTTTCTCTAAAATAAGCACTCTCTCCATAGGCTTGCCAAAAAGATTTTTGGGTATATCCAAAAGAGTATATCTCATGTAAACCAAAAAGATTTGTACCAAAGTCGTAACGGATACTAAACTGAAATTCCATCTCTATTGATTCGAGTTCATGTGTACCAACAGGAGAATAGTTACCTCCGTAACGATAACTAACTGGTAAAAGATAGTTTGCTTTGTATGCTTTGATATTATACAGAGATTGTGCATACTGTTTTATAGTGTAACTTGTTTGCGTGTCATTAATATCTGTTATAATAGCTAAAAGTTGTTTTTGTTCTTTCTTTGCATCACGTGATGGATCCTCTTTTCTTTGAAAATAGTAACCATGTGAAGAGAGTTTGTAATATTGCGCAGCTTTTTGTTTATCTGCATTGCATCCCTCACCATGCTCATACATATATCCAAGAATATAGGCTGCATCATAATCATTGTTTTGCTTCACAAGCTCCTTAAAGCCTTTGAGTGCTTCTTGATATTGACCCTGTTTATACTTAGCATAGATATCATCATAGCTCTCTTGTGCATAAAGAGCAACAACACTTACAAAAAGCAAAAAAAGTTTTAACACTTCTGTACCCCATCAAGAACAGGAACAAAATCACAATCCTCAAGCTCCTCTTCCACGATACGTCCGCCACGCTTCATAAAACGTGTAATAACCTGTTTGCCGTTTTTCTCAATGGGTGCAACCAATATCCCATCATCTGCGAGCTGGTCAAAGAGTTTTTGTGGGATTTGTTTTGCTGTTGCGGAAAACAGGATTCTATCATAGGGAGCATATTGACTCCAGCCGTTTTGTCCGTCATCCGTCCTTGCGTGTATATTATTTAAGTTGAGTTCTCGAAACCGTTTTTTTGCTTCTAAAATTAACTTCTCTATACGCTCAATAGTAAAAACTCCACGAAACAGATGAGAAAGCACAGCAGCCTGATACCCGCTGCCACACCCTATCTCTAACACTCTGTCAGCCCCACGAGGGATAAGATACTCTGTCATCTTCGCTACTGTCAATGGTGAGCTGATATATTGCGATGCTCCAATTGGCAAAGCATCTATTTTATATGCACTGTGACGAAATCCACTCGGCACAAACGCTTCTCTGTTTGTTTTTGCTATAGCCTCTTTTACTTCTGGTGAGAGTCCTCCAAAACGTTTGTCACACTCCTGCGCTAACTTAGCTGTTTTTGTTGCTGTTATTCTGTCCAATTTACTCTATTCCTATATCCATATATCGTCTCATAAGACGTATCTCTTTTGTGCTGTATGCTACGCTTAAGCAAGCCTTATTCTCATTACGCTTAGCCTCACCTTGAGGAGTAATAATACCACTCATTTTGGTACATTCTTCATTTTTTGAATCACTTGCCACCACATAGCACTGGTTTGTAAGTGCAAGAGCTTGTGTAAAAATTTTAAAATGCTCTCTGCGTAAAACACCCCACCATGAAGGCACTGCTATCACATCCGCACCCTCACTTTTACACCAAAGCTCTTTAAAACGAAGCTCAAAACAGATAAAGACTGCAAGTTTTATCCCATCAACCTCAACAATCTTAAAATCTTCAACACTTCCCTCTTTCATATACTTATGCTCATCACCAAAACGAAACAGCTTTGCTTTGGCTCGCTCATACACCACTTCACCGTTATGAAACACTTTGGCAAAATTATATACTACACCATCACGACGCTCTAACATTGTCAAAATAATGATCTTACCAAAAGAGACTTTTTTAATCTCCTTTATTGCGTGTGGAGCAAAATCAAGCATAGCTTCCATATTTTCATAATCATATGAAGTCAAGCACACTTCAGGAGCAACCACAAGAGTTTTTTCCTGCGTGTTGGTTATAAGCGATAAAAGTGTTTGAAGATTGGTTTCATAATCGGAAGTTGTCTCAAAAAGGAGTGAGCATAATGTGTACTCACTCTTTGTTTTAGAAATCATCATCAAAAGAGAGAGAACCTTTTGAGTAGTTTGTTACTGTTCCCTCGAAGAAATTTGTTTTTTGGTCGTTAAATTTTGCAAAATCATCAACCCATTTGATAGGGTTGGAAACATTGTAGAGTTTCTCAAATCCAACTGATGTAAGTCTGTCATCTGCTAGATATTGGATATATTGCACAACGATATCATCAGTAAGACCCAGAATCTGACCTTGAGTAATGTATTTACCCCATTCACTCTCAAGCTCAACCGCTTTTTTAAACATATCGATTACATCATCTTTAAGCTGTTGTGTAAAAAGATCAGGACGCTCTTTTCTGAGTGTATTGATAAGGTTTTGAAAAAGAACCAGGTGTGTAACCTCATCACGCTGAATAAAACGAATCATCTGAGCAGATCCAAGCATCTTTCCTGCACGTGCCAATGTATAAATATAAGTAAATCCGCTGTAAAAGTAGATACCCTCTAAAATTTGGTTGGCAAAACATGCTTTGACAAAGTTCTCCTCTGTCGGATTTTTTGCAAGTTCCTGATAAACTGCCGCAATAGCATCATTTTTATGTTTAAGCATCATATCCTGACGCCACAAATCATAGATCTCATCTGAGTTTGTAGAGATAGAGTCAACCATAACAGCGTAACTTTGAGAGTGGAGAGCCTCTTCAAAACTTTGACGTACTAAAATAAGGTTAATCTCTGGTGATGTCACATAAGGGTTTACATTATCTATAAGGTTGTTTGTTTGAAGCGAATCCATAAAGATAAGTTGAGAAAGTGCTTTATCATAAGCTGTTTTTTCCGCTTCTGTAAGATTTTTATAATCATTCACATCACGTGTCATATCAACCTCTTTTGGAAACCATGTGTTGTTTAGCATCATTTCCCAAAGATTATACGCCCATTGATATTTTATATTATTGAGTTCAAAAATACCTGTTGGATCACCACCAAATACTTTTCTATCATTCACATTTTCATGAGAATCTGGATTATAAATTTGCTTTCTTTTCATTAAAATTCCTCTCCTGTTTCTAATAGTAGCATTATATCAATGTAAAATGAAATCAAGCTTTTAAAGATTTTTTTAAGTATGCTTTGCTACACCTAAACAATAAACTTCTTGCTTTAATATAATTTTTCATACTTTAAGATAAAATATTGCATGAGAAAAAAAACTGATTCCATATCTTTTGCACCATCTTTTGGATTAAGAAACAAACATATCCAAACGATGTACAGTTCTCTTTTTAGAAAATTTTCAAAGATAGATTTTAAAAAAGAGCGTTTTGAACTTCGTGATGGTGATTTTTTAGAGCCCTATTATCTCCTAAGTAAGAAAAAAAATGCCCCTTTTGTTATTTTGTTTCATGGTCTAGCAGGCTCATATAAATCACCCTATATTCAAGGGATGATGCAAACTTTGCACACTTTGGGGTTTAACTCTGTTGTGATGCACTTTCGGGGATGTGCCACACAAGAAAATAATCTGCCACGATCATATCACAGCGGAGATACACAAGATGCCAAAGAGTTTATACAACATATAGAACAAAGGTTTCAACCTCCAAAACTTTATGCCATAGGCTACTCCCTTGGCGCTAATATGCTCCTAAAACTGTTGGCTGAGTATCAAAACAAATCCCCTTTTACAAAAGCTGTTGCAGTATCAGCTCCTATGAAGCTTGATCTGTGTGCCAATCAGATGCAAAAAGGTTTTTCTAAGTTTTATCAACATATTTTACTCAAAGAGCTCAAAAGCTCTCTTTTAAAAAAATATGAAACATTTGATATGGAATCATTACTAAAATTAAAAAAAGATGAAATATCCAAACTCAAAACATTTTGGGAGTTTGACAACAGCTATACAGCACCGATTCACGGATTTGCTTCGGCACAGGAGTATTATCAAAAATCGAGCTCTTTTGGGTATTTAAAACAAATTGTCACACCAACACTGCTTATTCATGCACAAGATGATCCATTTATGACACCTGAAGTGATACCATCAAGAGATGATATTTCTTCATATATCGAGCTTGAGGTTTTACATTATGGTGGACATGTAGGGTTTATCAGTGGTTCACTTTTCAAACCAGAGTATTGGCTTGAAAAGCGTGTTGTACACTATTTTCTTAGTTAAGTTCTATTTTATATCCGACACCAAAAACATTTTTGATGGTATCTTGCGGTAATTTTTTTCTCAGTTTTTTAATAATGGTTTTTAAAGAGCTGAGCTTTGACATATCAACATCATACCAAAGTTCAAAGATGATATCTTCCGTTGCAAAAGTTTGGTTTGTATTTGAGAACAACAGATTTAACAATACTATCTCTTTTTTTGTCAAACTCTGCTCCACTTTGTTATGGTAGAGTTTTTTTGTTTTTCTGTCCCAATGATAAGAATCTTTCATAACCACTATATCATTAGAGATAATAGTATAGTTTTGTAATTCATCAATAGCAATTTCAAGTGCTTCTTGAAGTTCATCTCTTGAGATTGGCTTGATAAGATATTTTGTTAATTTTAAATCTGTTACACTTAAGAGCGTTTGTACATCAGACATTGCAGTAAGCATGATGGCACGGACACTATGATCATATTCACGTACCCTTTTTAAAAAATCTATACCACTCTCTCCTGGTAAATTAACATCTATAATCAAAATCGATGGATGCTTCTCCTTGTAAACCTTATAAGCCTCCTTTGCATCCCCCACTTCATAAACTGTAGTAAAAAACCTTTTCAGATAAGCAACATAGTTTTTACGAACTTCTTCTTCGTCTTCAACAAAGAGGATACTATAATCATATTTATCCATTGATTCCCCCTTTTGGAAGTGTTATAGAAAATAAAACTCCATTATAAATATTTCGAACACTTAAACTTCCACAAAAACGCTCTTGAATAATTTTTCTTGACATATAAAGACCAAGCCCTGTACCTTGAGATTTATGCTTCGTGGTAAAATAGGGTTCAAAGATCTTTTGCATTACTGTTCTTGTCATACCGCCACCATTGTCACAAACCTCAATAACATAAGACTCTAGATCTTCTTTTAAAGAGATCTCTATCTTTGCCTGATGGACATTTCTTTTGAGTAAAACATCTTTGGCATTATTGACTAGAACAATAATAATCTGTTTTAATTCATTTGGATAACCATAAAGTGTATAACATCCATCTGTACTAACACGCAACTCAATAGCATCTTTTTTCAAACTTGAGCCTATAACACTAACAACATCTTCTATAACATCATTGATAACAAACTCTTTTTTAGTGTCATCTTCATCAAAATACCCTTTAAAATCATCTATAGTATCTGACATATATTTAGTTAGTTTTTCTATCTCTAAAAGCTTTTCATTGATAATCTCATCATCAATATTCAATTCATAAAGTCTGTTATCCAGTACACTTACGATGGAATTTATTTGAGAGAGTGGCTGTCTCCATTGATGGGCAATATTATCCATCATCTCTTTCATTGATGCAAGTTTCTCTTCTTCGTTACTTATTATGCTCAAATTCTTCCCATATAGTCATTATTTTTATTATTATAACAAATTTTAGAGATAAATTTATTACAATGTAAAGCTATATCTTATACAATGAAGTAATATTTTTTCCAACACATTAAAAAAGGTCTCCATATGAAAAAAGAAAATACACCAAGTGAAGAGATTTCACAACTAGGCAACGTTGATCAAATTAGAGAAATTCTCTTTGGTTCAGAATCTCGTGAGCTTAAAGAGAAGTTTAAAAAACTCGAATCATCAATAGAATCGATGAAAACAGAGATGCGCAAAAAAATCGAACAAACACAAAGCGATTTCAATACACGCATAGAGAGTGAACTCGAAGGTATTTCAAGAAAAATCAAAAATCTAACAACACAACAACAAGATGAATTTGCAGATGTAAGAGACAGCGCTCTCAAGCAGGAAAAAAGGATTCAAAACTCTTTAGATATTCTTGAAGAGGAACTCAATGCAAAAAATGAACAACTTTACAAACAGCAGGTTGAAAATAATAACGCTCTTCGTTCACAAATGGATACGTTAAGAGATGAGATGATTGCTGTACTTGATGAAAAACTATCCGAACTCTCAGAGATAAAACTTTCTCGTGATGATGCAGCTGAGATTTTTATGGATGCAGCAATGCAGATGAAAGGTACAAAAATAAATCAACAATTAGCAATGGCTCAACAAGCAGAATCAAAATAGTTTTAATAATGGATAAAAATACAAAAACTGCAGATGAAGAGAAAATTTTAGAAGATGCTCTCTCACCTCTAGTTAATCGTCTTATAGATAAGAACTATGAGACATCCAAAGATAAAATAGCGTCTCAAATGGCACCGCTTATCGGTAGTGCCATCCGCGAGCAGATAAAATCCCAAAAAGATGATGTTGTCGATGCACTCTACCCTGTTATGGGTAATATGATCAGCAAATACGTTACACAATCCCTTGAAGATATACTCAATAAAATCAATACTCAAATCCAAAATGGACTTTCTGTAGAAACACTCAAAAGAAAACTCAAAGCCAAAATAAAAGGTGTGAGTGAAACCGAACTGCTTCTAAGTGAAATAACAAACTCCAAAGTCAAAGCTGTTTTACTTATTCACAAAGAAACAGGTATAGTTCTTACACATTTGGAAAATAAAAACCATACACTCAACGAACCAGAGATGCTTGCCTCAATGATGACAGCAATTCGCAGTTTTGTCAATGACTGGGTAGAGCAAAACGGCTCCAATCAGGAGCTTGGTGAGATTGATTATGGTGGTAATAAAATCATCATAGAAGCAAGTGGTCACAGCTATTTGGCTGTTATTATAGAGGGAGCTGCATATAAATCGACCTATGATGTTATCCGAACAACCATGCAAAATATTGTTTTGCACCATGGCAATATGATTCAGGAGTTTCAAGGGGATACAAGTACATTGGATGAAGAGGCACTCAAAGCAGACCTCTTACCTCTTTTACAATATGCAGATGATGATACTGCCACAACACGCAACACGCAAGAGAAGAAAAAAATTCATCCTCTTCTTTATATCATCCCTTTATTATTAGTGGCATATGGTAGTTACTCCTACTATAAAAGCTATACCAACACGCAACTTCAACAAAAGATAGAAACACGTTTAGATTCTATACCTTCACTAATGCTTTATAAAATTCAAACAGAGGTAGATGATGGTGTTGTTACACTCAAAGGTGTTGTTCCTTTTGAATATCATAAACATTTGGCACAACAATCGCTGCAAAATATCAAAGATATCAAAGAGATACACAATGACCTTAAAGTAGTTCCAACACTCCAAGACCCTATGCAGGTAAGTTCCAACATTGCTTACCTTTTGGATGGATTGAACACGCAAGAGGGTGTTGGCATCACATACACATATGATTACAATACACTCACCCTTAACGGTAGTGTTTTCAACCCTTCACAAAAAGAGCAAATCTTAGAAAAGATAAAGAAAATAGAGGAGATAAAAAATATAAAAGACAATATAAAAGTGATACCTCCTAAACTCTCAGAAACACTCTATTTCAAAAAGAACAAAACACAACTGACACAAGAACTTAAAAAACAATTGACACATTTTGCAATAAGTCTAAGTCATTTAGATACTAGTTACCCTCTAAAGATTACTCTCTACAGTGACACTCTGGGTTCTCCAAAAAAAAATGAACAATTATCGAAAAAAAGGTTGCAAAATATAAAAGATTTTTTACAAAAAGAGCTTCAAGTTAAAAACGATATCATCACTTCAATAAAAAATACACCCCCTCCAGGAATTGATGCTAAGAAATATCCCTATAAAGCACGTTGTGCTACAATATCACTTATAGATAAGGACCAATATGAAAGCAGTTTATAAAGTAGTAATGATTGGTAATTTTGGTGTTGGAAAAACCAGTTTGGTACAGCGCTTTGTTAACAATAGTTTTAGCGAAGAATACCTAAGCACCATCGGAGTTACTATCTCGAAAAAACTCACACAACACTCAACCATAATGTTGTGGGATATCGAAGGACATACAGAGTTTAAACCTATTTTTAAACAGTATCTTCTAGGTGCAAAAGGTTTTATCATTGTTGCTGACTTGACAAGAACAAAGACCATAGATGCTATTGAAAAACATGTTCAAATGTGTAATGAGATTGTTCCCAATGCGCCCATATGCATATCTCTAAATAAGTGTGATATCAATGATGTTATAAGTGATGAAAAAATTGCATCTATTAAAGCACTCTCTCCTCTTATCATAGATGTAATAAAAACATCTGCTAAAAGTGGTGATGCCGTTGAAAAACTTTTTACTTCACTAGATGAAACAATTGTTGCAGAGTTACAAAAATGATACTAGAGACAATCAATAAACTTATATGTGAAAAGAACAAAACATCTTTTGTTCTTTTTGACAAATATTTTAAGCTCTTAGAGTTTGATAAATCGATAATCGATGTGGTAGATGATGAACGCTACCTTAGTTATGGTGAAGATATAAGGGAACTCATATGGCTTTTTATTGGTTTAGAAGAAAATATGTATGCTTTATATGAAGAAAACACGCAACCTGTCCACATACCAATGGTTATAAAAAATGACAACTATTATGATCTTGATATTGAAACATTTTTAACACCAGAAGGTGAAAAGCTTTTTATTGCCTTCTTCATACAAAAATCAAAAAAATCTATTGACTATATCAATATGATAAAAGCAATCAACAAAAAAACCTTGATATATGAAACAAAGAATAATGATAAATATAACTCTATCGAGAAACAGCTTATCAATTTTGTTGTTGATTTAGAGGGGAGTATCGTTGATGTAAGTGATGCACTCTTACACTTTTTCAACGTAGAAAAGGATAAAATCCTAGGAACACACTTCTCAACGTTTTTTCAAACAAGAGACTCTTTTGATGAAAAAGAAAATATCATCTTAACAGCTAAAAACTCTATGGATAAAACAGTTTTTTTTCATGCAAATATCATCCCATTGAGCAATAATGATGTTGTTTATGAAAACCTAATAGTGTGTCAGGATATCACCTATCTTCATCAAGTAAAGAAAAAACTGGAGTATGTTTCAGAACTCGATACCCTTACCAATCTTATTAACAGTGACTATCTTCTTAAAGAGATCGATAAAAAAATGTACCAAAAGAAACCTTTTTCACTGGCACTTATCGATATAAAAGATTTCTCTCAAATCAATGAAGAGTACGGACATCATGCAGGAGATATGCTCTTAAAACATATCGCTTCCAATCTCAAAGATATTTTAAGAGAAAATGATATCATCGCTAGAATAAGTGGTGATCATTTTGTTATACTTTTTGATACTAGCTACAAAAATATAGAAAAAACGCTAAAACGCATTGAAAACATGGCAGAGGAGTACCCGTTTTTATATTCTCAAGAGGATAAAATAGAGTACGATTTTTTACTGACAGCTTTGGAATACACAAACGATATTAAAAGTTCTAAAGAACTCTTGGATATGCTCCAAAAAAAGATAGCCCATTTAAAAGTAAAAAGAAAGTAGCTGTGTTATAAGAATTGAAATAATATCTCCAAAAGGAGATATTATTTAGTTTTACGAGAGTGGCGACGACGCTCAGTTTCTGTAAGATATTTTTTACGGATACGGATGTTCTCTGGAGTGATCTCTAGAAGTTCATCATCTTCGATCCACTCTAAAGCACGCTCTAGGGACATATCACGTGGTGGAACAAGTTTGATAGCCTCATCAGCTCCAGAAGAGCGAACATTTGACTGTGCTTTTCCTTTAATAGGATTAACAGTTAAGTCATTTGATTTTGAATGCTCACCAATAATCATTCCCTCATAAACCTTAGTTTGTGGTTTAATGAATAAAACCCCTCTGTCTTGAAGGTTAAAGAGTGAGTATGCAAGTGCTTCACCATTTTCCATAGATACAAGAGCACCATACTGACGAGATTCAACAGAACCACTAAATGGACGAAATTCTAAGAAAGAGTGATTCATAACTCCCTCACCTTTTGTATCTGTCAAGAACTGTCCTCTAAATCCGATAAGTGCACGAGCAGGAATCTCAAACTCAATTCGTTGGAAACCTTGACCCATTGGAAGCATAGATTTCATCTCAGCTTTACGCTTACCAAGACGCTCAATTACAGTACCGCTTAGATCTTCAGGAACATCAATTACTAAATGCTCAAATGGTTCACACTTAACACCTTCAATCTCTTTAACGATAACTTCAGGACGAGAGATACTAAACTCATAACCCTCACGACGCATATTCTCAGCAAGAACAGTAATTTGAAGTTCACCACGACCACTTACTTTGAATTTACCCTCACCAACAGTCTCAAGACGCATTGCAACGTTTGTTCTCATCTCAAACTCAAGTCTGTCTTTGAGTTTGTTAGAAGTTACATGTTTACCCTCTTGACCAGCAAGCGGAGAATCATTTACAGCAAAAACAACAGTAAGAGTCGGCTCTTCAATGTGCATAGGATCAAGTGCAACAGGGTTCTCAGCATCAGCAATAGTATCACCTACATCAACAGTCTCCATACCGGCAAATGCTACGATATCACCAGCTTCAGCTTCATCAATCTCCATACGATTAAGACCATGGAAACCAATAAGTTTAGAGATCTTACCCTTAACCATTTCACCGTCGCTTTTTGCAAGCATAACATTGTCACCTTTGCGAACTGTACCGTTAAAGATACGGCTAATTCCGATTTTCCCTACATAGTTATCATAGTCAAGTGTAAAAACCTGTGCTTGAAGTGGATTTCCTGCATCACCTTCTGGTTCAGGAACTTCATTGATGATAGTTTCAAAGATACATTGAAAATCTCCACCCTCTTCATCCATATCTAACTTTGCAATACCGTCACGTGCTGCTGCATAGATAATAGGGAAATCTTGTTGCTCATCTGTTGCACCCATATCTGCAAAAAGGTCGAACATCTCATCAACAACACGATCTGGCTCTGCTGAAGGTTTGTCGATTTTGTTGATAACTACGATTGGTTTTTTACCAAGTGCCAACATCTTTTTAACAACAAATTTTGTTTGTGGCATAACACCTTCATATGCATCAACTAGTACTAAAACACCATCTACCATCTTAAGTACGCGCTCAACCTCACCACCAAAATCGGCGTGACCCGGAGTGTCAATAATGTTAATTTTGTAATCTTTGTAACGAATAGCTGTATTTTTAGATAAAATCGTAATTCCACGCTCTTTTTCTAAATCGTTGCTATCCATAGCTCTTTCATCATGATGTTCATGTGAACCAAATGTACCAGACTGCTCTAGTAGTCCATCAACCAGTGTAGTTTTACCGTGGTCAACGTGTGCAATAACTGCAATGTTTCTAATCTTTTGCATTGTGGGTGTATCCTTAAAATATGCTTTTTTTCCATAAATTTGGAAAATTTTTTCGCAATTATACCCAAATAAATGTTATAAAGGTGTAAAATTAATGATATACTTGTTTTATATTTTCTATATCCATCTGTTTAAATCTATTTATAAACACAATAGATTTTAAAAACCAAATAAAATCATAAAAATAATATTTCTCACTTTATGGTTTTTTAAATTTATTAAAAGAACATTATGATTGAATACCCAAATAAACTAGACAAAATATTTGATAAACTAAATAAAAATGGTATAAAACCCATAATTGTCGGCGGTTATGTTCGAGACTGGTTTTTAAAAAAGACAAATAAAGATATTGATATTGAACTTTATGGTGTACATTCTCTACAAATTGTCCAAGAGATACTACAGGAATTTGGAAAGGTCAATAATGTTGGAAAAAGTTTTGGTGTATGTAAACTTAACTATTATGATCTAGAACTTGACTTTTCTCTGCCAAGAAAAGAGAACAAAACAGCCAAAGGGCATAAAGGTTTTGATATCATTGTAGATACTTCACTTGATTTTGCAACAGCTGCAAGTAGAAGGGATTTTACTATAAATGCCATGGGATTTGATGTTATAGAAAAAAAACTGCTTGATCCTTTTGATGGAAAAGCTGATCTAGAACAAAAAATACTCAAAGCTGTCAATACAAATAGTTTTAGTGAAGATCCGTTAAGAGTACTGCGCATTATGCAGTTTGGAGCACGCTTTGAGTTGCGTGTTGATTGCTCCCTTTTAAAACTGGCACAAAATATGATTCAAAACAATGTTTTGAACGAACTTCCAAAAGAGAGAATCTTTATGGAGTTTGAAAAACTTTTTTTAAAAAGTAAAAAAATATCGTATGGAATTGTCCTGCTTCAAAAAATGGGAGGATTTGATTATTTTCAAGAACTCTCTACTTTAGATAAGCACCAACTTGCTCATATTTTACAAGCTCTTGATTATATATATCAGTTCCAATTAAAGAACAAAGCAGAGATTGTTATCCTCTCTTTTGCGCTTTTGTCTCTCTATTTCACATATGAACAAGTGTTAACATTCATGGATAGATTTACAAATAATAAAAAAATAGTAGATGGTGTACTCCATTTGCTCTTTACACCATTTGACCTTGAAAAGATTGATAACTATTCTATTTATAAACTCTCAACACAAACCAACATAGAGTTTTACAGCCTTTTTTTACGTGCAAAGACACTCCATAAAAAAGAGCAACAGATTAATCGATTGGTACAAAAAGCAAAAAGTTTGGGAGTATTAAATAAAAAGCTTCCCCCTTTGGTTGAGGGAAAAGATCTTATAAAACTGGGATTGCAACCTTCAAAAGAGTTTTCTAAGATTTTAGACAACACTTATGATGCACAAATGAAAGAGATATTTTCTACAAAAGAAAAAGCATTACAATGGGTACAAAACACTTTATTGTCCAAGTAGCTCCATCTTTTTTTTCACTTCTGTTAGTTTATGAAGATTTTCTACAGCCATTTTTGTTGCTTCTTCCAAACGAAGTGCATATATCTGTTTATAATCAGTATCATACTGATGTATAATATCTTTGTAAATAGTTCGAAAAATCTCAATATCTTCCATTACTTTTAGTGAAAGTTTTTTACTTTGTAATATAGCCAAAATCAAATCAAAGGCTTTTTTCTTTTTGGAATCCATATCATCGCTGTGGATATAATAGTTTTGATTTTCATCCTGAGTTATAAGTTTTTTCATCACTGCATGCAAACCGTCAGAACTTACTTCAAAATCTTTAATATTTCCCTTAACATAAGCTCTCATATCGGTTAAATTCATTTTAGAAATTTTTTCTTCTAAAGCTGAATTATCTTTTTTAGCCTCTTTTTTACCTAAAATCTTTCCAAACATAAAAACCTGCTAGTGTGTTATTTTTGTACTGTCTATCTCAATAACCGTATGTACATTTCCTCTTGGATTAAAATCAGCAATAATTTTCATATACTTTGGTTTTAGTTTCTCT
>JAMOSN010000033.1 GCA_027068455.1 Sulfurimonas sp.
TTTTGCGAATCATTATACGCAGAAAGTATAATCACCTTTTGAGCTTCGTTAATATCATGTATATGTTTGATAAGTTCCAATCCATCCATCCGAGGCATATTAACATCTGTAATAACTATGTCATAATCTTTTTGTTTGTACTTTTCAAGGGCTTCTACACCATCACAAGCAATATCAACAGAAGCAAAAAGAAGTTCAAACATCTCTTGAAGTTGTTCTCTTGATATTTCATCATCTTCTACATATAAAACATGAAAATCTTTAGTTTTTTCTTGAAGTTCATACATCTATATTCCCTTTGTTAGAGTGATTGCAAAAAGATATATGTGATATCATCTTCTTGATCTTTCACTCTATTTTTTCTTAAACTCTCAAGCATTGTCAAATCACCAGCTGATTTAAAATCATCTTGAAGATATACTCCATAAATACTTTCTGAATCTTGAACAACATTCTCATTAAGCCCATCACTGTAGATTAAAAGTTTTTTTATCTCTTCAAGAGAGAGTGTATCTATCACAAAATCATTAGAATAGATGGTTATTGGCGGATTATTTGAACGTATTTTATATACATCATCCTTTTGAGGTTGCATATAAAGTAGTGGCGGCATTGCAAACAAGGCATATTGAAACTCATTCAACTTAGCATTAAAATAGATAAAACTAGCAGCAAGCACCTCCTCTTCAAGGAGATTTGGATGGATAAATTTAAACAACTCTTTTATCATTTTTCGAAGTGAAAAATTTCCTTTTTTCAAAAGTTTTTCTATTTGGTAGTTTAAAAATGCACTAGACATCATAGCAGTCACAGAAGCAGAGATTCCTTTCCCCATACCATCTACTATAAATACAAAAAACTCATCATTAGAGAGTTTTTTTATCAGATAGCTGTCACCACTCAATGTATCCTTTGGCTGATAAAACACTTCACAATGATATGACAAAAGTTGCTTAGACTCTTCAATATCATTTTTGATGATGGTTTTCTCTTTTGCATAAGTTAATTTTTCCTGATAATCATTATATAAAATCTGCTCTGTTTGTTCTTTGAGCAAAGTCCTCTCAGCTATGATAGATTTTACAGCAAGATTAAATGCCAAATACATAGATTCAGAAGTAAATGGCTTTTTCAAAAAACTTGTAATATGCACATCAATCACTCGCTTGAGCATATCCATACTTTCCAATGCAGTTACCATAATGATAGGCACAGTAGCATCAATCTCTCTTATCTTTTCACTCATCTCAAGCCCATTACACTCAGGCATATTGTAATCAGTTAAAACAATATCAATATCGTGTTGCTTAAAACACTCAAATCCCTCATTCCCATCTTGAGCAAAATATACCTTTTTAAACATTAAAGAAAATATCTCTTTATATATCTCTAAAACATTCTTATCATCTTCAACACACAACATTGTCAGTGTTTTATAGATATCACGGATATTACTATTCATTACATTGTCCTATATTAATACGAAACATTGCACCATCGTTAATGTTTTTGACACAAAGTTCTCCACCTAAATGTTCTTTGACTATTTTTTTACTCATATACAGACCAAGTCCTGTTCCCTTGTTTGTATCTTTTGTTGTAAAATAGGGTTCAAATATGCGCTCAATGATCTCTTTATCGATACCACCTGCATTATCGCTTATCTCTATCATACATCGCTGATTTCTACTGTACATTTTAATACTTATATATTTATTTTCAAGTTCAACATTATTCAGTGCATCTCTGGCATTGGCAATGATATTTATCAAAACATGTTCAAGCTCTTTTTTGTAGGTAACTGTTGAAAGATTTGGTTCAATATCAATTCGAAGTTCAATATTATGGTTTGTCAACTGTGTTCCCATAATCTTTAAAATATCATCTAAAAGATGATCAAAATGAATCAGCTCTTTTTGTGTATTTGGTTTGGTAAAATTGATAAAATCATTGATAGTCTGTGACATCACCTGTGTCATATCCTCAATAAAACTCGCTGTTTTTGATATATGTTCTGAAAATACTGCACCCATCTCATTTAGCATGTTAAGTTTAATGGCAGATGCACTGATAGCATTTAAAGGTTGTCTCCACTGATGTGCTATCATATTAATCATCTCACCCATCTGTGCAAGTTTAGCCTGTTGTGACAAAATAGCATCTTTGATTCTAATATCGGTAATATCCAATGTTGTTCCAACCATCTTTAGCGCTTCATTGTTTTCATTGTAGATAAGTTTCCCACTCTCTAGCAGAGTCAGAATCTTTCCGTCATTTCTTTGTACATGAATCTCAATAGAGTGTACTTTCTCATTTTTAGGACCATTTGCCAGTGCTTCGAGTTTACTTAATTTGATTCTATCCTCAGGGACAACCATATCCATAAACTCTTCCAATGTTGGAGGTGAAGAAGCAAGATCATAATTATGCATCTTATAACTTTGAACGGACCAGCTTATCTGTTTGGTTTTTATATCCAATTCCCAGCTTCCTAGATGTGCTATCTCCTGAATCAATGTCATTGTATTTGTTTTAGCCTCTAGCTCTTTTTTAATTTGCGTTAACTCTTCACTCTCTTCTTGCAACTCTTTTGTTGTTACTTTGATGATATTCATTAACGCAACAAGTGTTTTATCTTTATTACCTAATGTTTCTCTAAAAGATTTGGAAATAACTTGCTTTTTAACTTTAGATTCTGAAAGTGCTACTGCTGTGAGTGTCTGGTTTAAAAGTTCTGGCTTTTTCGATGTAAAAAATTCACCATAAGTAAAAAAACCACTTGTAGGTGCTACTTTTGCAAAAGGTTCTATCTCTTTGTGAATCAAATCTGGTATGAAACGGCGACGTGCCATACAAGAATAGATAAAAAAGCTCTCAACATAGAAAGAGGATTTATTTAAGTTACTTTGCAAAATATGGCTTACATCACCGATACCAAGATGAACAACCTCACCCTCTTGTATATTGCCTGCAAAACTTAAACTTCCATCATCATGTTTTGCAGTAACTGCACGTGCAACCTCTACACCATCTTTATTCATAATCAAAGGAAACTCTATCCCTGTAGCGGGGAGTGCTTCTGCAATTTCTGTTCCCAAATAGTGTGTATAAAACTCAACTGCTGTTTTATTAGATATGGTATAAACCCGATTACCCTTTGCTTTTGTAACAGTATGTTCTACCCCTATAGCTTCCCATCCAAAACTGTACAGACTATCAACCTCCAAGAAATCAGAATCAAGAGCAACACCTACAGCACCACTATCATAAAGTGTATTCTCTATACCAACATAACAGTTTTCAAAATTGGCACCATCAGCAGAAAGTCCCCCTGCTATAATGATATGAGGTGCTACAGAGTAGATACCGTTTAAAAAATCCTCACCGTTACTTAAAATGCCATCTGCAAAAGTTATAAGGAGTTTGGTTTTGGGAGTAACAATAGTTTGCGCAAGTTTTACCCCCATTGCAAAACTATCCTCTTGCGGTACATAGGTAGCATCTAATTGTGTTTTTTGAAACAAAGAAATAGAAACAACAGTAGATTCTGTTAAAACCTCTTTATCTGATATTTCACCGTCTGTTGAAGAAGCGATAAGTGTTGCGTGATGAAAATGTGTTTTTAAGTACTTTAAAACAGCTTCAAACTTGGATAACGATTCTCCTGACAATACTTGAATCAATACAGAAGAACTCTCTTGTATCTCTTTTTCGTATTTCAAAAAAATTGTAGAATAATCTTCACCTTCTACAATTATTGAATAACTTTTCATTCCTATTGACCTAACATATATTAATTTATTTACCCATAATATTAGAGTAAGCAATATTTAAAGATGCTTAAAGTTATCACATTGTAATGAATAATTTTTCATTATAATATAGTTCTTACAAAAACAGCAAAACTTTTCCCTTCTTTTATGCCTGAGTATCTAACACATTGTATCCAAGTTCACTCATTGCCGTATCTATAAGTTCCAGTGCTTTTTGAAGCGTTTGTTGTGATATGTCAGGAAGTTCACTACCCCAAAGCTCCTGCGCTTCATCATAACCTTGCAGTACCCCTTCCCTACCAGCACGTAAAAGTTCTTCATCACCACCTGCACCCTCTATCACAAAATCAGCGATACGTTTAGCTGTTTGCTCGATACCAAATATACCATCTTCACTTACAAGTTTGGCAGCTTCCTCTTGTGAGAGTTCGGCAATAGGTTTCCCCTCATACCCTATATCTTGTAAAAATGCTTGAAACTCTTCGTAGTTTTTTTGAAAGATATCCTCACTGTTATCCACTTCTGATTGAATAAAGAGTGATGTAAAAGTATATTTATGTGCATTTTCAACCGCTATTCTTCTTAACTCTTTAACTTCATCTTTGCTTAATTTTTCTGTGTATAAATTTTTAACAACATTCTCATTTTGTGGCACAAGAGTCATCTCTGGCATTTGAGTAGAAATTTTCATAACATTACCCCTTTTCTTATTTGTATGGGATAATAATCGACCTTTTTTACAAATTGTAAAAGAATTTGTTAAATTATGCCAAATAAGTTGCATTCGAAGTTTAATTCAGATATACTGCCACTCAAGTGAAAGATGAGGCGTGAATTCATCTTTAGTGTGTTTTTTGCTCTACCCGTGTCAAAACCTCCTAAAGACTTCTCCAATTTTTACACAAATTTTATATACAAGGCTACAATATGGCACAATTAATGGACGGATCAGTTAAATGGTTCAATGATGAAAAAGGTTATGGTTTTATTCAACAAGACAACGGTGGAAAAGATGTATTCGTACACTTCCGTCAAGTAAACAATCCACATGGTGGTAGAGTTTCTCTAGCAGAAGGTCAAAGAGTTACATTTGAAGTTGGTGAAGGTCAAAAAGGACCACAAGCTGAGAACGTAACAGCTATATAGTTTCTACTATAGACTTTACCCAGTAAATCCCTTTTTCAAGGGATTTATGATTTTCAATTACATACCACGCTTACAACTTCTCCAAATTTTTATTTAACTACAATTCTTATCCAAAACTTATCTTATTTACAAAAATACTAAAATAGAGTATAATATTTACTATTAAATTAGCTATGAAATATACAGGATAATCAAATGGTAAAATATGCACAAAATGAACTCTTTTCCATTACAGACTTTACAAAACAGATAGGAAGTGCAGTTAACAGCATAAAAGCACATTCTCTTGAAAAGATAGGGATACTGAAATATACAATATGATACAAAAGAGAAAAGATACACCATTGAAAAAATACATCTCAGAAGATGATATGGCTGCAAAATTTGATATAGATAAAAATATCACCAGAACTAGGTCAACCTCTTGGTAATAAAAACAATATGAATCTCTCTGGATTGAGAAAAAATCTATGTTGCAAAAAAACAGGTTCGTATTGTTTATGAGATTATTGATGATGTTTTAGTTGTAAAAGTAATTGCCATTGGTAAAAGAGAGGGGATGAAAGTATATAAAGAAGCTGAAAATAGAAAATAACATTTCTATTTCTCTACCAAAGCATAAACTTCCTGTGCGATTTTCAACTCCTCTTCTGTTTTTATAACAAACATCTTTATATTTTGAAACATTTTATTTTCCATCACTTTTTGGCGGATTACACCTGCTCTCTCCCCTATGCCACCACTAAAAACAACAGCATCAATATCACCCTCTAAAAGTACCATATAGGCACCTATATATTTTTGGATACGTCGCACCATTATCTCTATGGCAAGGGTTGCGTGTTTGTCATTGCGCTCTAAGAGAGTTCGCATATCATTCTCACCACAAAGTCCTACCAAACCTGCGTGTTTATTTAACAAAGTATCCACCTCATCAACACTCAGCCCCAGTTCTCTTTGTAAATGTATAACTATAGCGGCATCAATATCACCACAGCGTGTTCCCATCACAAGACCCTCTAATGGGGTAAAACCCATCGAGGTATCTATACTTTTTCCATTTTTAATAACACAGGCACTTGCTCCATTGCCCAGATGCAAGGTAACAAGATTGACTTTATGAACCTCTTTGCCTAATTGTCTGGCAGCTTCTTCCATCAGGTAGTGATGGCTTGTTCCATGAAACCCATAGCGTCTGATTGCGTGCTGAGTATAGAGCTCCTGTGGCAAGGCATACATAAAAGCTTTTGGAGGCAAGGTTGCATGAAAAGCAGTATCAAAAACAGCTACCTGTTGCGTGTTGGGAGCTTTTTTTTGTGCTGTAACTATCCCCTCAATATTGGCTGGATTATGCAAAGGAGCCAAAGGGATAAGCTTTTTTAGTTTCTCTATCACAGTATCATCTATCAACACACTCTTTGAAAACTCCTCACCCCCATGCACCACTCTATGCCCTATGGCATCCACTTGTGTAAAATCGATCTCCAAAGCCTCCAAAGCATCGTGATAGTTGTGGATAACACTTCCTTTTTCACCTATATGCTCTATAGTCTTTTCATAAATCACTTCCCCTTTTGGCATAACAAAAAGTTTACATTTTAAAGAGGAGCTTCCAGCATTAAGTACCAATACTTTCATAACACTCTCGCTTGTATCGCTGTAATGGCAATAGTATTGACAATATCAGCCACCAAACATCCACGGCTCAAATCATTCACAGGCTTTTTCAATCCCTGAATCACAGGACCAATCGCTATGGCACCACTGCTTCTTTGCACCGCTTTATAGGTGTTGTTACCCGTATTTAAATCTGGAAATATAAATACTGTCGCCTCTCCAGCCACTTGAGAGTTTGGCAGTTTCTTATGTGCGACCTCTTTGTTGATGGCTGCATCGTATTGGATAGGTCCCTCAACAAGGAGTTTAGGCTCTCTTTGGTGTACTATCTTTGTTGCTTTGCGCACTTTATCCACATCTGCACCACTGCCACTCTCCCCTGTTGAGTATGAAAGCATCGCCACTTTTGGCTCTATGCCAAAGAGTTGTGCAGTATAGGCTGAAGCTATGGCGATATCTGCGAGTGTCTGTGCATCTGGGTCTTGGTTAATTGCACAATCCCCATAGACCAGAACTTTTGTTGCCATACACATAAAAAAGACACTAGATACCACACGCACACCCTCTTGTGTTTTGATGATTTGCAACGCAGGACGTATTGTATCGGCAGTTGAGTGGATCGCACCACTTACCATCCCATCAGCATACCCCAAATGCACCATCATGGTTGCAAAATAGTTTATATGACCTGTTATAGTGTCGTATGCCACTTGGTAAGTTAAGCCTTTGTGTTTACGCATCTCAAAAAAAGCCTGAGTAAATTCCTCAATCAAATCAGCATCATGAGGATTGACAATCTTGGCTTTTGAGAGATCAAGTCCCAAACGCAGATAGGTCTCTTGTAAACTTTTTGCATCACCCAAAAGGATAATATCTGCCACATCACGACGCAATATTATCTCAGCAGCACGCAAGATACGCTCATCTTCTGATTCGGGAAGCACTATAGTTCTTTTGTTTTCATGCGCCATGGCAAAGAGTTTATACTCAAACATCTGTGGTGTCATTATGTCATTGTAGGTGGTTGCAATTTTTTGCTCTATCATCGCAATATCAACACTTTTATGAAAAAGACCAAGTGCGAGTGCTATTTTTCTTTCACTGCCAACACGCAGTCTTGCATGTACTTTAGTGATATTTTTTGCTGTTTGATAGGTATCGGTGGCAACGGACAAGATAGGAATACTAAAACTTCCAAGCCCATCTATAAGTTTTAAGATATTTGGGTGCATCTCCATAGCAAAAGGAAAAACTATTGCTGAGATATTTGGGTATGCATTAGAGTGCAGTGCCCCAAAGAGTCCCAAAACGATTTCACTTCTATCTGCTGGAACGATGACAAGATCATCCTCCTCAATATGCCCTAAAAAATTATCCAAACTCATAGCGGCAACTTTCACACCCCGCACTACTCTTGTGTGGTCATATTCACCAACTATCACGGTTTGTGCCTGTAATGTTTCGATAACATCCTCAATGGTAGGGATATTTAGCTCTTTAATCTCATCAAGTAAAAAACATGTATAAGAGGTTTTTGAAAACTTTTCTTGGAGTGTTGCGTGTTGCTCTTTGGCGATACGGTTGATAAAGGTCGCAAAATGAACGCACCCCTGAGATGTGATATACTCATTTTCGATGATAACATCCTCATATACATCTTTGACACTTCTGTTCTTGGCATTGATGATATTGATATAAGGAGAAGCAAAATTCTTTGCTATGGCAACATTTAAATCATAACTGATAGTACTGGTTAAAAAAGAGCGACGAATCCCCTCACAAAGTACAAAATCATACTCTTTCTCAAGCTGTTTAAACTTCTCTATAAGTTGCTCGATTAGCTCTGAATCTCTCCCCTGTGATATCATCTCCTCAACATACGATATATCAAAACCGTAACACGATTCATACTCCATATCAAGTTTGTAACGCTCCAATATAAAGCTAATATCACCATCTTTTATATTTTTGTCATAGATAACAGGTCGAAAAAAAGCAACACGATGCAGATTCCGTTTAAGTATCTCCATCATCCCCATCGAGACAAAGAGTGTTCCCGCATTCTTCTGCTGTGCTGCTATATAGAGTGACTTTATTTTCATATTCAAAATCCTTGTTGTATAATTCTATCAAAAAACGGAGCCTTATGACACCAAAAGAGTTAATGATAAGCAGATATGAAGCGTTTGTAAACAAAGACTGGGACTATTTAGCCAAAACATCCACATCACAAAGTGTTGAAGAACTTGAGATGATGCCAGAGTTAGAGTGGCTCAAACTTGAGGTGCTTGATGCGTATGACAATATAGTGGAGTTTAAAGCCTACTACCGTGAAAATGGAAAAATCGCTCTCTTACATGAAAAAAGCAGTTTTGTAAAGGTGGATGGAGAGTGGAAATATAAAGACGGCGTTATCTATAACACGCAACTCCAACGCAATGAAATCTGTCCGTGTGGCAGTGGCAAAAAATATAAAAAGTGTTGCCTACACTAAAGGTTTGACAAACACATAACTTTTTTTTGCAAACCCCTCTTTTTCATAAAAGCGGTGGGCATCCTTACGCCCAAGTCCACTTGAGAGGACAATATTTTCACACATACCCATTTTGGCATAATCATGTAGATACTCCATCATCATAGCGCCATACCCTTTTGATTGATACTTTTCATCCGTTACCAAATCAAAAACAAAAAGATGCCTTTTATGGTACAAATTTGTTTGAATGGCAACACCTGCATATGTTATAAGAGATTCCCCTTCAAAAACTCCTATCATTTTATATTCCATATGACGCATATCATATATCAGGTCTTCAAACTCTTTATAACTTAAATCAACACGCAACTGTTTGACAACTTCATAAACAGTCTCCAGTTCTTGTAATGTTATTTCTCTTATTTGCATAAAACATTGTAACACAATTAAAAAAATCACTAAAGTATCCTTTATACAAAATTGGATATAATCGCGAAAATATTCTTCTACTACAGGCAAACTACAATGGTAACAGTACAAAATCTAACTATGAGATACGGAAACAGAGTTCTGTTTCAAGATATAAACTTAAAGCTTGACCGTCATAAACGCTACGGTCTTATCGGTGCCAATGGTGCTGGAAAAACAACATTTTTGAAGATTCTTTCAGGTCAAATCAATGAGTATGAGGGTGAAGTTATCATCCCTAAACAATACAAAGTGGGTGTCCTTGGGCAAAACCAGTATGCATTTGAAGATTTCACCATTATGGATGCTGTACTTTATGGTAACAAACGACTTTATGATGCTATCAAAGAGAAAGAAGAGATCTATATGAGCGGTGATTTTGAGGATGACGCGGTTAACAATCGTCTTGCTGAACTTGAAACTATCTGTGTTGAAGAGGATCCGACATACGAGTATGATGTAAACATCGCAAAAATCTTGGAAAATGTAGGGATTCCTGCTGAAAAACACAATGAGCTTATGAGCACACTTGATAGTGCGGATAAATTCAAAGTTCTACTTGCTCAGGTTCTCTACCCTAAACCAGATGTTCTCTTTCTCGATGAGCCTACCAATAACCTTGACATTGAAACTATCAGCTGGTTAGAGCATGAACTCCAACGCCATGAGGGTACTATGGTTGTCATCTCTCACGATAGACACTTCTTAAATGCTGTTGTAACAAATATACTCGATGTGGATTACCAAAAAATTCGTGAATTTACAGGGAATTATGATGACTGGTATATCGCTGCAAACGTTATGGCAAAACAGATGGAACTAGACAACGCTAAAAAGCAAAAAGAGAAAGAGCAACTCGAAGCATTTGTTCGCCGTTTTAGTGCCAACGCATCAAAAGCAAAACAGGCAACATCACGTCAAAAACAACTTGAAAAACTCAATATCGAGGAGATTAAACCATCTTCACGCCGTGACCCTTCCATCGTCTTTAAGCCAAAAAGAACAATGGGTGATGAAGCATTGGAAGTTATCAATGTATGTCACGCTTATGGTGATAATCAAGTGCTCAAAGATATCAGCTTTAAAGTCAACCCAGGTGAAAAAATAGCACTCATCGGTGGTAATGGTGTGGGTAAAACTACTCTTATCAAAATCCTTATGGAGGAGATGAAACCAAGCTGTGGCGGAGAAGTAAAATGGGGTGCAACAATTGAAAACTCATACTTTCCACAAGATACAGCAGATATCATCGAAGGTGATGGTACTCTTTATGACTGGTTAAGAGCGTTTGACCCTAAACGTGATATAGCAGAGATTAGAAACTGCCTTGGACGTATGCTTTTTAACGGTGAACAGCAAGAAAAGTCTGTTGTAAGTATCTCAGGGGGTGAAAAACACCGTATGATGCTTTCTAAAATGATGCTTGAGGGTGGAAACTTCTTGGTACTTGATGAGCCATCAAATCACCTTGACCTTGAAGCTATCGTTGCACTAGGAGAAGCTCTGCACAATTTTAACGGCAATGTTATCTGTGTCTCTCACGATAGAGAGTTACTTGATGCTTTTGCTACACGTATCATTGAACTTCATGATGATGGTACATACACTGATTTTGAGGGAAGTTATGAGGAGTATGCAGCAGCAAAAGAAGCTGGAAAGTTTAACTAATGGCTCCATTTGAAAACTATTTGGGTCTAGGGATTGCAGGGAACTTTGCTCTGCACCTTGACCAAGCTGGTGAAGCGGAAGATTTTAAAGATATCATCACAGCAGATGAAGCAGCTCCCAAGGGGATGTTTCCGTTTTATCTTCCATGTGAATCTTTTAAGATAGATGCCACATATCCAAAAGAAAAACTCTTTACCTATCCACTCTCTAACGATACTATCACTCTTCCACAAGAGGATGTGAATGTTCAAGCAGAGCCTGAAGTTGGACTTGTTTGTGTCATGCACTATGATAAAAATGGCAAACTCTCTTGTATAGAACCTCTGAAGTTTGGAGCATATAATGACTGCTCTATCCGTGTGGCTGGAGCAGATAAAATAAGTGACAAAAAGAACTGGGGCAAAGATTCCAAAGGGATAAGTGCCACACTATTTGAGATAGATACCTTTAGTGAGGGTGGCATCATGGATAGTTTCTCAATCTGTAGCTTTTTAGTTCGTAATGGCGAAGTTCATGCTTATGGTGAAGATGTAGAACTCAATGGTTACAGCTACTTTTATAAGCAACTTACAGATTGGATAACCAATCAAATTAACACGCAAGAGGAGTTTGGTCCACTTGAAGATATAAAAAGCTATATAAAAAAGTGCAACAACCCTCAACACGCAATTATCAGTATAGGTGCAACACGCTATACTCCTTATGGAGAGAGTACATTTTTACAGCCTGACGATAAAGTTGTCGTAGCGGTATATAACAACACGCAATATAATGTCAAAGATATTCTTAATGCTGTAAAAGAGCAAAACTTTACACAAGAAAATATCAGCTTTTTGGTGCAAAATGTCCGCTAAAAGAGGTAAGAAACTCGACCTTTTCATCGGTGCCAATATCGATGATGGGTGGAGTGAAGTACAAACTCCAACCCAGAAAAAAACAAACACGCAACTACTCTCTCCAAACAAACACCAACTCTACTTTGCAAAAGAGAAAAGACGAGGGAAAACTGTCACTTTGGTTGGAGAGTTTGCACTTGAAAAACAAGAAGCTGCTTCATTACTGAAAAAACTTAAAAAATCACTTGGATGTGGTGGTAGTTTTAAAACTCCTATGATGGAGTTTCAAGGGGATGTGAAAGAGAAGCTACGCCCTTTATTACTCAAAGAGGGGTTTGGATTTAAACCAAAACACTAAGCTGTTAAAATCTCCTCTTCATTATCTCCTTGTAACTTTAATACCTTTGCACGTGATATGTCGGTTGTGATAATGTATCTGTCACGACCACTCTCTTTTGCTCTATAGAGCATCTCATCAGCACGTGAAATAAGCACTTCATCTTCTAGTGCATCATCAGCCACACAACAAACTACTCCGATAGAGAGCGTCATATACTCACATACCAAAGAGTTTTTATGCTCTATTTTTTCCTCTCGTAGGCTCTCACAGATCTCACGTGCGAGTTGTGCACTGTTGGAAGCATCGGTATCATTTAACAAAACACCAAACTCTTCACCACCAAGTCTAAATATATAATCACTTGGACGTTTGAGAGTGTTTTGCAAAACCTGCGCAACTTTTCTTAAAGCCTTGTCACCCTCAATATGTCCATAGGTATCGTTATACTGTTTGAAGTAATCGATATCAAGCATCATAAATGTGATGTAATTTTTTGAACGTTTTGCACGTTTGAGTTCTCTTTCGTAAATAAAATTAAAATAGCGTCTGTTATGCAGATGTGTCAAGCTGTCTGTATAGGAAGCATTTTCAAGTTTTTTATTGACAATTTTGAGCTTTTTGGCAACCTTTTCAAGTCTGTTATGATCATGTTGGATACTGCGAAAAACATACAATAAAATCCCGATGATCAAAATAATAACAAAAACAAGAATAAAACCTATCTGCATCATTATATCGTTGTATGTATGTAAGAATTTTTTACGTTCATATTTTGCAACATCTATCTCATACTTTAAAAGCTTTTGCATAACACTCTCTATGTTGGCTACTTTACTTTCCAATGTATGGATGGAGAGTTTTGTTAAATCTTTGCCCTCTTTTGCCAAACGCAAAATTTCGTAAAAGTAGTTATTTGTCTCTTGAAGCTCCACATCCGCGTACTCAAGGTATTGCATCTCATCAGCAGTTTTATAATGAGAAAAATAGCTTTTCCATCTCTTGGCAATAACCTTAAGCCCGTTTTCCAAAGAGAATATTGTTTCATCAAGACTTATCTCATCTCGTGAGGTTTTATATAATGTTGTAGCGAGTTGCGTGTTATAGGTTCTTATGATATCACCCAGTTCAGTAACAGGAACGAGTGAACCAAAATAAAGGGCATCTATGTTTTTTTTCATGGCATTGACATAGGTTGTCCCCATAATACCTATACTTATAAGAGATAAGGTAATAAGTACAAATACCATAAAAAGTTTACTTCTTAGTTTGAGCGCTTCTATAAACTGCATACATATCCTTAGTCTCTGTAATAAAGCATATTTTGTACCATTTATCCCATCTATTTTTTTTAGATTTTATGCTAAAATCTTGCAAATATTTTAAAGAGGGCATTTATGGAAGCAAAAGCGATAAAAACAAAAAAATATCTTTCTAAAGAGGATATAAAAAAACATCTCAGTAATGTTGAGTATATCATCATGGCTGCACCTGCACC
>JAMOSN010000034.1 GCA_027068455.1 Sulfurimonas sp.
AAAACTTGAACAGGTTGCCCAAGAAAAAACACTCTGGAAGGAGGTAACACGCAACGGTAAAAAAGAGTTGAGTGAGGAGAGTCTCTTTAGTGTGTACCAATATCCCATCAAACTCGCTTTTGCCATCACCATCCATAAGTCACAAGGGATGAGCATTGAAGACCTTATTATACAAACAAATGAGATATTTGCTCCATCACAGTTTTATGTTGCACTCTCACGAACCAGCAACCCCAAAAGGCTCACTCTGATAGCGCCACAAAAACAATGGTATCAACTCGCCTTTGTTCACTCAAAAGCGATGGAGTTTGTAAGAAACGGATATAGATGTTAAGACAACTCGATAACGGCATCTTATATATGCTGCTCTCAGCTCTTATTTCGGCATTAAACGGTGCATTGACAAAGATTTTGTCTCAAGATATGAGTGCTTTGGAGGTGGTATTTTTTAGAAATCTTATAGGTGTAGGATTGATTTTGTATGCTCTCAAACATACCCCACCAACACTCTTTGGCGGTAAAATTTCTATGCTTTTTATGCGTGGATTGTTTGGATTTATGGCGATGATACTTTTTTTCTATACTATTAGTGTTATCCCTTTAGGAGAAGCGATAACACTTAATAAAACTTCACCCTTTTTTGTAACGATTTTGGCTTTTTTACTTTTGGGTGAAAAGTTGAGCTTGCGTGTTGCTTTTGCCTTGCTAATAGGTTTTAGTGGAACAGTACTTATTACCAAACCTTTTGGTTTGGAGTTTTCTTTTGTACATGTTTTAGGTGTTTTGGGTGGTTTTTTTGCTGCTGCTGCCTACACCACTATCAAAAAGATAAAAGATGTGTTTGACTCACGTGTGATAGTTCTTTCATTTGTGACAGTTGGAAGTGTGTTACCTGCACTTTTGTTTCTTGTTGCACCTTATGTGAGTGTGCCAGAGAGTATGAGTTTTTTATTTCCTGAATTTGTCTTACCTTCAACTCTATGGTTATGGTTTTTAATCGCTGTGATGGCACTTATTTCCACACTCTCCCAATGGCTTTTAACAAAGGCATACTCTGCAAAAAACTTAAGTGTTGTAGGGGTGATAAGTTATACCAACATCCCTTTTGCCATAGGGTTTGGTTGGCTTTTGGGAGATAGATTTCCTGATATGCTTACATTTATGGGGATTGTTTTTATTGTTGTAGGTGGTGTTCTTGTTTCATGGAAAAAATAGTATAATAACCAAAAAAAGGATTTTGTATGAAAATATTTTTAGCAGGATTGGTTTTTTGTGTTGCGTGTTTAAGTGGATGTGCTTCTAAAGATAACAGTTATTATAACCGTGCTATCAATGCAAGTGAAAAAGCACATGATAAGTTTGATAAAGAGTAGCTAAAAAGCTACTCTTTATAACGAAGTTCTTATAACTCGTCTGCGTGTTTTGCCAAGTACTCAGCAACACCTTCAGCGTCAGCTTTCATCGCTTCGTCACCTTTTTGCCAACCAGCAGGACAAACTTCACCAAATTCATCAGTAAATTGTTGTGCATCAATCATTCTTAACATCTCATCAACATTTCTACCAAGTGGTAAATCGTTTACTACTGCATGTCTAACAATTCCTTTGTCATCAATTAAAAATGAACCACGAAGTGCAACAGCATCATTTAAAAGTACATCGTAATCACGAGCGATATTCTTAGTAAGGTCAGCTACTAATGGGAAGTTGATACGTCCGATTCCACCTTTTTCAACTGGAGTTTCTCTCCATGCAAAGTGTGAGAATTGAGAGTCAACAGAGATACCAATTACATTAACACCTCTTTCTTGGAACTCATTATATCTGTGAGAGAAAGCGATAATCTCTGATGGACAAACAAATGTGAAGTCTAATGGGTAAAAGAATACAACTGTACCTTTTTCTCCGTAATTTTCACTTAATTTAAAATCTTCTACGATTGAACCATCTGCTAAAACAGCTGTAGCTGTAAAATCTGGAGCTGGATTTGTTACGATCATTTTATAATTCCTTTATATTTTATGAATTGGTCGTATTTTATCAGAAATTTAATTAATAAAGATATAGTAATAAAAGAAAAAAAATATCTAAAGATAATTTTAAACTTTATCTATGTGCTAAAAGAATCACTATGTTTTGCTTCTAGTTCTTTGTATGTTGCATATCCAGCCATCATATCATTTTGTTTTTTGATATCACTTAGTATTTCAATAAGATTGGAATCACTATTAAAATCAACATCTGAATCGGTAGCTACCGAGAGGTATATCTCCACTTGTGTTTTTACAGATTGGGTTTTTGTATATTGAGCCAAAAGTGAACGAGTTCTTTGTGCTTTTTGTTCTTTTTCTGCTTCACGTTTAGCTATTGCATCTTCTATGGTCTGTTGGATATCTAGTTTTTCTTCAGGTGTAAGATTGATATCTGGTTTATGTGGAAATATTGGATGTTCAGGTTCTGCACTGCTGTTTAGCTTGTGTTGTGTACTAGGCTGTTGTTGTATTCTTTGGTAAGTCATAAGATTATTGTATGATTGAGTTTGAGTTATATTATTCATCTTAGTTGTTTTCCTTAAAATATAGCTTTATAAATACACTATAAAGTTGTTGTAGATAGTGTTGAATAATTTCTACTTCATCTGTTATATTGTTATTTTTAATATCGCATTTACAGATTTGCTTTTGTGACTCACTATGTAGCAGTTTAATAGAATATGCATCAAGTGTATCATCTTTGTAGTTGTTGATGGGAAGTAGAGGTATTCCTATCTCTTTTGATATTTCTGAACGAAAATTTTGAAAGCTTTCTTTTAAAAATGACCTCTTAGCTTCAGCATATTTGTAGAGTTTTGCCCCTACTGCAATCTCAAGTTGGTTTATTGGTAAAATCTCACTGAAAAAGATTTTTACAGGATATTTTGTTAGTGTCTGGACTTTTTTGATACCAAATTGAAGATGTTGCTCTTTTTGGGTGTTTTTGTGGATATATTTGAGAAAATTTTCAATCATATCCTGTTTGTTCCCTTCATCTTCAAAGGCAATAAGTATGCTAAGGGATTCTATGAGTTTTTTATAGAGCTTTTGCTCTTTTGGTTCTTTGAGTAAATCATTGTAATCAAGCTCAATATAGAAATATTTTCCGCCCCTTTGCATTGCCAAAGCAATATCATCTTTACTTAAACCTATTAACTCATCACTACAGTAAAGCTTTTCTTGAATTTCTGTTAGTCGCTTGTTCATATAGTAAATCCCTTGATTTTTTCTTTGTTCAAAGCATATTGTAACAATAGTTGGTTATAATTGCAGTGAAAATCGATGACGGGAGTAAAAAATGTCACAAAAAGAATACATATTTACTTCAGAGTCTGTAACAGAAGGGCACCCTGATAAGATGGCAGATCAAATCAGTGATGCAATTTTGGATTATATTATTGAAAATGATAAAAATGCGAGAGTTGCGTGTGAAACTCTTGTGTCTAATGGTTTTTGTGTAATTGCAGGCGAACTGAAGACAACGGCGTACGCGCCAATGCAAGAGATTGCAAGAGAAGTTATACAAAGTATTGGTTATACAGATGCAACATACGGTTTTGATTACCGTTCAGCGGCAGTATTAAATGGAATAGGAGAACAATCACCTGATATCAATCAAGGTGTTGACCAAGCAGATGGGCAAACTGGTGCAGGTGATCAAGGTTTGATGTTTGGTTATGCATGTCGTGAAACAGATGTGCTAATGCCATTGCCTATCCATTTAGCTCATCGCCTGACACAACGCTTGGCTAAGGTAAGAAAAGATGGAACTATACCTTATCTTCGTCCTGATGGTAAAGCACAAATCAGTGTGAAATATGTAGATGACAAACCAGTAGCAGTTGAGACAGTAGTTATCTCGACACAACATGCTCCTGAAGTTTCTCAAGAACAAATCCATAAAGATATCATTGCTGAGGTTATCCGTGAAGTGATTCCAGCTGATATGATGAATGATGAAACTGTTTTTCACATTAACCCAACTGGTAAGTTTGTTATAGGTGGTCCACAAGGTGATGCTGGTCTTACAGGTCGTAAGATTATCGTTGATACCTATGGTGGAAGCTGTCCTCATGGTGGTGGAGCATTTTCTGGAAAAGATCCAACTAAAGTGGATAGAAGTGCTGCGTATGCTGCAAGATGGGTTGCAAAAAACCTTGTTGCTGCTGATGTTTGTGATAGAGTAACAATTCAGGTGGCTTATGCCATTGGTGTAGTACAACCTGTTTCAATAATGGTTGATACGCATGGAACATCACAGATTGAGGAAGATAAGATTGAAGCTTGTGTGAAAGATATTTTTGATTTAAGTCCTGCTGGAATCATCAAATCTCTTGACCTTTTAAAACCAATTTACAGACAAACTGCTGCATATGGTCATTTTGGTAGAGAAGAAGATGGTTTTAGCTGGGAAAAAACAGATAAAGTTGACGCCATAAAGAGCTATTTAGGTATCTAAAAGTACTAGGGGAAATGTAACATATATTACATTTTCTCATTAATATGAGTGCTTTTAGCTATATTTAAAATTCTAAATTGTATAGTTACTTTCATATTTAATTGAGGAGAATATAAATGGCAGTATTAATTAATGATACATGTATTAACTGTGGTGCTTGTATAGATGAGTGTCCAGTAGAAGCAATCGTAGATGAGGATGATAATCCAACTGGTGAAGAGATTTATTATGTTTACGCAGACAAGTGTGTAGAGTGTGTTGGTTATCATGATGAGCCAGCATGTGCTACTGCATGTCCTACTGAAGGATGTATCACGTGGGATGCTATTGGTGAATCTCCAGAGCATCGTGAAGATATCACTGATGAGCAACGTGCAAATCACGAGCCAGTTGTAGAATAGTTTTTAACTTCTATAATGCAGTGTAAGAGAGTGAAGATTCTCTTACACTCTCTTCTCTTGTAAAATTACTACAATTTTTACTTTTCTTCTACAAAAATTACTATTTAAACTAAAAAATATATTTTTTTAGATATAATCCCACCCTAATTTTATATTTTCAGAGGAGATTTGATGGAACGTACACTATCAATAATCAAACCAGATGCAGTTGCAAAAGGTGTTATAGGCAAAATTTTAGATCGTTTTGAAAGCAATGGTCTTCGTATCGCTGCTACAAAAAAGATTCAACTTTCTCGTGCAGATGCAGAGGCATTTTATGCAGTTCATGCAGAGCGTCCTTTTTTCAACGATCTTGTTGATTTTATGATCAGTGGTCCTGTTGTAGTTTCAGTTTTAGAGGGTGAAAATGCAATGAAGAAAAACCGTGACTTAATGGGTGCGACTAACCCTAAAGAAGCGGAAGCAGGTACAATCCGTGCAGACTTCGCTGAAAATATTGATGCAAATGCAGTTCACGGAAGTGATTCTCTTGAAAATGCAGCTATCGAGATAGCATTCTTTTTCGCAGAGAGAGAAATTTCATAAGTATCACTTTCCTATGAAAGTTATGCTTAGAAAAGTAACAAAGACACCATTAGATTTTGAAGTAAAATCTGGTGAAATAACTTTTAAAGGTTATTTAGAGTATCATCATGGCAAATTAGTTTTACTTCAAGCAAAACTGACTGGCCATCTTGAAAAATCTTGTGATATTTGTGCAGAAGAATTTAAGCTTGCAGTGGATGAAGATGTAAGATTTTTCATCTCTGATGGCATCTATGAAGATAATGATGACACCATTGAGTTGGATGTTGTTGAGTCTTTTAATGGTAATGCAGATATTGATGAGTTATTACACTCTGAGATTGAGCTTATCAACAGCGATTATCACTCTTGTGATAATTGCAAAAATACAATTTTAGAAAAGGAAATTTAGACTATGGCAGTACCTAAGAGAAGAGTATCTCACTCACGTTCAGCAAAAAGAAGAACACACTATAAAATTTCTTTAGCTCGTCCAGTTAAAGATAAAGATGGAACTTACAGATTACCACATCACATCAACCCAACTACTGGTGAGTATAAAGCGTAAATGGTAAAGATTGCTATTGATGCAATGGGTGGGGACTTCGGTCCCGAACCAATTGTAAAGGGTTGTGTAAACGCACTAAAGAAGAAACGATTCACTCCTATATTAGTAGGTAAAAAATCAGAAATTTTACCTCTGTTACCAAAGAGTTATAGAGATAAGATTTTAATCATCGAAAGTGATGATGTTATTTCAATGAGCGATGCTGCAACTGATGCAATCAAACGCAAAGAGAGTACTATTTATAAAGCAGTAGAACTTGTAAAAGAGGGTGAGGCTGATGGTGTTGTAAGTGCTGGGCATAGCGGTGCGACAATGACTCTGGCAACACTTAGACTCGGTCGCCTGAAAGGTGTTTTACGTCCTGCTCTTGTTACTTTGATGCCAACAATAGCAGATCGTCGTTCTGTTGTTTTGGATGTTGGTGCTAATGTTGATTCCAAATCTGAAAATTTAGTGCAATTTGCCGTTATGGGTGGGTGTTATGCTGAAGATGTTCTTGGTATAGACGAACCAAAAATAGGACTCCTTGCTAATGGTGAAGAGGATTCAAAAGGTAATGAAGTCACTAAAGCTGCTTTTGGTATGCTCAAAGGTTATCGAGGTTTTGTTGGTAATGTAGAGGGTGGTGATATTTTTAATGGCAGTTGTGATGTTATCACATGTGATGGATTTGTAGGAAATTTGGTTCTTAAAACAAGTGAAGGGGTTGCTTCAACAATCTCTGGATTACTTAAAGAATATATCAAAAAATCTCCCATCAGAATCACTGGTGCACTCTTAATGAGAAAAGTGTTTAAATTACTTAAAAAAGAGATAGACTATGCTGAAGTTGGTGGTGCTCCTTTGATTGGTATCAAAGGGTGTGCTATCGTTTCTCATGGTAAAAGTAATGCCAAAGCGATAGAAAATGCTATTTATCAAGCTATTGCCTATGTTGATACAGGTGTCAATGAACACATAGTTAACAGACTTGCTGAGTTAAAACAAAAGGAAAACTAATATGCCATACGCTGCTTTTCGCTCTATTGGTGCTTATGTACCTCAAAAAATCTTAACAAATGAAGATCTCTCTAAGATGGTTGACACTTCTGATGAATGGATTACGAAACGTACAGGGATTAAAGAGCGTCATATTGCAGCAGAGGATGAGTTTACAAGTGATTTGGGTGTCAAAGCTGCACAAAAAGCGATAGAGCGTAGTGGTATAGCGCTTGAAGATATTGATATGGTTGTGTGTGCAACAATCTCTCCAGATTATTTTTGTATGCCTTCAACAGCAACAATTATTTCTACAAAACTTGGTATTAAAAATGTCACAGCATTTGATATCTCTGCCGCATGTACAGGGTTTGTTTATGCTTTAGCTATTGCAAAAGCGTTTATAGAATCGGGAATGAAAAAAAATGTTCTAATCGTTGGAGCTGAAAAACTCTCAGCAATCACTGACTATACAGACAGAGGTACATGTATCTTATTTGGTGATGGTGCTGGTGCTGCAATCATTAGTGCAACTCAGGACAAAGAAGAAGCGATCATTGATGTTCATACAGGTGCTGATGGTGAATATGCTGACCTGCTTATGACACCAAATGGTGGTAGTGGAAGTGTGCATGATTCCCTTGACACAGAAGCTCGTAGCTGTTTTATGCAAATGAAAGGGAATGAAACCTTTAAAGTAGCAGTAAGAACCCTTACCAAAGATGTTAAAGATATTTTACAACACAATAATATAAAAAGTGAAGATATCAAACATTTTGTTCCACATCAGGCAAATTATCGTATCATTAAAGCTGTTGGTGATGCACTGAAAATGACTCCAGAGCAAGTTGTCCTTACTGTTCACAAGTATGGAAATACATCAGGAGCATCTATCCCTATGGCTATTAATGATCTTTATGAATCTGGTGAGCTTGAAGCGGGTGAGATGATGCTTCTTGATGCGTTTGGCGGTGGGCTTACTTGGGGTTCAGCATTGGTACCATTTGCACCACTAAAATAATGCTTTTATCCAACTTTTGTGTTGGACTTTTCTTTTCTTTCTAGTTTCAAACGTCCCCGTTGGGAATTTATATTACAAAAAATTCAAATCATTATCTATCTTCTAAGCTTTGCAAAGCTTCAAAAACTCTTTTATAAAACTCCTTCTCACTAGGAAGTTCAAGTTGTGTCTTACGCAACTGCTCTCCCCACATAGGGTTTGGAAAGTGGCTGTCATTTTCAAAGCGTGCCATAATATGAATGTGTACACGTGGTAACATATTGGCAAATGATGCCATATTTATCTTTGTTGGGCGGTAATATAGACGCATCTCATGTTCAATTATATAGTATATATTCCAGAGTTGTTCACGCAGCTCACGTGGCATATCGCTTAGCTCTAAAAAGGGCTCTTTTGTAAATATTTTAAGCCATGGAATAGTAGATGGTTCTACTTCTATGTAAAAGTTTTTGTTTTGGTAAATAAGTTGGGATTGCATGTATGTAACCTTTTTGTTAATTATAACATAAGGTTAAAAGTAAAGAGAAAAAGAGAACTCTCACGCAAAAGGTGAGAGTAAAGAGGCTGATTAGTCTCTGTTTCTACTTCTGTTTCCACGGTATCCGCCACCGCTTCTGTTTCTGTCACGATTACCACCGCCTGAACGGTTTCTATTGTTACCACGATAACCACCACGGCTTCTGCCGCCACGACCACCACCAGAATTACGTCTGCCGGCACGCTCTAAAATAGCGACAAGTTTATCTGCAGGAATACCAATGTTGCTTGGTCCTTTGATGTCTTGTTTATCAAGAATCATAGAGATGAGTTTGAACATAATTGTCTCTTCATCAATATCTTCTTTAAGACGATCAAGAACTTTATGTGCTTCATCATAAATGTGTTGATCTTCTATCGTTTTTACGATGTTTTCAACAGTTGATTTACGTAAATCGTTTTTGCTAGGAACATAAGCATGCTCCATTGAAGTACCAACTTTTTGTTTGATACGTTGCAGCTCTTTAAACTCTAAAGGAGTTAAAAGTGTAATAGCTTTTCCTTTTGTACCTGCACGACCAGTTCTACCAATACGGTGAACATAACTCTCAGGATCAAATGGAATATGGTAGTTGAATACATGAGAAATATTGTTTACATGGATACCACGAGCAGCAACATCTGTTGCAACAAGTACTTTTACCGAGTTGTTTTTGAACCCTTTGATAACTGTTTCACGTTGACGTTGCTCCATATCACCATGAAGACCGTTTGCCAAGTAACCTGCATTGCTTAGAACGTTTGAGAGTCTATCTACTTCAGATTTTGTTCTACAAAATACTACAGATTTTTGTGTCTCTTCGCTGTCCATAAGACGGATGATTGCATCATCACGCTCATGTTCATCAATCACATAGTAAAGTTGTTCAATATCAGAGTTTGTTGTTTCCCCTTTTGTGATAGAAACGAATTCAGGGTCTTTTAAAATACGGTTTGCCAATGTTTTGATAGGTTGTGGCATTGTTGCACTAAAAAGAAGTGTCTGACGATTTGTTGGAAGATATGAAAATATCTCGTTGATATCATCCAAAAATCCCATATCAAGCATCTCATCAGCTTCGTCAAGAACAACCATACTTGGTGCAAAATCGTTGAGCATTCCTTTTTTAAGAATGTCTAACATACGACCTGGAGTTGCTACCACTACAGAAGCACCACGACCGATAAGGTCAAGTTGGCGTTTGTATGAACTTCCACCATAAACAGTAACCGTTTTTACACCTAAATTACGTCCATATTTGAATATTTCATCACTTACCTGTGTTGCAAGCTCACGTGTAGGTGTGATTACTAGAAGTTCAACTGAACCGTCAAGTTTCATATTGTTAAGCGCTGGAAGGCTAAAAGCGGCAGTTTTGCCCGTACCAGTATGTGCCTGACCAACCATATCACGCCCTTGCAGGATGATTGGAATAGCTTGCGCTTGAATAGGAGAAGGTACTGTAAAGCCTGCAAATTTTACACTTTTAAGTATCTCTGGTTTTAATCCTAAATCATCAAATGTGATCATTTTTTCTTCGCTAGTTTCGTTATTTTCATTTGTCTGTGCATTATCTTGCATCAATATCCTTTGTTTAGAGACTTAATTTAAGTCTTTGTATATATAAGGAGATGACGCTTGCATAACTTTTGAAAATCTATCGAGGTCTATCAGGGCATCTTCCCCTTAAAATATTTGTGGAATTATAGCTGAATTATTCTAAGTTTTTATTAAAGTTATAAATTTTTTTATGATTTTAAGTTTATAGTGAGTAAGTTTTATATAGGATATAGTACAACAATTAAACTTTTGGAGTATATTTTGGAAATAGATATGATGGATAAATATATAATACTCTTTATCATAACATCTTTTTTTATGTTGATTTTAATTGTTATATTATTACGATTAAATGCGAAATTACGTATGTTTGAAGATCAAAAAGTATTGTTAGAAGATAATATAACTGAACAAGAAGTGCAAATAAGAGCTTTAGAGAAGGAACTTCAAGAACTTCAACTCCAACACGCAGTACTCAATACTCGGTATGAAGATGAAATACACACTTCAAAAGAGAAGTTGGAAATATTGCAAAATGCTAAAGATGAACTCTCAAAAGAGTTCCAAAACCTTTCTCAAAGAATTTTTGAAGAGAAGTCCAAGCAGTTTAACCATACATCTAAAGAGCAGCTTGAACTTCTTTTGCAACCTTTTCGTGAACAGATAAAAAATTTTTCCAAAGAAGCCAGAGAACAGTTTGAAGTTGAACTTAAAGAACGTCATCTTTTAAAACATGAACTTCAAACACTCAAAGAGATGAACCAGCAACTTGCCCAAGAAGCACTTAATCTTACTAAAGCACTTAAAGGGGAAAATAAAACACAAGGAAACTGGGGTGAGATTGTACTTGCAAAAATTTTAGAGCAATCGGGGCTAAAAGAGGGGAGAGAATATGAACTTCAAGCAACACGCAAGAGTGATGATGGTAAGACCTACAGACCTGATGTTATCATACATATGCCGCAAAACAGAGATATTATCGTGGATTCAAAAGTCTCTTTAAATGCTTATGAGCGTTTTGTTAATGCGGATAATGAAACCCTTAAGCAGCAGTATCTCAAAGAACATATTAAAAGTATCTCAAATCATATCAAAGAGTTGAGTGAAAAAAGATATGAACAACTTCAAGGGGTGCATACTCTTGATTTTGTACTTTTATTTATGCCTATAGAAGGAGCATTTTTATTGGCACTTGAGTATGATGGTGAATTTTTTAAAAAAGCGTATGAGCAAAATATTTTAGTTGTATCTCCATCAACTCTTTTGGTGACTCTAAGAACTATAGAACATATCTGGCGGGTGCAAAAGCAAGAGGAAAATGCAAAAAGAATTGCCAAAGAAGCAGAGGCGATGTATGATAAGCTTGTTGGTTTTGTGGAGGAGATGCAAAATCTTGGAAAAACTCTTGCAAAAGCGCAAGAATCGTACGATACTGCAATGAATAGATTGCATACAGGTCGTGGTAATGTGATTAAAAGAGCACATAATATGAAAAAGCTTGGGCTTAAACCCAAAAAAGAGCTTCCATTACAAAGTGAGGGTGATGTATGAAAATAGAAACAAAATACAATTATGAAAAAGTGTGGAGATTGACACAAGAAAAAGATCTTTTGGAGATTATTGCACAGGAGGTAGGTGACGCTGATGTTAGCGCTACACTTGCTTATATACAAGAGAGTATCAAAAATGGTAAAGAGCTAGGTGTAGGGAGTTGCAAGTTTAGAAAGAAAAAATAAACTTGCGTGTTGCGTGTTATGGATGAGGAACTTTAAGTTTGGAATTAAGACTCCATCCTATAATTGTCATAGCGATAATAACTCCATAAGCACTCAGCCCTACATAAGTGTTTGCCAAATAGACAAGCCAGAGTAAAATGGCACCCAGTGGTGTTGGTACTCCTGTAAAATATTTATCAACTTCACCAGCATCAGCATTAAGATTAAAATGGATAAGACGACGTAATCCAGAGATAACATAGTAGATACTTGCCACCGCTGCAACAATCAACCAAAAACCATGAAGCTCTGGAGCGTAAGAAGCTTGAAATATTAAAAACACAGGAACAAGCACAAAGCTTAAAAAGTCCGCAAAACTGTCAAGCTGAATACCAAATTCATTGGAGAGCTGATATTTTCTGGCAATTTTTCCATCAAAAATATCAAAAGCCCCACCTATCCAAGCCAAGATGATAGCGACAAAAAAGTTGTTTTGGGTAATGAAATAAACAGCCAAGAGTCCAGCGGTAATATTTACGAATGTAAAAAGATTTGCTAAGTTAAAGTGGGAAGATGGTGTCCATAAAAATTTCATTATTTATCTGCCTGTAGATTAAAGTGGTGCAATTATACCAAAGAGTTTGTGGAAATAATCTTAATATAAATATGAAAATGATAAATATTATCAAAATTATTAAGGACATTATAAGTTGATACCGAGTATCATTTCTAAAATTTTCAATACAAAAGAGAAAAATATGAACACATTATTAGATTGCCATAAAGGGTGTCGAGTTAAAGTGAAAAAAATAGATGCAAACTATGATTTAAAACAAAGACTTATCTCCTTTGGAGTGATGAAAGGTGCGGAGATTGCTGTTTTAGAACATGCTCCGAAGAAGAAAACAATAGAGATAAAGGTGGGAAAAATGCGTTTGGCTTTAAGAGATGCTGAAGCAGCAATGATTGAGGTGGAAGAGATATGAGTACTATAGATCCAAAAGCTTGTCCTATAATAGCTAATCATATAAAAGTGGCTCTTGTGGGTCAGCCTAATGTGGGTAAAAGTATGCTTATCAACTCTGTAAGCAATGCTCACTTGCATGTGGGTAATTTTTCAGGTGTAACAGTAGATAAAACAGAGGTGCTTTTTGATTATAAAGATTACCATTTTACTGTAGTAGATTTACCTGGAACATATGCTTTTACTGACTATACTATAGAAGAGCGAGTCACACATGACTATCTTTGTGCTGAAGATTATGACATCATCATCAATGTAGTTGATTCTACAAATCTGGAAAAAAATCTACAACTCACCTCTGAACTCTTAACTATGAGCAAAAAGATTGTTATCGCTTTAAATATGAGTGATGAAGCGCAAAAAGAGGGGATAGAGATTGATGAAAAGTATATGTCTGAACTTCTTAATGTTCCTTGTGTCAAGGTTTCTGCTGCTGCCAAAACAGGGATAGAAGAGTTGATAGAGACGGTTGTGCAAGTATATGAAGAGCCTAAAAAAGAATCAAAGCTGATTTTTAGTGAAGCGGTAGAAGAGGAGATAGAAACTATTGTTTCTTATCTGGAAAAACACAAATACGAAGCAGTAAATTCCTATAGAAACATTGCTATAAATCTTTTAAAAAACAATAAAAAAACATATACAAAACTGCATGACAATCCAATCTGGACCGAATTACAACCTATTCTCATTGAAGCATCAAAGCATATTGAACTTCATCATAATACTGACGATATTAAAGAAGCTTTTGCAGAAGAATACGCTGCATTTAACCGAGGTATTGTTGCTGAAGTTGTAAAGCAAACCAAACAGGTAGAGAGACAGACTTTAACAGAAAAGATTGATTCTATCTTGATACATCCTCTTTTTGGTATTCCTATATTTTTATTTTTTATGTGGGGATTGTTTCAGTTAACCTTTACTCTTGGCAATATCCCAATGGAATGGATTGAT
>JAMOSN010000035.1 GCA_027068455.1 Sulfurimonas sp.
TTTTTGTATCACTTTTTGGATTCTATCTTCATCTATATGACCATAAAAATCTATGTAGAACCAATAAGCAAATCCATCATCCTTATCTTTGGATGGTCGAGATTCGATTTTTGAGAGATTAATCTTCGCTTCATCAAAATCGCTTAAAAAATGAACCAAGCTTCCTGCTTCTTTTGCATCTTTTAGTTTCACTAATATACTTGTTTTATCATCGCCACTCATAGCATTTTTAAAATCACTCAGTATCACAAAACGGGTAGCATTATCATGTACATCTTCAATATTTTCAAACATAACAGGCACACCATAAAGTTTGGCTGCAATGTGAGAACAGATCGCAGCTGCATTTTCATCCTGACTTGCCAAAATAGCAGCCTTTGCAGTTGACTCCACTGGAATATGTTCAATATTATTAAGATCATACTCATTTAAAAACTCTCGACACTCACCAAAACCTTTGTCTTTTGAATAAATTTTTGTAATATTTTTCAACGATTTGGCTTTTGTTGCAAAAGAGATATGAATAGGCATATAAAGTTCTGCAACAATTTTTACATTACTTTTTGAAAGCAGATCAAGTGTTTCACCAACAACACCATCACGAGAATTTTCAATAGGAACTACACCAAATTTTGCACGTTTTGCTTCAAGTTCTTTAAAAACAGACTCAATAGAATTAAGGGAAATATACTCACTCATCGCACCAAAACGGCTCTCTGCTGCTTGATGGGTAAAAGTACCTTCAGGTCCAAGATAAGCTATCTTTTCAGGAAGTTCAAGATTACGAGCCACTGCAAATATCTCTAAAAATATTGCTTCTATCGCACTCTTGTTTAAAAGTCCGTTATGCTCTTTGGAGAGTTGTGTAAGACGCTCAATAATAGCTTTTTCACGTTCAGGTCTATAGATGGCACCGCCTGTATCATGTTTGATCTCACCGACACGTTTGACCACTTCCATTCTATTGTTTAAAAGTTCTAGTACCTCATTATCTATTGCATCTATTGCTATTCTGCATTCATCTAATGTTTTCATCTTTTTATCCTATTACAGCGTCTTAAGTATCTCTTGCATAGAAGCGTACACCTCATCTGGTCGAAGATGCTCTTCTAAGAAAGGAACTATCTCATCAGCTGTTTTATATTTACCACTTGTTACAAAAACAGTTTTCATCCCAAGCTCTTTTGCTCCACCCAAATCACCTTTGACATCATCACTAATCATAGTTATTTTTTCAAAAGTTGCATCTGCATTTTGTCTTTGAATGCGGCTAAGTGCCTCATTATAAAAAGAGTTACTTGGTTTGCCAACAACATCATACGTAACACTCGTTGCAAAAGAGAGCATCTTTAAAATAGCACCAACACCAGGGTAGCGTTTGTTGTTCTTTGCGTAGATAGAGGTCTCATGCATCCCTACAAGTTTTGCACCTGAGAGTAAAAACTCTATCATCTGTGCATATTCATCCGCAGTAAAATCCTCTTTAATAGCAATCAATACTGTCTTTGGATTTTTAAAATCAAGAGCATAACCCATTTTTTGCAAAGTTTGTAAAAACTCCTTAGCACCATAAGCAGCCACACTCTCTTTTGTCACGCGTGATTTCAAAAGCATTAAAGGATCTAAATAGTTCTCGAAACGAAAATCAAACCCTATAGAGTGTAAATAGTTATAAAAATCCTGAGAACTTTTTTTTGTATTGTTCGTTACAACCATATAGGGGATATTCTCTTTGTTGAGTTTATCAATAAACTCACGACTTCCCTCTATAGGTGATTTGTCATGATCACTTATTAAAGTTCCCTGCACATCTATAAAATACACATCTATCCCTTTAGTTTTCTAAAAACTCTTTTTCCAATGCTATTAAATCATCAAAACTTTCACGTTTGCGTATCAGTCTTGCTTCACCACCTTCAACAGCAACCTCAGCACTTCTTCCGCGAGTATTATAGTTGCTTCCCATACCAAACCCATAGGCTCCAGCAGATTTTATAACAAGAAGGTCATTATGTTTGAGTGGTGGGAGTTTATAATCTTTTGCAAAGAAATCTCCACTCTCACATACAGGTCCAACGATATCAGCCTCTCTTAATGCACCTTCACTCTCAGTGATAGCTTCTATCTCGTGGTAAGCATTGTAAAGTGATGGACGTAAAAGGTCATTCATCGCACCATCAACCACAACAAATCTTTTTACACCATTTTGTTTTTCATATAAAACTTTTGTGATAAAATAACCAGCATTTGCCGTTAAAAAACGTCCTGGTTCACAAAGAATCGTCATATCTAGTGCTGTTAATGTTCCTAAAATAGCTTGTGCATAATCGTATGGCTTGATTGTTATCTCATTATCATATTTGATACCAAGTCCACCACCAATATCAAAGAACTTTAGTTCAATATCAACAGCCTGCAGTGAACGAACCAAGTCAGCAACAATTTCAGAAGCCTCACGGATAGGATCAAGCTCTGTTAGTTGAGAACCAATATGAAAATGGATACCCACAGGATCTAAATGTTTGGAGTTATTTGCTCTTATATACATACGTTTTGCACTATCTAAATCAACACCAAATTTGTTGTCATGTAATCCTGTTGAGATGTAAGGGTGTGTTTTTGGGTCTATATTTGGATTGACTCTGACACTTATGCGTGAAACTTTTCCTAGCTCTTTGGCAATAAGCTCTACACGATCAAGCTCAGCTTCACTCTCCACATTGATATATAAAATATCACGCTCTATCGCTTCACGAATCTCATCATCACTTTTACCAACACCACTGAAGATAATTTTATATGCAGGAATTCCAGCTAAAAAAGCACGACGCACTTCACCAATACTTACACAATCCGCACCACTACCCATTTTTGCGAAGTGTCTGACAACACTTAAGTTTGAGTTTGCTTTTACAGCATAAGCGATAATAGATTTACGACCACGAAAAGCCTCTTTAAGCTCTTCATATTGTTGCGTCATATAATCAAAATCATAAACATACAAAGGTGTACCATATTCTTGTGCCAATTTTTTAAAATCAATCATAAAAATTCCAAATATTTTTTTGATTAATTTTATCTAAAATGTGCTTATATATGGCTAAGTTAGTTTGTAGCGTAGCGGTACTTTCTCCATTGTCTCATCGCAATAAGAAATAAAATAAAAATAGGAGTTAAAACACCTACTTCACTTGTTAGTGTTTTATGGTTGGTAAGTTCAATAAGCATAAATAAAATGCCCCATACAAGAAGTGTCGATAAGATAGCACCAAAACTAAAAAGGGAAACATTTAAAAAACGAACACTCATAGGGACAAAAAAGTAGATAATAATAATTAAAAGGGGAGCAAAAAACGGATAAGCAAAAATTTTATATAAAGCTCCGCGAATCACACTTGTATCAATATTTTGATCATCCAGTATCGCTATGGCATCTATCGCATCACCTATAGTAAAATTAACTTTACCCTCATATACCTGATCAAGAATTTTAGGACGGAAACCTTCAAGAATTTTCAAATCGTTCTCTTTTGTCACCACAATCCCTGATGAGTTAAAATCAAGCAATTTTGGCTTTGTAATAACATCTGCACTTTTTATATGCCAAAAACCATCTCTGTAGACTGCTGATTTAGCAACAGTTACAGCTTCAAGTGTTTCATTTTTGACTTTAAAAACACGTATATCCAACGCTTTTGACTGCAATGGTAAAAGCTGGTTAAAATAGATATATTGCCCTTTATATGTAAAAAAAAGGTCACGTGTAGGATTAAGGTATTGAGCATTTGTACGAATATTTTTACAGAATTCTCCTGCTCTTGCAAACTTTGGCCATCCATGCAATGCAATAAATATTAAAATAATAAAAGTCGCCACAACAACAAAAGGTTTTAAAATATCTGTTCGGGAATATCCAAGGGAGAAAAAAGAGACCAAAGCATTGGAACGGATAAGAAATATTTTTGTTGATATCATCGCAAAGACCAAAGAGATGGGAAGCAAAGTATCAATGGCAAAAAAAGCCTTATACACCAGATAGATAAGTAACAAGTTGGCAGAAAGGTTCAGTGACTCCGCTTTAGCCATATAGTCAAATCCGACATAAAACAAAACAAGCGCAAAAAGGATAATAAAAAAATATTTAATATAATGCAAAGCTACATAACGAAAGGCTAACACAGCGAACTCTTTTTAGCATACTGAGCACTTGTGACATCAAGAGAGTTTTGAAGTAAAAACTCAACTGCATCACAGGTGTGTGCTATAAATTTTTCAAGGCACTTCTGCTCTTGCGTGTTGAACTTTCCTAAAACATAAGACACTACTTCCCCTTTATGTTCAGGTTTGCCTATACCCATACGAACACGAATATACTCTTTACCAATAGCAGCATCAAGAGACTTCAAACCATTGTGTCCACCGTGTCCACCACCTTTTTTAAAACGCAAAGCTCCAAAGGGCAGATCTAAATCATCATGTATTACAACAACATCTTCAATTTTATAAAAATTTTTAACTTTGACAACACTTTCACCAGAGAGGTTCATAAAAGTAAGTGGTTTTAATAAAAAATGATTTTCTAAAGAAACAGAACTGTTTTGAAATTTATAAACTTCACCCTTAAAAGATGAAGAGGAGAGCTTCGTGGCGTTATGACGAGCTATAAGCTCGTCAATCACCATAAAGCCAATATTATGGCGTGTTTGTGCATAGTCAGTCCCAGGATTACCCAGTCCGACTATAAGCATGATTATTTAGCTTTAATGATACTCAGCACTGATACACGATCAGCATCTGTGAAAGTTACACCAGCTGGTGCTTCGATATCACGGATAAGTTTAGAATCACCTAAATCCATCTCTGTTACATCAATAACAATAGCTTTTGGTAAATCTTCGATTTTTGCTTTTACACGTAAACGTCTTTTAGCAATATTTACAAGACCTTTATTTTTAAGACCAATTGCTTCACCAACAGTTTCAACAGGGACCATAAAGTGTGTTACAACACCTGGTTGTGCTACCATTAAATCAACATGTAAAAGTTTTCCAGTTACTGGATGAGACTCATATGACTGAACCACAACTTGCATCTCTTTATCCCCAACTTTTACTGGGAATGCTAATGTATCTTTGTTGCGCACAGTACGGATATATTCATTCTCTTTGAATGCAGCATTGATATTTTCAAGCCCTTTTCCGTAAATATTTGCAATTAGATAACCATCGCGGCGTAAAGCTTTTGTAGCTTGTTTGCCAGTACTCTCTCTAACTATACCTTCTAACATATGAATCCTTCAATTTTAAAAATGGACGCAATTATACTCAAGTTTTAATTAAGATTTACTTTAAATCAAAAATATCACTATCATCCATTTCAACTTTAGGTGCCTCTTGTTGTGACTGAGTAAATCCACCACTCATATCACCACTTGCATTAAGACCATTGATTTTAAGTTCGAGATCTGATGCACTTGTTGCATTTTCAAGCGCTTTATCCAAAGAGATAATATCATTATCATAAAGATCAAAAATTGCCTGATCAAAACTTTGGGAGTGGTAATGCCCTTTTCCAGCTTCTATGGCATCTTTGATCTCATAATCTCTATTTTCCATAATAAGTTTTTCAATAAGTGGTGTACGCACCAAAATCTCCAAAGCAGCACGACGTGAACCATCTTTTGCAGGGATAAGACGTTGCGAGATAACCCCTTGAAGCACTCCAGCCAAAGAGAGACGGATACGGTTTTGCTCCTCCGTTGGGAACTGTGCAATAATACGGTTTATAGTCTCTTTTGCATCAATAGTATGGAGTGTTGAAAATACCAGGTGACCAGTATCTGCAGCATGCAGTGCCAAGTTGATGGTTTCACGGTCCCTCATCTCACCAACGAGGATAATATCAGGATCTTCACGAAGTGCAGCACGCAAAGCATTGGAAAAAGAGTGAGTATCTTGTCCAACTGCACGCTGATTAATGATACATCCTCTGTCTTTATGCACAAACTCGATAGGATCTTCAATGGTGATAATATGCTTTTTCTTAGTTAAGTTCACCTCATTGATAAGTGCTGCAAGGGTTGTTGACTTACCACTTCCCGTCACTCCCGTTACAAGAACAAGTCCCCGCTCCCTTTGGGTAAAATCACGAACAACTTCAGGAAGATGCAGTTCATCAAAAGAAGGAATCCTTACAGGAATAGCACGAAATACAGCAGAGACACCATTCATTTGAAAGAAAATATTAACACGAAAACGGTTATGTTCATCAAAAGGATATACTAAATCAAGTTCTTTCTTCTCTACCAATTCGGCAAAACGCCCTTTAAGAAGTTCTTTTGCAAATGTCAGTGCATCCTCTCTAGAAAAGATACCACCAGAAAACTGTGTGATTTTCCCATTAATCCTTGCACGAATAACTGCATTTGCTTTTACATGCAAATCACTACCACCAACTTCAATCATCTTTTTTAGATATGCTCTTACCTTTTTGAGCTGTTCAAAGGTAAGTTTATCAACTTCCACTTCTGCACTCATAATGCATCCATTATCTCTTGGAACGCTTCTTTAAAAGCTTCTAAACCATCTACTATTAATTTATCTAAAACCTCATCAAGATCGATACCAATAGCAGACAACTCCTCTTTGTGTTTATCTATAGTCTCTTGTGGAATTGGAAGCGCTTTTTCCTTTATACCATCTGCATCAAATGCCTTGATTGTATCAACAGGAGCAGTGTTTACTGTATTATATGCTAGAAGTTTTTCTATATAATAATGCGCAGGCAAAGAATCATCTTTAACACCAGTACTTGCAAAAAGTGCTCTACACCCTTGAACCTGCATCTCCTCTATAGCCATATAGATTTCAGCAGTATTATAGATACCTGTGAGTGCTGTTGCTATCCCATTTTCAGCTAAATATTTATCTAGTGCTCTATCAACTCTCGATACAAAAATACTAATAACTGTATCTACTTTTTTCCCATGTTTTGCTACACCTTTTTGAAATGCCTCTGCACATAAAAGAGCCTGCTCTTTTTTAAAGATAAGGGTTGCATTGACAGGGATACCCTCAGCCGTCAAGGCCTCCATAGCAATATATCCAGCTTCTGTTGCTGGGACTTTTATCATTACGTTTGGTCTTTGTATCTGAGTAAAAAGTCTTTTCCCCTCTACAATAGTCGCATCTGCATCATCACATAAAGATGGATCAACTTCAATACTTACATAACCATCATCTCCAGCTTCATAAAGAGGGAAAAGGATATCTGCTGCTTTTTGAATATCATAAATAGCAACCGCTTCATATTTTTCTTTTGGTGAGAGATCTTGTAATGATGCAAGTTGTGTCAAGTAAGCATCAGAATTTAAAATGGCATTTTTAAAAATTGCAGGGTTTGATGTCGCTCCATTAACTATTTTTTTATCTATAAGCTCTTTAAATTCATTATCTAAATAATCTCTTTCTATAAAATCAGCCCATAGTGAAAACTTCAAATCTTCTATATACATTTACCTGTCCCTAATATTTTTGTATTAATTATAACCCAAAAAATCTAAAACTAAGCTAGTTTTTTCGCGATTATAATTTCAAAAGTAGCACCACCCTCTTTATTATTAAAGACCTCTATTTTAGCATTAAACTGTTTTTGCATAATCATCTGAGACATATAAAGACCAAGTCCTGTTCCATTCTTCCCTTTTGTACTTACATAAGGTTCAAAAATAGAGTTTATATCCTCTCTTTGGATACCTCCTGCATTATCTATCACAGAGATTTTAATATTTTCAATGAGATTTTCAACTTTTATACAAATTTTACCATTTTTTATCTCTTTTGATACAATCTCATCTATAGCATTATTTATTATATTTAATAACACTTGTACCAATTCGTTCTTATATGTATGAAGTTCAATAGATTTAGGTAACTCTTTTTCGACAACAATATCATTATTTTTCAATCGTGGTTGTATAAAATTTAGCACTTTTGATATTAGTTCATCAACACTAATTTTGTTCACCGTTTTATTAGGCTTAAAATATGTTTGAAAATCATCAATAGTATCAGAGAGATAAACGACGGTATTACTCACATTTTCCAAAACAGTATCTATCTCCTTCTCCTCTATATCTTCACCCAAAAGTTTTTTGAGTTGAATATTTGAAATACTCAGTGTAACAGTAGAGAGAGGTTGTCGCCATTGATGAGCTATCATACTAATCATCTCACCCATTACAGCCTGCTTTGATTGTTGTGTCAACATCTTGTCCTTTTGTGTCAACTCTTCGATTTTACGAGTAAGTTGCTTTTCTTGTGTTGCTATCAACTCTCTGGCTTCATCCATTTTTACTTTGTAAAAATATACAATAATACTTACTATCATAAGAACAAAACTAAGATAAAAAAGCTGAAAAAAACTATATTGTGTCTCTAAAAATGGTTGAAACGGTGCTATTAAAAGCATAGCAATTAGCAAAATAAACCACGGGATAGTATAACGCTCATTTTTAAAATACAAAATGATAATAGGATAGGTAAAGTACCAACTGTGCTTCATATCTTCAGGAGAACTCATATAAATAAGCAAGACAAGTAAAAATGTAAACTGTGCTGTCACCATTAAAGAAACAAAATCATAAAAAGATTTGTTTTTTCTTAACAAACACCAAAGGATTACATTCACAAGAAAAAGTGTCCATTCAAAAAAGGCTAAAGTATGTTCATCTTTATAAAAATTTAAAATTGTTCCATACAGTACTGCTACAGAAGACAGGACTATAGCAATGTTCATCATCTGAAACTTACTTCTTAAATCTCTTTCATCATCACTAAATCTCCAACCACTTGTAAAAAAATTTTCAATGTTCATTATATGCCTATGCTATGGTAAATAAATTTTATCTTGTAACTCTTGATATTCTGCATTAACATCACTCTCTAGCGTAATGCCTCCACCGCTTTTATAGATATACCCATCTTGCGTGTTTTCAATAAATCGAATCATCACTCCACTATCAACACGCTCTCCATCAAAAACACCAAATACACCAGTAAAAAAACCACGTTCAAACTCTTCTACATCTTCAATGATATCTACTGTACTTTTTTTTGGCGCACCACTGATACTTCCAGCAGGAAGCAGGGTTTGTAAAATATCTCCTAACCTATTATGCCATTGTTTATCCAAAGAACCACTTATATGAGAACTCACTTGTAATAATATTTTATCACCTGCTTCGATTTGATGTGTATAACGAAACTTTTGTACCTTGACATCAGTAGCTACCATTGAGAGATCGTTTCTTAAGAGATCAACAATCATCACATGCTCTGCCATCTCTTTTGTATTTGCCAAGATTTTCTCTTTTGCATTCACAACACTCGCATCAATAGTTCCTTTCATTGGAAAAGTATGGATGGTGTTTTGTTCAATTTGAATAAATTTTTCAGGAGAAAAACATACAAATTCATCTCGAACACGCAACTTATAATGTGCATTGGCAAGAGAGTATATCTCTTGTAGGGAGAGTTGCGTGTTGATAGGTGTTGGTTGTGTTAGATTTAATATATAGGTTTCACCTGACTTTATTTTTTCTATCACCTTGTCAAATTTCTTTTTATAACTTGAAAAAGAAACAGGTGCTATATCTAAAGAATAGGGATGTTGTACAGATGTATAGGTTTCATCTATACAAAACTCTATATCTGCATCATGCAGCTCTGAAAGGGGAATAACTTCCACTTTCTTCCCTTTAAAATCGCTTATAAATAAAAAAGGAATCTTTTGTGATGCAAGAGAATTAATTGTTGCAAAACTCATCTACTGCTTTGCAATCAATTTTTTTAAAATAGCCATACGAATGTTTACACCATTACTCACCTGCTCAAGCACCTTACACCGTTTATCAGCCAAAAGAGCATCGGTAATGTCAATATTTCTATGAACAGGACCAGGGTGGAGCAGTATGATATCTCTGTCACCAATAAGATCTTCAGTTATACAAAAATCACTCGCATAATCTTTTAAAGAAGCGTAACTCTGTGATGAGTGTCTCTCTGTTTGGGTTCTAAGACTCATAATAGCATCCACTTCATCAACAATCTCCTTTAAATGGTGCGTAGTTCGCAGTGGTGTTTTTGGTAAAAAATGGGGAGGTGCCACCAAAATAACCTCCATCCCAAAACGGCTTAAAAGTTCTATGTTTGAGTTTGCAACACGAGAGTTTTTAATATCACCCACAATCGCTATTTTTTTACCCTCTACATTCCCAAAATGTTCTTGTAGTGTATAGAGATCAAGAAGCGCTTGAGAAGGGTGAGCGTGTGCACCATCTCCCGCATTTAATATACTCGCCTTAGTATGGTTTGAGAGGATTTTTGGCACACCTGCATTTTGATGTCGCACAATGATGGCATCAGGACCCATAGAATCAAGATTCATAGCAGTATCAACAAGAGTTTCCCCTTTTTTTGTAGAGCTTTTGGCAACATCCAAGTGAACCACTTCAGCCCCAAGACGCTTTGCTGCTATCTCAAATGAACTTTTTGTACGTGTAGAGTTTTCAAAAAAGAGTGTAATGACAATTTTATCTTGCAAAATGTGCTCAAACCGCCCGTCACTAAAACGTTTTGCATCTGCTAAGAGTTCTTCTATCTCAGCTTTAGAAAAATCATCTGTTTGTATTAAATGAGCCATACTACACCCTTTTTTTTCTTTGGATTGTACACTAAGTTAAATTTGAGTTTTATAAACTCACTACAGTTGGAGCATTAAAAGAGTCCAAAAGTTCTTGAGCAATCGTTTCAATATCATTATCAACTTTATATACAAGAAATTTTTTCTTCACAAAAAAAGGCTCACTCACCACTTGAAAATTTCCATCCTTTTTTCTACAGTTAAATGCTACAACATTAGGTATTTTTCTATCTTCAAGCGCTTCATAACTCAAGAGTGTATCATTGATACATCCTAAAGAACAATGGGTAACTAAAAGGGTATGTGCGTTAAAAAAGTTGATAAGGTCTATCATCATAAAACTGTAATCAACAGGCACCATCAATCCACCAGCACCCTCTATCAATAACACATCACAATACTCTTCCATCTTCTCTATGGCATTACTCAATTTTCCAAAATCAAGCATTGCACCACCTGAAGCTACATAAGGTGCAGCAGGAAGCTCGTATGAGATGGGTACTACATCCTCAACACGCAACTCCAAAGACTCAGGATTGAGTTCATGCAGTTTTGCCAGAAGGATAGCACCATCTGGATACACACCATCAACCACACCTGTTTCAATGAGCTTTACCACTCCAACACGCAACCCCATCTGCGTAAAAGTATCCATCAGTTTAAGCGTTGTATATGTCTTGCCAATATCTGTATTTGTCGCTGTTATAAAGATTCGTTTTTTCATAAATCTATTTATACTCCACTCTGTCACGTCCGTTCTCTTTTGCTTTATAAAGTGCTTCATCACACCTTTGTATCAAAGAGTGATAAGAATCACTAAAGCTTACCGATGTTATGCCAATGCTTATAGTTATGGGAATAGAAATCTCTTTATAGACAAAAGCGTGTTCTTTTACTAATTTGTTAAGTTTTGTAGCCAGTTTTAAAGCACCGCTTGCATTTGTGTTTGGAAGAAGTACCAAAAACTCTTCTCCCCCAAAGCGTCCACAGATATCTGCCTTTCTTAGTGAATTTTTTACCAATGACGCAAGCTCTTTTAAGATAAAATCTCCCGCAAGATGACCATAGGTATCATTGACTTTTTTAAAAAAATCAATATCAAACATCATAATAGAAAATTTCTCTTTTTTATACCGAACGAAAGTCTCTAATGCCTGTTCTATAAAGAGTTCAATCTCTTTTTTAAGATAACATTTTGTCAAACCGTCAAAAAGTATCTCCTTTTTTGCAAGCAGAGTATTTTTAATCTTGTCAATGTTTTGAATGGTGAGTATAACAGTGTGATCAAACTTATGTGAAACAAAATAATAACACTTTCTTTCATATTCAAACTCTCTTAAAAAAGGACAAGAACCCTTATCAAAAAAAATTTCTAAAAAATATGACAAATCATCAAGTGATTTTATCTCCATCTTGTTAAAAGGCTCTTTTAAATAGTACTTAACAACAGCCATTTTTTTAACATCTATAGCTATATATGCATTATATGTATAGAGCAATTCTGTCAATTTTGTGTATCCAAAATAGTTTTTAATGCCGTTTTTGTACTAGGAAAAGTTTGAATCTCACCCAGTGAAACATTGAGATGTGTTAAACTCTTGGCTATATTTTTGGTAATGCCAGTAAGCATAGGCGTTGCTCCCATAAAATGAATAGCACTGTTTAGCTTCATAATCTGATTAGTCACTTCTGAGTTTACATCAAAAATAGAACCAATATCTATAATAACATAACGACTCTCTTTGCTTTCAAGATAATCCAGTACTTTGTCAATAATCTTTAAAACCCTGTCAGAATCAAGTGTTCCAACAATACTAACCATAAAAATACCGTCCCACAACTCACTCAAAGGTGCTTCTCTTTGTTCTAGTTCATTACTTGAACGCTCTTTAAATTCATGGCCTTTTTTATACTCTTTTATCATCAAAGAAGATGTTAAAGCCTCAAAAAAAGCAGTCAATGCAGAGACATTCTCCAGTGTAAACAAAGAAGCTTTGTCCATTGCCTTTAAAAGTGGAAACTTAAGATAACAACTATACACAGAGTCTTTAAAATTAAAAAAGTTCTCTGCACCTATAGTCTCTTGCAGTTTAGTCAGAAAAAGAAGCATCGCATGTGCTTCATCACTGTGTATATCCAACTCAGCATCTAAACACTCTTCAAAAAACCCTAAAAAATCATCATAATAACGATACGCTTCATCCTTTTCATTATCATCAAAATACTCAAGCCAGTAATGAATCAACTCCTCACTCTGATTTGTAACAATCTCTTTTAATGCAACATAAAACTCTTTTTCCATCACTCTTCTCCTCTTTTAATTTTTTATAACAACAATAGAACTGTCATCAAACTGCGATGTTGCAAAATGCCACATTACAAGTGCCATAAAATATGCGGAGTACCCACTCATCTCTTCATTTTTAAAATACTCCATTTTCTGACTCTGCATACCATCAGTTGTTACAATGCAAAACTCTTCCTCTTTAAGGTCATAGTGCAATTTTTCAACACTTGAAAACGCTTCTCCAATTAT
>JAMOSN010000036.1 GCA_027068455.1 Sulfurimonas sp.
CCCCTTGTCTGCAGCACTTACTGTGTTTATAGAACCCATTATAGCTGTTAATGCAACAGCCGACATAACTATTTTTTTCATTCTCTTCCTTTTAAATAATGTAGACTGATGATTACCAATTTTTTTGATTTTCATCAATCTATATATTATATTAGATACAAAGTAAAAACTTCATTAAATTCATTGAAGTTAACCAATTACTTAAAAATCAACGACATAATTATATCATATGTGTAATTTATAAGCTTGACATATATCAATTATTTTTTTTACTGATAGTAATATAATTGTAGCGTTAATGGACACCTTAACAAAGTTCAAAATTTATTTAGTAGGAGAAAATATGTCACTTTCAAGAAGAGAATTTCTTAAAAGTTCAGCAGCAGCATCGGCAGCAGCAGCTATTGGTATGAGTGTACCAGCAGAGTTAGAAGCTAGTGCAAATGCAGCAGAAGCTGGATGGAGATGGGACAAAGCAGCTTGTCGTTTCTGTGGTACAGGTTGTGGTATTATGATGGCAACAAAAAATGGTAAGATTGTTGCTGTAAAAGGAGATCCAGCAGCTCCAGTAAATCGTGGTCTTAATTGTATTAAGGGATATTTTAATGCGAAGATTATGTATGGTGCAGATAGATTGACGCAACCATTGTTGCGTGTTAATTCTAAGGGTGAATTTGATAAAAAAGGTAAATTCGCTCCAGTATCTTGGAAAAGAGCTTTTGATGAGATGGAAACTCACATTAGAAAAGCACTTAAAGCAAGTGGTCCTGAGGGTGTAGCAGTATTTGCTTCTGGGCAATATACAGTTATGGAAGGATATGCTGCACAAAAGATGATGAAAGGTGGATTTAGATCAAATGCGATTGATCCTAATGCTCGTCACTGTATGGCATCTGCGGTTGTTGGATTTTATCAAACATTTGGTATTGATGAACCATCTGGTTGTTATGATGATATTGAGCTGACTGATACTATTGTATCTTGGGGTTCAAATATGGCAGAGATGCACCCTATTTTATGGTCACGTGTTACAGATAGAAAATTAAGTGATCCAGATCGTGTAAAAGTTATCAATATGTCAACATACAGACATAGAACTTCAGATTTAGCTGATATAGAGATTATTTTCTCACCATCAACTGACCTTGCAATGTGGAACTATATCGCAAGAGAGATTGTTTACAATCACCCTGAAGCGATTGATTGGGATTTCTTAAAGAAAAATATCGTTTTTGCTGCATCTCCAGTAAATATGGGTTATGGTATGAGAAGAGCTGGTGAAAAGTCAGTTACTCCTGTTAGACCTGATGGTAGTGCTGGTAAGTATTCAGCAAAAGAGATGGAAACAATCAATCATGAGATGAAACATGTTGTTTCTGCTAAGGAAGCACCTGCGTTAGAGCCGTATGGTTATAAAGAGGGTGATGTGATGGTGAACAAGCCAGCTGGTTTGAAACACTGGGAAATTTCTTTTGAAGAGTATAAAAAATTCTTAGCTCCTTATACGCTTGATTATGTAGCAAAAATTGCTAAAGGTGATCCAGATGAATCACTTGATAGTTTTAAACAAAAACTACAAACTTTAGCTGATCTCTACATTGAAAAAGGGAGAAAAGTAGTATCTTTCTGGACAATGGGTATGAACCAACATACACGTGGTACATGGGTTAATACACTTTCATATAATGTTCACTTTATGCTTAATAAGCAAGCACTTCCTGGTTCTGGAGCATTCTCTTTAACTGGTCAGCCTTCAGCTTGTGGTACAGCACGTGAAGTTGGTACTTTCTGTCACCGTTTACCTGCGGATATGATGGTTAAAAACGGTAAACATAGAAAACATGTTGAAGAAGTTTGGAAAATTCCACATGGAACATTAAATCCAGTGGGTAATCAACACATTATGAAAATTCATCGTGATATTGAAGATGGTGTTGTCAAATTTGCATGGGTAAATGTTTGTAATCCTTATCAAGATTCAGCATCTGCGAAACACTGGATTAAAGCTGCTCGCGAAATGGATAACTTCATTGTAACTTCTGATGGATATCCTGGTATCTCAGCGATGGTATCTGACCTTGTTCTACCATCTGCAATGATTTATGAAAAATGGGGTGCTTATGGTAATGCTGAGCGTCGTACACAACACTGGAGACAACAAGTTCTTCCTGTTGGTGATGCTATGAGTGATACTTGGCAGTGGCTTGAGCTTTCAAAACGCTTTACTGTAAAAGATGTATGGGGTGAGTATACATTAAGAAATGGTAAAAAACTTCCAAATGTTATCGCTGAAGCGAAGAAAATGGGTTATGATGAAAACACAACAATGTTTGATATCCTTTTTGCAAATGAGAGAGCAAGAAGTTATAAAATTGACTTAGACTCTTTCCCACAAAAAGGTTTTGATAACTCTGAGTGTATCGGTGATAGCAGAAATGTTGTAGGAAGTGACGGTAAAGTATTTAAAGGGTATGGCTTTATGGTTCATGAATACCTTTTTGAAGAGTATGCATCATTTGGTCGTGGTCACGGTCATGACTTGGCTCCATTTACTACTTACCATAAAGTTCGTGGACTTAAATGGCCAGTTGTTGACGGAAAAGAGACACAATGGCGTTTTAATGTGAAGTATGATCCATATGCTGCAAAAGCTGTTGCAAAATCTGGTAAAGATTCTACACACGCATTCTACGGTCCACTTGCAAAAGCACTTGCTCAAGGTAATTTAACTGGTATTACAGACAAAAAGAAAAAACCATTACCAGATAAAGCAAAAATATTTGCTCGTCCATATATGGATCCACCAGAAATGCCAGATAATGAATATGATACTTGGTTATGTACAGGTCGTGTACTTGAGCATTGGCACTCTGGAACTATGACTATGCGTGTACCTGAGCTTTATCGTGCAGTACCTGAAGCATTATGTTATATGAATCCTAAAACTGCGGAAGAAAAAGGTCTTAAACAAGGTGAACTTTGTTGGGTTGAATCTCGTCGTGGTAGAGTAAAAGCTCGTGTTGAAACTCGTGGTAGAAACAGACCTCCAAGAGGACTTGTATTTGTTCCATGGTTTGATGAAAAAGTATTTATCAATAAAGTGTGTTTAGATGCGACATGTCCAATGTCAAAACAAACAGACTATAAAAAATGTGCTATAAAACTTTATAAAGCATAAAAAAAGGTAAGGGAAGTATCGTTTTGAGCGAAAACAGACCTAAAAAAAAAGAATCAGTTACAGATAGAAGAAAATTTATTCTCAATATGGCGCGAGGTGTTGGCCTTGCGACAATGGGTGGATTTATTTGGAGTGCATATGTTGATGAAGTGACTGCTTCATCACTGTTGCTTCGACCACCTGGAGCTATTGATGAAAAAGATTTTCTTCGTACCTGTATAAAATGTGGATTATGTGTAGAAGCGTGTCCGTATGATACTTTATTACTGGCAAAGCCAGGAGATCACAAACCTTTAGGTACACCATATTTTGTTCCAAGAGAGGTACCTTGTTATATGTGTCCAGATATTCCATGTGTTCCAGTATGTCCTACTGGAGCTCTGGATGAAGCAAGTGTAACTACAGATGGAAAACTTGATATAAACAGTGCCGATATGGGTTTAGCTGTTGTAGATGAAGAGAGTTGTATCGCTTTTTGGGGGATTCAATGTGATGCCTGTTATAGAGCGTGTCCAATTCTTGGTGAAGCTATAACAATTGAGTATCAAAAGAATGAAAGAACTGGAAAACATGCATTTATGAAGCCAATTGTGCATAGTGATGCATGTACTGGATGTGGACTTTGTGAAAAAGCCTGTGTAACTGAGAAACCTGCTATTCATATACTTCCTCGTGAAGTAGCTATGGGTAGAGCTGGAGATTACTATATTAAAGGTTGGGACAAAGAGGATGAAAAACGTCTTAAGAATGCACATGAGATTAAAACAACAACTGAATTAAGCAAACAAAAGGCTGCAGATAAGTTAAATGGTGATCTCCTTGAAGGGTTGTACGAATGAAAACTCTATGGAATAACTATCGCTATTTGATTTTAAGAAGAGTCACACAGATTGGATTGTTAATTTTATATTTTGGAGCTAATGCCTGGGGATGGAAAATCCTTCAAGGGAATTTGAGTTCTTCTATTATTTTAGAAACAATTCCAATGAGTGATCCTTATGCAGCTTTACAGATGTTGGCAGCTGGTGCTGTTCTTGCGACTGATTTGTTGGTTGGTGTAGGAGTTGTACTGGCATTTTATATGCTTTTTGGAGGTCGTGCTTTTTGTTCTTGGGTATGTCCTATTAATATGGTGACTGACAGTGCAAATTATTTAAGAGAGAAGTTGGGTATAAATAAGATTAAGGGTATTAAGCAGCCTGCATCGAGAAAGATGCGCTATTGGGTGTTGGGTCTTAGTCTTGTTATCTCAGCTATTATGGGTGTAACAGCTTTTGAATTTATAAGTCCTATATCGATGGTACACAGAGGTATAGTGTTTGGTTTAGGATTTGGTTGGGCTGCGATACTTGTTATCTTTTTATTTGATTTGTTTGTTTTAAAAAATGGATGGTGTGGACATATATGCCCTCTTGGTGGATTTTATTCACTAATAGGCAAGTTTAGTTTTATTAGAGTACACCATATTGAAGAGAACTGTACACTTTGTATGAAGTGTAAAAAAGTTTGTCCAGAAAATCATGTACTGCATATGATTGGTAAAGAATCTTTACCAGTTTTATCGGGTGAGTGTACAAACTGTGCTCGCTGTATAGAAGTGTGTGATGATGATGCTTTGGGCTTTCATATAAAGAACCTAGTAAATAATAAAAATTTGGGAGAGTAAAATGAAATTAATAAATAAAATAACTATTGGTTTAGCTGCTGCGACAATGTTATTTGTAGGATGTAACAGCACAAATGATGCAGCACCTGCAAAGCAAGCAGAAGTAAAACCAACAATCAGTGAAGAACAACTTGGACTTAGAAAGACAAGTTTATTTCAAGAAGAGGTTAAACCTGCAGCTACTCAATACAGTACAAACTATGCAGGAAGTGGGAAAAAATTTGAAAGAGCTTTCCAAGATGCTCCACCAATGATTCCTCATGATGTAACAGGTTTGATTCCTATTAAGATAGGAGATAACCAATGTTTAGGGTGTCATATGCCAGATGTAGCATCAAGCATGGGTGCAACACCAATTCCACCATCACACTTTACAAACTTTAGACCACAAAGTTCGTATGCGATTAAAGGTGAAAACACATCAAGTGAAAAACTTGCACACATCTCAATTAAAAAAGAGAACCGTCTAGTGGGTGCACGTTATAACTGTACACAGTGTCATGCGCCTCAATCAGAAACAGAGTTGGCTGTTCCAAATAACTTTAAGCCAGATTATATCGATCCAGATGGAGCACATAAATCTCGCTGGAATGGTAGCAGAATGTTGGAAGGTTTAGATACAACAAAAGCTGCAAATAAATAGATATGGAGAGAAGAGAGCTTTTTAGCTTTCTTTCTTCCTCTGTTAAAGGGGAAACAAAGAAGCAAACATTGATTAGACCTCCTTATTTTGGAGATAAAGATGCTTTTGACAAAGAGTGCCATAAATGTGATGGCAAGTGTGTTTCTTTTTGTCAAGAGCAGATAATAGTAATCGCTGAAGATAAAACACCGTATCTTGATTTTTCTAAAAGTGGGTGTACTTATTGTGATGAGTGTGTTAAGGGGTGTGAATTTGGTGTGTTGACCTTGGAAAACAAACATCAAATTGATGCTACAATATATATAGATGAAAAAAGCTGTTTAAGTTGGCAAGGGGTGATGTGTTTTTCATGTAAGGACCCTTGTTTAGAAGATGCTATAGAGTTTCGGGCTATGTTTATGCCAAAAATTGATGAAGATAAATGTACATCGTGTGGGTTTTGTATAAGTCGATGCCCCTCTGCATCTATCCTTATAAAGTAAAGGTTTAGAAATGAAAATACTTGTTGCGTGTTTATTTTTTGTAAGTATAGTATGGGGTGGAGTAATCCATCCACCTAAAAAACAGTATAAAGTTGATGGTGGAGTGACTGATATCGTATATAAAGATGCCAAACTTTACTGTGCTACAGTTGCTGGTGTTGTTGATATCATTGATACCCAAAAAGATGCCATTATTCAAAAGATTACACTTGATAAAATCAAAGATTTTATGGGTGATCCTATTGATGCAAAGATCTACTCTGTAGATGTTTTAAAACAAAAAGTATTGATACTCTCTCAAGCACAAAGTGGATACAGAGAGGTTCGCATTTTTGAAAACGGTACTATGAAAGTTGTTATACCAGCTTCTAAAAAACTCTATATTGCAAAAGCAAAGTTCTTAGATGAAAACACTTTAGTACTTGGTCTTTTGAGTAATGATATTATCTCATACAACCTAAAAACAGCTTCTAATAATTGGATAAAACAGGCCTCTATGTCAAAATTTTCCAATTTTGCATTAAGTGAAGATAAGGCTGAAGTGGTTATTGCTGATGAGAGTGGAGATTTACATATATTTGATACAAGAGATGGAACGCTGCTTAAAGTGTTAAGTGGAAAAAATTTAGATAATGTTTTTCAGGTAGATTATAAAAATAAGATTATTGCAACAGCTGGTCAGGACAGACGTGTTGTAGTTTACAACTTGAAATTTAATTCTGCATATTATAAAACAGCAAATTTTTTGATTTACAGTGTAGGTGTATCACCTAGTGGAGCATTGGTTGGATATGCTAGTGATGAGAATAATAATGTTACTGTATTTAAAACCAATACAAAAAGTACTGTAGGGGTTTTTGGTGGTAACAGTATGACCCTGACAAATATACTCTTTATTAATGAAAAAGAGTTCTTTGTTTCAAGTGATGATAAGATTATCAATTTTTATACTATAGATTAAAAGGGGATACAATGGAGTTTACAGAGAGTGAGTTTTTGATTGAAACGGTAGTTCCTGAGGATGAATTGATTATCTCAAGAACAGATTTAAGTGGAAAGATTACTTATGCCAATGAAACATTTTGTGAAATAAGTGGTTATACACAAGAGGAACTTATTGGTCAGCCCCATAATATAGTCAGACATCCTGATATGCCACAAGAGGCTTTTGCAGATTTATGGCAAACAATACAAAATAAAAAACAATGGATTGGGATTGTTAAAAATATGAGAAAAGACAAAGGGTTCTATTGGATAAAAGCGATAGTATCTGGGGTTTATAAAAATGGTGAACTAGTAGAGTACAAATCTTTACGAACTCCTATATCTTATGAGGAAAAATTAGAAACTCAAAGATTATATGATACAATGAGAGCCAAAAATGGTGAAAAAATTAGACGAGTTATTTACGAATAAAAGGAAGTAAAATGAATATATCAAGTATAGTAGTACAAACATTGCCAGAGCATGTAGAGAAAGTAATAATCGACTTAAAAAACAGTGGTGTATGTGATTATCATCTCCATGATGATAAAGGTCGTATCATTGTAACGATAGAGGGAGATGGTGTAAAAGAGGAACTTGAAAAACTCAAAGTTATCGAAGCTATCCCTCACATAATTGCTGCTGATATGCAGATGGCATATAGTGAAGATGAACTTGATGAACATATGGAAGTTTTAAACAACCGTGATGCTGTGCCTAAAATCTTAACACAGGATGATGTTGATATCGACAGAGTACGTTACAATGGAGACTTGAAAAAAAGAGAAGATATGGTTGCCTTTGCTGAAGAGTTTGATGCAGCTAAAGAGAGAGAACAATAAAGATGGGTGTAGTATTTGAAGTCAAAGTCAAAGTTAACGATACACAAGATAGTTGGTGTTTAGAACTTAAAGACTGTGTTGATGAAAGAGTTGAGATATGTAGTAATTTAGAAGAACTTGAAGAGCAGATTGAAGAGTTTGGTAAAGATTACGGTGGTCATGTTGATGAGGTACGATGGTTAAAAGATGATGCAGTTCCCCCATTTATGATGGATGATTTACGTGTAAAGATGGCTGAACATCGTGCAAAACTTGAAGAGGATATGGGTACAAACCTTACTCCTGTAGCGGAGAAAAAAGAGGAATAAGTCCTCTTTTTAATTTTATACTAAAAAGTCATAAATGGACTTAGTTGTTTTTTTTATGTTGCGATACAGATTTTTTGATAGTTAACATCTCATAAAGTGAGATAGTTGGTTTAGCTTCTTGGATGAGTCTATCTGTATCTGCATATTTACCCTCGATAGATTTTATATATTCATATCCTTTGGGTTTGATTTCATTTGTGGCAAATGAGATAGCCGCTGCCCATAACAATATGATAGCAGCCCAAACGGTTTTTTGGGCGTTTACATAAACACCGATAAAATGAAAGACTATACTTAAGATGATACCTATGGATAAAATAACTGCTAAACTCATAATTTTACATGCTCCCCTTTTGGTTTGATTGTGATATTTGCTTCTTGAAAAAGGTTGTCACCAAACTCTTTAACTCCAAGAGTTCCCAAAAGCATAAATATAATAACAACGGCAAGGAAAAAAAGTGCCATAGAGTAACGTTTTAAACTATTTAACATAAAATCTCTCTTGTTTTAGTATAACAAAGTCACTGTATTTTTCCAGTTTGAGTTTTGGAGCCATTTTAGGATTGACTATGTAGTATCCAAAAGTTACAACAATCTCATCACCAGTATGAAGTTGCGTGTTGTAATGGATAGTACGTGATTCTTTGCCCTTGAGTTGCGTGTTATGTAACACTTGTGTTGCTGTCCATGGTGGAGATGGTTTGTTCTTTGTACCGATAACCCTTACAAATGTATGTGGTTGGAGTTTGATTTTTTGTTTGTTGCTTATAAGGGTGACATTGAGTGTTGCAACACGCAATGGATGGAGCATTAAAGGGTGAGAAGCTTTGTTCTTTATGGTAATAGCAAAGCCTTTTTCTTGTTGTTTGAAATTAAGATGAATATATTTACTTAACATTTTTGGTTTGTGAATAGCACCACTAAAACCATGGAATCTATGTGTCTTTGACTCAGTCATTGTGGAAAAACTTCCCTCTACCTTTGGCATATGGCAGGTGATACAGTTCTCTTTTTCACTATTTGCATCTGGGGCTATCGTTGTTTCACACACTTTTAAGCCATGAGCATTCTCTTTATGAGAGTGGCATCCCATACATACATTACCATTATAATAAAGTTCGTTTGTAAAGTTTATCTCATGAAACGGGGAACCGCTTTGTTTTGTCATAAAACCAAACATACTCTTTTTTGTTTCATATTTTTTGTCACTGATATTTTTTTCACTTTGACGTGCTGAAAAGAGTAGCTTTTTATTGCGTGTTGTGATATTGGTGTTGGATTTGCTGTGACGCTCAATATTGACAATATTATGACATGACACGCAAGAGACACCCTCGTGTTGCGCTTTATTTTCTGTTGGCATTGCGTGTTGATTGTTCTTAAGTGCTTCTATAAGTTTTTGATCGTTTGGTGTATGACACTTGGCACATTTGTAAACCCCTTTTTTCTTTAAAGGGTGTTTATCCCATACCGCTTTATGGATAGCATCATCATAAATGGAAGCTTTTCTATGTTGCGATGCAAAATGCTCTTTATAGATGATGGGATGGCATTTTTTACATACTTGTGATGATTGAAACTGTGAAAGCGCCATAAGTGAAAAAGAACTTAGAAGAAGTGTTGCAAGGATTTTCATCTATTGTTCTCCTTTTGGTGCGATTGGTGCATAATCAACACAGCGTGCTGTATGAAAATCTCTCTCAAAATCTGGATTTTTAAAATAATCATCCTGTAGTCTCCATCCTAAATCTTTGGAAATTATGACTGATTGGGATATGGTTCGACGCATCTTGTTCTCACAAATCACTTTTTTCCCCTCATTAAAGATCTCAGCAACACCGTTCATACGTTTGGTTGTCACCATATAGTGTGCTGCTATCATAACCGCAAAGACACTAAACACACCAATCATCCCCCTCTTAAATGCTACTTTGGGCATAAAGTCTCTTGTAGTCACAAAGGCAGTTACACCTAGAAAAAATAGCATAATAACGATATAAGCAAGCTCTAGTTCAATAAATCTATCCATGGTTTTTCTCCTCCCACTCTTGAAATGCTGGTGTAAAGTATTCTATACGAACTTTTTTAAACTCTCTTGAAGAGTATAGAGGCATATGTGCTTTTGCCTCAATCTCTTGAGCCATCTCTTCAATGATGCCGTTGGTCTCCTCTGTTGTTTTACCATGAACCATAGTAAAGAGGTTATAAGGCCAGTTGGCATATTTAGGACGCAAATAACAGTGGCTTACCGCTGAGAATGCAGCAGCTTTGGCACCTATGGCTTCCCCCTCTTGCTCATCAACATCCCAAACCACCATTGCATTGGCATTAAATCCTGCTTTTCTGTGGTTTAAAATCGATGCAAAGCGTCTCATAACACCACTCTCTTGTAGCTCTTGCAAAATAGTAAAAAACTCATCATAACTAATATCTAACTCATCAATCAGTTTTTTAAACGGTTCAGAGACAAAATCAATATCATACTGCACTTTTTGGATAATCTGATGATGCAAAGGAGTGAGTTCAATCTCTTTGTGCTTAACCTTTTTTACTTTCTCTTTTTTCTCATCTTTGCCTGTTGTGTTGAGTTTTACGTTGATTTTAAAGAGTTTGAGTGTTGGAAGCATGATGTAGTCATCTGCTTGGGTCTTTTGTGCCAAAATCTCTATGGTTTTTTCAAGTCCGAGTTTGGAGTCAGGTGCTACAGCCATAGTGAACCAGATGTTAAAATCATGATTACGTTCATAGTTATGTGAAACTCCAGGGTGAGCGTTAATGATTGTTACTGCTTCATCAATCTTTTGTGGTGCTATTTTAAAAGCAACAAGAGAAGATTTGTATCCAAGTCGCTTGGTGTCAAAAATTGCTGAGGTTTGACGGATAATGCCAGCATCTTTTTCTTTTTGTAAAATGGCAAGGACTTCAGACTCTTCCAAACCGAGTTCATTGGCAATATGCTCAAAAGGTTTGGGAACAAGTGGAAATTTTTTTTGTATTCTTGATAGTATCTCATCTTTCATTATTTAGACTCTTTTGTAAAATTATTTTTTGATGAAATGATTGTAACGATGTTTTTCTAAATATAGATTGATATTTGTCAATAAGATAGTGTGATAAGATACGGTATGCTTTTACATATAAAAACAAGAGGATATTTTTTATGGCTTACTTCCCAGCTTTTTTGAAACTTGACAACAAAAAGATTTTAATAGTAGGGGGTGGAAATATTGCATTGGAAAAACTGCAACATCTTCTTGATTTTACACAAGATATAGTAGTGATAGCGCAAGAGTTTTCAGATGAGATGCTTGCTATGATGCAAACATATAACATCTCTTATGAGCAAAGAGCTTATAAAGTGGGCGATATTGCAATTTATGCGATAGTTGTGGTAGCAGTTGATGATATAGCCTTGCAAGGTGCTATATTTAAAGAATCAAAACAGTATAATTGTTTGTGTAATGCGGTAGATGCGACAGAGTTTTGTGATTTTATTTTTCCTTCATATATTAAGAAAGGGGATTTGACCGTTGCTGTATCTACATCGGGAAGTTCCCCTGCAATGGCAAAACATTTGCGAATATATTTACAAAAGATGATACCAGATTCGATAGTGGAGTTTTTACAGGAGATGAAAGAGTTGCGTGTTACTTTACCAAAAGGGAAAGAGAGAATGAAAATGCTTGATGCAAAAGCAAAAAAATATATAGAGAATTGGAGTAAATAGTATGAATATAAAACAAGGTTTGTTTATAGGATTTATCGTGGCGTTTTTTATACTTGGATTTGTGTCTATGGAACGCTCAATGCCAGAGGCAAAAGAGGATAGAATTTACAAGGCTATAAAAGTGTATAGCCCTTATCAGCTAGAAAAAAGGATGGGTGGACTTACTATTGTCGATACACGAGATGGTACAAAAGAGAAGCCAAGTGCCGCTGAGGTGCTTTTTCGTATGGATGAGCTCGATAAAAAGTGGGGGAAAGAGCACTTGCGTGTTGAGGGAAATGATGTTTTTGTAATTGGAGACAACAATCAAACTGTGACCAAGATTTTCATTGAAACACAAAAAGAGCGAGATTGGTTACATAAGTTTTTTGGTATCTAAAGATTTGACAAGGGGGAAAGAGGTGTGCAAGTAGTTCTCATTACTGGAGCAAGTTCAGGGATGGGGCTTGAGACGGCAAAATATCTGGCAAAACAAAATTTTAAAGTTTATGCCGCAACACGAAATCCTCAAAAATTACTCCATCTCCAGGAGAAAAATATTGTTCCCATTACTCTTGATGTAACAAGTCCAAAGAGTGTAGAGGAGTGCGTTGCATATATTCTTACTCAAGAAAAAACAATTGATATACTTATCAACAATGCAGGGTATGGACTTGTCTCAAGTGTGGAAGATTGTACAGAAGAGGAGATGTTGGCACAGTTTAATGTTAACCTTTTTGGTGTCTTGCGTGTTTGCAAGAGTGTCATTCCCGTGATGCGGGAGCATCAAAAAGGTGTCATCATTAACATAAGCTCTTTTTTGGGGAAGATTGGTTTGCCACTTTTGACCTTTTATAATGCAAGCAAGTACGCTTTAGAGGGTGTAACAGACTCCTTGCGATATGAATTAAGAGAGTTTAACATCCGAGTTCACTCTATTTTACCAGGTTTTTTTGATACGCAGTTTGCAAGAGATAATCTAGTGGTCAATGCTAAGGTTTTTCAAGAAAATTTTGCGTATAAATATCTAGTAAAAGATTTTGTTCCTATGATTGTAGATCAGATCAACAATGGTAACAGTGCTAAAGAGGTTGCTGCATTGGTTTTAGAGATTATAGAAGATGAGTATTTTGTCTCTCGTGTGACCGTTGGGGAGAAAGCAAAAAAATTCCTACCGATGCGTAAAGAGTTAAGTGATGAAGATTTTGAACGCAGAGTACGGGAATATTACTCTTTAGGGTAAACACAGATGGAGAGCTTTTTTTTTAACATCACAGAGCAGTTTTATAAAATAACATCACTCTACAAAAACAAAAGAAGTTCTCTTACAAGGGTAGATATCTCTAACGGTGTCGTATTT
>JAMOSN010000037.1 GCA_027068455.1 Sulfurimonas sp.
ATGTAACAACAATGATTACCGGTCTTGGAATCGGTGGTTTGGTCTTTGCTCTTGCTGCAAAAGATGCAGTCTCAAACCTTTTTGGCGGATTTATTATCTTTAGTGACAAACCTTTTAATATCAATGAACGTATTATTTTAAATGGTTTTGAGGGTTATGTTCGTGAGATTGGGCTTAGAAGTACAAAACTCGAAACACTTGATGGGCGAATGGTGACGATGCCAAACTCCAAAGTAACAGATAACCCTGTGCTTAATGTCAGTAGAGAGAAGGGAAGAAAAGTTAAATTTTTCCTTGGTTTAACCTACGATACACAACCACAAGATATGCAAAAAGCAAAAGATATACTTAGTAGAATTCTTGAAGCCAATGAACATACACAAGATGCGGTGATTGCATTTGACTCTTTTGGAGATTTCTCTTTAAATATTATGGTAATCTACTGGATTAAAAAAGGGAGCCCTATTGCAGTAACTAACGATGCGATAAATATGGCTATTTTGGAAGAGTTTAATAAAGAAAAACTTGAATTTGCTTTTCCTACACAAACAATTATTATGCAAAAATAAATATTTTACAAATTCTTTTATATTTAGCATAGATTAGTCGTGTTGGAATAGATTAGTAATTATCGTAATTGGTTGATTTATGATATACTAAGTGAGAATTTTTCAATGGAATAAGAGTATGAACCTAAAATATCAAATTTTGATTGTTGATGATATAGCTGATAATATTCAAGTAGCAATGAGTATTCTTCGTGAACAAAACTATGACTTTTCATTTGCTACATCTGCAGAGGAGGCATATAAGCTTTTAAACTCCAACCATTTTGATTTGGTGTTGTTAGATGTGATGATGCCAGGTCTTGATGGATTTGAGTTGTGTGAAATGATGAAAGCAAATCCAACTCTGCAAGATATCCCAGTAATTTTTTTAACTGCTAAAGCAGATATAGATTCTGTATCTAAAGGCTTTAGTGTTGGTGGTGTTGATTATATTACTAAACCTTTTCAGGCAGATGAACTTATTGCACGTGTGAAAACACATCTTGAACTCTATAAAGCCAAAGAGGTGCTCAAACAAAGCAATCTTTCTTTAGAGAGTGAATTAAAATATAAAGTTGACAGACTTTTAAGTGAACTTGAAAAAACTCAAATTGAGATGATTTTCATATTAACAGAGTTAATGGAATCCACTTCAGATGAGACAGGCAAGCATATTAAAAGAGTTGCCGAATATTCCCGTTTACTGGCACACTATTGTCCTGAGATTTCCGAAGAGGATGCAGATATTTTATATTATGCTTCACCAATGCACGACATAGGTAAGATTGCAGTACCAAGAGATATTTTGCAAAAGCATGGAAAGTTAACCGAAGAAGAGTTTGAGATTATGAAAACTCACACAACGAAAGCTCATGAATTTTTATGTGTTTCTTCAAGAAAGATTATGAAAGCTGCAGATATTATTGCGTATGAGCATCATGAAAAGTGGGACGGAACAGGGTATCCGAGAAAACTCAAAGGGAAGGATATTCATATTTATGGTCGTATTGTGGCGATTGCAGATGTTTTTGATGCTTTAACGCATAAAAGAGTCTATAAAGAGGCTTGGAGTGTTGAAGATGCTATCACTTTTATTATAAAAGGTGGTGGAACACACTTTGATCCTGACCTTGTAAAAATATTTGAAGAAAACCTAGATGAATTTATTGCAATCTCTAAGCTATAAATTTTTTTTTCTTTTTTTTCTTTTTTCAATAAATCTTTTTGCTTTAGAACTTAGTGACTCTGAAAAACTCTATATACAACAACATCCAAAGATTGTTCTAGGTGCTGATTTTAGTTGGGCACCTTATGATTTTGTCAATGACAAAGGGGAGCATGACGGTATTGCAGCTGATTTTATCAAACTCATTGAGCACTATAGTGGTTTAAAAATAGAAGTGCGTCCCGATGTATGGGCAAAAACACTTCAAAAAATGAAAAATGGCAAGCTCGATGGTTTAACTTGTGCTGTTAAAACTCCACAAAGGGAGCAATACTTACTCTTTAGCAAGCCTTATATCTCTATGCCTTTGGCTATTGTTACCCGTACTTCAGAAAATACACTCCATTCACTAAAAGATTTGCAAAATAAAAAAGTAGCTCTCAACAAAGGCTCTTATCTTCATGAATGGATGCAAAAGAATCATCCAGAGATTAAGCTTTATCTTACATCTTCAAATAATGAAGCGCTTAAGGCTGTTTCTTTTGCAAAGGCAGATGCCTATATCGGAAATATTGCTGTTGCTACTTATATTATAAAAAATAATTTTTTATCTAATCTCTCTATAGTAAATAACTTAGAAGATTTGACAACTGATGTTTCTATTGCAATCAAAAAAAATGAAAAGACACTCTTTTCGATTATAGAAAAAGCGCTTAATGCCATTACTCTTGAACAAAAACAGGCTATAGTAGAAAAATGGTTTGATAAGAGTGCATTAAAAACCAATGATATTCTTACCGTTAAAGAGCGTCAATGGATGAAGCAGCATCCTATTGTTAAAGTTGGAGGGGGACCTGACTGGGCACCTATCGATTTTGTCGAAAATGGAAAGTATCAGGGAATAGCAAATGACTATCTGGAGCTTATTGCGCAAAAAACTGGATTACATTTTGATATTGTTATCGATAAATGGAGTCACAATCTTAAAAAAATACAAAGTGGTGAGATAGATATGCTTGATGCTGTTTATTTTACGCCTGAACGTCAAAAGTTTATGAAATACACGCAACCCTATTTTGAGATGCTGGATTACTTTTTTATACGGGATGATTTGTATTGTAAAACTATTAAAGATTTAGATGGAAAGGTGGTTGCAATTCCAAAAGGGTATGCACACAGAGAAATTATAAGAAAAGATTTTCCAAACATAACGATACTTGATGTAGATACATTTTCAGATGCCATTGATGCTGTTTTGGAAAAAAAAGCGGATATCCTTTTTGATACATACGCTTCTATTGTTTATGTGTTAAAAAAAGAGGGTATCAGTACTATAGTACCCTTTAAATCCTATCGTGGCAAACACGCAATGAAACTACATATGACAACACGCAAGGATATACCAATACTCAGAGATATTCTCGATAAAGGTTTTGATGCTATTACGACTCAGGAGAGAGAACATATATATGCAAAATGGATGGGGATGTACTCTCAAGTAAAAACTGACAGCACTACAATTAGTTTTACCAAAGAGGAGCAACGCTATTTGCAAAATCATAAGATTGTTCATTATTCAGGTATTGAACAAGAACCTTTACTGATAAAAAAACATCAAGTAGTCCAAGGATTACTCCCTGATTATCTTCATTTTATTGCTAGAAAAACAGGTTTGGTATTTGAGTATAAAGATGTAGGCTCATGGGAAAACTTATTGAAAAGTTTTGCACAAAAACAAGTAGATATCGTTTTTGATATTGATGCAAAAAATATTGATGTAAAAGATACAAAAAGTATTTTCACCTTTCCATATGTTTTTGTAACAAAAAATGAACAGTCTTTTATCAACAGTATTGATGATATCCAAAACAAAACCATAGCACTGCATCAACACAGCAATGCATATAGGTACATAAAAAAGTTCTATCCAAAAGTCAAACTGATCCAAACAAAGGATTTTGTAGATGCACTGGAGTTGGTTAAAAAGGGAAAAGCATATGCAGCCATAGAGGATATGGCGGTAGCTATGTACTTTGTTGGGCATTATTACCCTTATGAGCTCCATATTGCTGGAAAGCTTGATTATGAATCAGAGCATAAAATGTTTATTGAAGATCCGATTTTGTACTCGATAATGGATAAAGTGATAGATGTGATAAGTGAGAGTGAGAAACAAGATATTTACAAGAAGTGGATTGATATTAGTGTTAAAAAAGCTCAAGATTACACACTCCTTTACCAAATCGCTACACTGCTTATTTTTGTGATTGTTGGGACTCTTTACTGGAATCATCGCCTCTCAATGGAAATCAAACGAAGAAAAGTGATAGAAGCCCAATTAAAACAGGCAAAAGATGATGCAGAATATGCCAATCGGTCAAAATCAGAATTCTTGGCAAATATGTCTCATGAGATTAGAACACCAATGAATGCTATTATCGGTTTTACCGAACTTTTAAATGAACAGCTTAAAGAGCCTCGACTTAAATCGTATGTTAAAACGATTCAATCTGCGGGCAATACCCTTTTGATGCTTATTAATGATATTTTGGATCTGTCCAAAATTGAAGCTGGTAAAATGGTGTTACAAAACAAACCGACAAATCTCTATGATCTTTTTCACGAGGTTGGGGCTATCTTTGCGATGAATATTAAAAATAAAGGGCTTGAACTTCACATTATCATCGATGAAGAGATTCCAAAGAGTTTACTCCTTGATGGAGTAAGGCTTAGACAGATACTTTTCAATCTTATAGGTAATGCTGTTAAATTTACCCAGCATGGTTACATTAATGTTCGGCTTCAGATGCTTGATATTGAAGAGAATATAAGTAAAGTTGACATTCTTATAAGTGTAGAAGATACAGGGGTCGGTATTCCAGCTGATCAGCTAGAGCGTATATTTAATGCATTTGAGCAAAAAGAGGGGCAGGAAAATAGAAAGTTTGGTGGTACTGGATTGGGTCTTTCCATATCAAAACGTTTGTGTGAGATGATGGGTGGAGAGATTATGGTTGACAGTGTTGAGGGCAAGGGCTCCTCTTTTATGATTAAACTCTATGGTGTGAGTATCGCTTCTGTTGCAGATGAAACCAGCTATGAACTAGAAACAAGTAAAGATGATGCAGAGATAATTTTTGATAAGGTTAAGGTTTTGGTTGTTGATGATATTAAAGATAACAGAGAGTTGATACTTAATGATTTTTACAATACTAATATAGAAGCAAAGACTGCAAATAATGGAGTTGAGGCTGTTGATAGTGTCAAAAAAGAGCATTTTGATCTGGTAATTATGGATATTCGTATGCCTGTTATGGATGGGTATGAAGCAGCTAAATTGATAAAAGAGTATGATAAAAGTATCCCTATCATAGCTTTGACAGCTTCAGTAATGCAAGGTGATTTTAAGAATAATACACTTGAGTATTTTGATGGATATTTACGAAAGCCTGTCTTGAAACAGGAGCTTTTTGTGGAGATGAGTAGATTCTTACCACATAAAAAGGTGCAAAAAGAGCAACATAAAGAGTTGCATCTTACTTTGTCCTCTCAGATGAAAAACAATGAAGCCGCACTTTTGGATACACTTTCTAAAAATATCAGTTCTTTAAATGAGCAGGCGTTAAAAAGCCATAATTTTAATGATATTAAAGTTTTTACCAAAGAGTTGGAAGATGTGGCACAAAAATACAATATTGAAATTTTCCAAAAATATACACAAGAACTTAACGAAGCAATTGCTGCTTTTGATATTACGCAAATTGGGGTGTTATTACATAAATATAAAGATATTGAAAAAGAGATTTTTCAATTGTTTTAAAAAATATGACAAAATGTCATAATTTTTCTATATAATAAAAAAACAAACTACAATACATAAAATTTAAAAAGAAGTGAGCTTTAGTTATGGATGCAAACAAACAAAAATCATTAGACCTGGCGATGAAACAGATAGACAAAGCTTTTGGTAAAGGCGCTTTGATGCGTTTGGGTGATAAAGAGATAGAACCTATTCAGTCAATCTCTACAGGTTCTTTGGGGCTTGATTTAGCACTTGGTATCGGTGGTATCCCACAAGGAAGAGTGATAGAGATTTATGGACCTGAAAGTTCTGGTAAAACAACACTTGCACTGCAAATTACAGCAGAGTGTCAAAAAAAAGGGGGAGTATGTGCATTTATAGATGCCGAGCATGCTCTTGATGTTGTTTATGCTAAAAACCTTGGGGTAGATATTGAAAACCTTTTGGTATCTCAGCCAGATTATGGTGAGCAGGCTCTTGATATTGTAGAGACGGTAGCACGCAGTGGAGCTGTTGATTTGATTGTTGTGGATTCTGTTGCAGCACTAACTCCAAAATCGGAGATAGAGGGTGAAATGAGTGACCAAAATGTTGGTGTACAAGCTCGTTTGATGTCAAAAGCGCTACGTAAACTTACAGGTGTTCTTTCTAAAATGAACTGTACTGTTATTTTCATTAACCAGATTCGTATGAAAATCGGAATGATGGGATATGGCTCACCAGAAACGACAACAGGTGGAAATGCATTGAAATTTTATGCTTCTGTACGTATTGATGTTCGCCGTATCGCTTCACTTAAACAGGGTGAGAGCCAAATCGGTAACCGTGTTAAAGCAAAAGTTATCAAAAACAAAGTAGCACCTCCGTTTAGACAAGCAGAGTTTGACATAATGTTTGGTGAGGGAATTTCCAAAGAGGGTGAACTTGTTGATTATGGTGTAAAACTTGATATAGTTGACAAAGCGGGTGCTTGGTTTAGTTATGAAGATACTAAGTTGGGACAAGGTCGCGAAAATGTTAAACAAAAATTTAAAGATGAACCTGAACTAGCAGCTGAGATTGAGGAAAAGATTAAGCAGGCAATGGGTATGAGTACCCTTATGGTAATGGATACTGCTGAAATTAATGAAGCTGATACAGAATAATAAATAATTTAACCAAATTTCGTTAAAATTACACAATTAAATTTTGTAAAAGGCAGATATATATGTTTATAGATGATATTAGTGCAATTGAAGTTATGGACTCTCGCGGTAATCCAACTGTAAAAGCGACAGTAAGACTAAGTGATGGTACAGTAGCAAGCGCAATCGTTCCTTCAGGCGCAAGTACTGGTAAAAGAGAAGCATTAGAGCTTCGTGATGGTGGTGATCGCTATATGGGTAAAGGTGTATTACAGGCTGTTGAGAATGTAAATACACACATCAGTGATGCACTTATTGGTATGAGCCCTTTCAATCAGGCAGTTATAGATGCAACGATGAAAGAGATAGATGGTACTGAGAACTACGGAAAGCTTGGTGCCAACGCAGTGCTTGGTGTTTCAATGGCAGTTGCACGTGCAGCAGCACAAAGTCTTGGTGTGCCACTTTATCGTTACCTTGGTGGCGCGAACGCTATGGTTATGCCAACTCCAATGCTTAATATCATCAATGGTGGTAGTCATGCTGACAACTCTGTTGATTTTCAAGAGTATATGATTATGCCAGTAGGTTTTGAAGATTTTGCTGAGGCATTAAGAGCTTCTGCTGAGGTTTACCATAATCTAAAAGCTATTTTAAAAGCACAAAAACATAACACTGCACTTGGTGATGAGGGTGGTTTTGCTCCAGATTTAAGCTCAAATGAAGAGCCTATCCAAGTGATTATGGAAGCAATCGAAAAAGCAGGATATAAAGCTGGTGAGCAAATAGCAATCGCACTTGATGTTGCTGCTAGTGAACTTGTTGTTGATGGTGATTACAAAAAAGGTTATAAGCTTGATTCAGAAGATAGAGTAGTAAGTTCTGCTGAACTTGTAGATTACTATGTAGATCTTTGTGAAAAATATCCTATCGTTTCTATTGAAGATGGTCTTAGTGAAGATGACTGGGATGGATTTAAACTTATGACTGAGAAACTTGGTGATAAGATTCAACTTGTTGGTGATGATCTTTTTGTTACAAATGCAAATATCTTAAATGAAGGTATTCAAAAAGGTATTGCAAACTCTATCCTTATCAAACCAAATCAGATTGGTTCAGTAAGTGAAACTATGCTTACAGTACGTCTTGCACAAAGAAATGGTTATAAATGTGTAATGTCTCACCGTTCTGGAGAGAGTGAAGATGCTTTTATCGCTGATTTTGCAGTAGCACTTAACTGTGGTGAGATTAAAACTGGTTCAACTGCACGTGGTGAGAGAACGGCTAAATATAACCGTCTTTTAGAGATTGAAAATGAAATTGTGTATGGTGAGTATTTAGGTTCTTCACTTTTTAACTAGTATAAGAGTAAAAGATGGAGAAAGAGGAACTTTTCGAGGATATAGAATCCCACCAAAGTTTTACCCAAAAATATCTAGGGCTTTCTCTTGGCAAGTTTTTTTTGTTTGTTATTCTTGTTATATTCTTAGGTGTATATATAGGGATTTTACTCTATGGCACCAACTCTATTGAAGTCCTTTTGGGGCTTCAAGACTACGAAGATTATCTCCAAAGTGAGGTAAAAAACCTCAAAGCGCAAAATGCTGAACTTCAACGTGAGTATTTTGAACTCAAAGAGATTTCCGCCCAATAATTTGCTATAATAACCTTAAAAAGTGGGATACAGATTATTATGTTGAGATTTATACTGCCTTTCGTGTTATTGTACACTCTTGTTGATGCAAGAGAGAACCCTTTTTTTCCTGTTTCTGGAATGCAAGATATCCCATTAACATCAAATCAGATAGAAACAATACCTCCATTAAAACAAGCAACAATTACACTCCCTTCAACTGCAAGGACTATTGAGAGTGTTACTGTCAGATATAAAAATATTGATGGATCCATCGCTGAAAAAAAGTTACAACTCAGTAACAGTATAGATTGGCATCTTCCCCTTTTTATTTCACAAAGTTATTGTGTACAAGAGGTAAAACAAAAATCTCCTAAAAGTAAAAAAGCACATAAATATAAACAGATAGCTTCTTTTGGTTTTATAAAGTTTTATGCAGATGGAAAAACAATCAAAGTGATTACAAAAGATAAGCTTTTGCGCCATTTTCTTCTAGTCAAACCTCATAGAATAGTGTGTGACTTTAAAAATGATATTGATATCCGCAGTTATGAAAAACAGATATTAAAAAAAGATTCTCTCTTTAAAAGAATCCGTATAGGTGCTCATGATGGATACTATAGAGTAGTGATTGAACTTGACGGATTTTATAAGTATAAATTTTACAAAGAAGCAAAAAAAACATATATCTTTACACTTCTTTGATTTATGATTGAAAAAATCCATGGATAAGTTTTGAAAATATAGACTCTTTTTTCTCTTCAAGTTTAAGAGAATTGTGTTTTTGTTTTGAGTGCACCTGTAACTTCTGAAGTTTGTCTTGGAGATACTTTGCTGATATTTTAATATACTTTGGTTCAAAATTATTCATAGTCTAAAATTCTCTCTATCTCAGTCATTGCATCATCATTTTTAAGTCTGAATTTAATCTCTATACGTCGTGATGCAAGTTTATCCTCTTTACCATTTTTATCTTTAATGGTATCAAGATAGGAACGACCGCTTGCTACAAGTAATGGCTTAATATTATTTTTCTTGGTAAAGTCTAAGCTTAAAAGATATTTCATAACAGCATAGGCACGTTTTTGAGAAAGATTAAGATTATACATATAACCACCGTCGCTGTCTGTATGCCCTTCAATAATAATGCTCTCCAACTGCTCTTTTATATTTTGATTGGAAGTAAGTGCACCGATATACTCAATAAAAATCTTTTTTAACTCTTTTTTTGCTGATGGTTTCAGTGTAGCGCTTCCTTTGTCAAAAAGGATGTTGGATGCAACACGCAAGGAGCCACTTCGGGGGTCTATTTGTACATTCTCACCAAGACTTTGTTTGAGTTCTGCTATAACTTTGATTTTTATCCCTGTTAGAGATTTTATTTTTGCTTTTTGAGCTTGAAGTTTTGTTATGAGTGCATCAAATTTTGTCTCTTTTTGCTCTATAACACGCAACAATGTAAGAAGTTTTTCATCTTGAAGTTTAAGAGCATCCTCTTTTGCTGTTACGGTATTGGAGAGGACAAGTACTTTGTTCTCATAATCTTGAAGCTTTTTATTTTGCTGTGCTATTGTGGCATTGGATTCATCCAAAAGGTTTTGCATAATGATGATTTTATTGTTAAAATCATCAATTTTCATATTTTGTGAAAGGAGAATATTGTTGAGATTGATAAGTTCATCAGTTTTGAGTTTGAGAGCATTTTTGCTAATGATAAGTTTGTCCTGTGTTGCATTGAGTTCTGCACTACGGATTGCTAAAAGTTTTTTGAGTTTTTGTACCTCTTTATCTCGTAATAAAAGAAGCTCTAATGAGCTTTCCAAAGAGCTTTCTTTTGATTGGAGGTTTGATTTAAGTACCATCGACTTGACAACAATAGCACCAATAAGCAAGATAAAAACAAATAAGAGTCCTGCCATTAAATCAGCATAGGAGAGCCAAAAGTTACTCTCTTCGTTTTTATTGTTCTTGTAAAACATTGGCTTACTTTATTTTGATATGGTTTGCAACCATATTGTGATATTTGGCAATGGAGTCTTGAACCTCTCTGCTTTCTAAACTTACATGGGTCGCAAAATCTGCAAGTTTAATAACTATATCACCAATCTCTGTATCGATTTTGTCAAATGTTCTGTTAAGTGAATTGTCAAGCTGTGTACTAAAGAGTTTGGTGGTTTTTTCCAAAGACTGTGTAGCATCTGTAAACTCTTTGAGTGTTTTTTCTATATTGTTTTGTGCTTCTAGTGCAGATGTTGATGTGTCCATCTCTTTTAATGTTTTACGTAGTTCTTGAGAAACCTCTGCGAGGTTTTGTGAGAGTTGTGTAAAATCATCCCTTGTTTGAGTGATGATATGTTCATAAGAGTTAAGATGGTGTTTATTGAGCTCCTTGATAAAATCAAGGTTGAATGTCTCTTTGAGTGCTGCTATAAATCTGTTTTCTTTGATATCGTACTGTGTATATTTATAGATTGTAAGTTCCTCTTTAGACCAGATAAGAGGTTTGTATTCTTGTTGTATCTCATGAAAGTAACGCTCTATTTTACTCAGACCCCTTTTTTCAAAATAGGTCCAGATTAAAGAGAGTAAAATACCGTATATTGAAGCAAAGAAAGCACTTCCTACACCATTTAAAAGCATTGATATTTCATGATCAAGTGCTTGCGTGTCTTCAACAGAAAAATCTGGCATAGAAAGCGCTATTGCGATGAAAGTTCCTAAAATACCAAGCATTGGGAAAATGGAAGAAGCTACCGATACAAAGTTGTCATTGCGTACATCGTTGAAATAGTGGTTTAAAAAAGATTGCAGATCAAGAACAGACTTGGTCTGCCCCTCTATTGTAAGATTTGTATGATTGAGCTCATCTTCAATATCAGAAGCTAGTCTCATCCGTACAGAACGCATTTTACATATAGAGTAGTTTGCGTTGTGTTTTATAAATAATAAAAAGATAAACAGGATAAACCCTATTACCGCTAAAGAATGGATGGGTACATTAAGGGGAATGATCCCTATGTAACCAAGTATCATAGCAATAAAAAATAAAAAAGGTATAGTTGCAATCACTATAAAGTTAGCTATACAGTTTGTATTGCTGTATTTTGTATCCATTGTTTGTCCTGAAGTTTTCTTATTATAATGGTATCTAAAAATATTAACTATTTGGTAGCAACTTCAGTGTCGTTTTTTATCCATTGTTGCACAACATCTATGGGTTTTGCAAGAAGTCTAATAGATTTCATGTTATTATTCCAAAAAAATTTGGGATAATAATATGATACGACAACTCTTTTTTCTTCTTCTTTTTCTTAGTGTATCTTTAGAAGCTGTAATAACTATAGCCCCTGTAAATATTGGTGATAAACCAGGTTTTAGCGGTTCACTTAAAGGCTCGTTCGAAACAAAAAGGGGTAATAGTGATGTTGATAATTATGCAGCAGGTATCCGTGGACAATATGATAATAATATAAGTTATGTACTTTGGGGTGATGTTACTTTTTCTTATGGAAAAGCTTCTGGTGAGACTAATACAAACAAGAGTTACTCTCACATACGTTATATTCACGCTTTAGAGATGAAAGAGCTTAACTATGAGCTTTTTGCGCAAACAGAGATGAATGAGTTTACAATGGTAAAAAAACGTTTTTTAAGTGGTGGTGGACTGCGTTACCATTTTGATAATGAACAATACGGTAATATTTACATTGGTCTTGGTGGTTTTTATGAACATATAGCCTACACAACACAGATTGATCCAAGTGAGCAAAATATACGTCTAAACTCCTATATAGCCTATAGTAAATCTTTTAATAAAGAGAGTAAGCTCTCATATGTTGGGTATTATCAGCCAAAGCTAGATGAAATAGGTGACTATATTTTATCAAACGGTTTAGAACTTGAAGTTTTGATTTATAAAACACTTTATTTGAACTTTGTTTTTTATTATGATGTTGATTCAAAACCAGCCATTGGAGTTAAGAGTGAAGATATCTCTCAAAAAACAAGTTTTATATATAAATTTTAAGGGTGTAAAGATTTGAAATATGTGCGATGACATAAGGTTGTACATGTTACAATTCCAGCACTAAATTACAGCGCTTTAGGTATGTGTGCAAAATTTTATGTAGATTTAACGGATGCGCTAAAAGAGAAGATTTAATTGGAATATATTTTTTTAACTTTTTTAACATTTTTGGATTACTATGCAAAAGAGGGTGAAGAACCTGCCAATGCAGTATCTAAAAAACCTACGATAAGTATAAGTGCAAAAAAAAATCGTTTTTATGCACTTATACTTCCGCCTGTCAATAAAGTATATGAAGAGTTGTATACACAGTATATTGATATCAAGAACAATATTGATAACCCCGACTACCAAGAAAAAATAGCACAACTGAAAAAAAAATACAGAGTTACGACCAATGAAGAACTTTTAATGGCGCTTAAACCTCACCCACGAAGTATTGCTATAGCGCAAGCTGCTATGGAGAGCGCATGGGGAACAAGCCGTTTTTTTAAAGAAGCAAATAATATTTTTGGGATGTGGAGTACAAGTGCCAAAGAGCAACGTATCGCTGCCAATGAGCAAAGAGGTGGTAAAAGAACGATTTGGCTCAAAAAATTTGACAGTTTGGAAGATTCTGTACGAGCGTACTATTTAACCCTTTCTCGAGGGGATGCATATAAAGAGTTTCGTAAACTCAATTATGAAACTGATGATGTATATACTATCATTCAAGGATTGAAACCCTACTCTGAGCGTGGAGAAGAGTATGTTATAGAGTTGGCAAGTATGATCCGTTTTAATAATTTT
>JAMOSN010000038.1 GCA_027068455.1 Sulfurimonas sp.
TGATTCAAAGGATAGGAAAACAGGAGATACACGACCATCCCTTCCTTCTTATACAACAGTTGATATGACACTCTCTTATCATAATTTAGCTCATAGATATAAGCTCCTACTAAGTGCAAAAAATATTTTTGATGCCACTGTGAAATATCCATCAAAACCACAAAGTTATGAGAATGACTATACACAAGAAGGTAGTAACTTTTTAATTACCTTTATAAAGGAATTTTAATGAAAAAGTTCCTTCTCTTTTACTCAATTGTAACATCTACATTTGTGTTTGCATATACTTACAATGATTTACTTATAAAAACCCAAGCATCGATTTTTCCAAAAATTATTTTGCTTGATAAAAACTTATCAATGAAACTCATTAACAACACTATTGTACTCTCAATTATTTACGAGAAAGATGATCTTTTGACAGCACAAAACATCAAAAATACAATAGAGGAAAATTTTTCTGATAATATTGATGGTTATAGATTACAAATACAACTGATTGAAGTTTCTCAGCTATCTCAAGCAACACATGCAACAGCATTTTATGTACTTAATCTTTCAGATGAATCTTTAATGAAAGTTACAAAAATTGCAAAACAAAAGCATATTATGACTTTCTCCTATGATCTTAATAATCTTCAAAAAGGATTACTCTTTTCGATATCAATGGAACAATCAACAACATTTTATGTAAATAAAGAGAATTTACATAATGAAAAAGTAGATTTTGTAGCACCATTATTACAAATGGTAAAATTTATAGATAAAGAAAACTCTTAATCAATCTGTGCTAAAATGGAGTCTGTATCTAAAGGTATAGGTGGTCATTTATATGAATCAGGTTATTACAAAATCTTTATCATCTAAAATTGTTTTATCTATCATTCTTGTATCATCATTTATGATAGTGGTAGTTTTGTTGGTTTCAGAAAGATTTAACAAGGATGCTTTTTACAAGATTGAGCTTGAAAAAGCAAATATTATCCTAAAAACCATAGAACCTCTTATCGCCCTTGACCTTTACCTTGGAACCACAAACAATATCGACAGAATTGGGAAAGATCTGGTTCATAACCCAAATATCCTCTCTTTAAAAATTTTAAGAAAAAACAAACAAATCTATAATATCACAACACCACAAAGCTCTGTTATGAATAACTCTATTACCATTAGAAAAAATATTCTTAAACCAAACTCCGATAAAAAGATTGGAGAGGTTATACTGACATATTCAAGTAAAGATTATATACAACTACGTCAAAAGTATAGAAACTTTACACTCTTTGCATCAGTGGTTTTATTATTTTTATTTTTTGCATTAAGTTTATATATAAGAAAACTTCTACTGCCTTTAAAAAAGATCTCTAAAACTTTAAAAAACTATTCACCAAATACAATTATAGAGACCCCATATGTAGAAGAGAACAATGAGATTGGTCTTATCTCCAATGCGCTTCATGAGATGCAAAAAAAGATACACCAATATGCAAAAGAGCAGCAAGATATTAATAAACACCTTGAAGATATGGTTCATATGAAGACTTTGGAACTTCAAAATCAACTCTATACAAACAACTTAACTGGTTTACCAAACCGTTTAAGTCTTATTGAACACACAAATTTATACAATGGTTCTTTAGCTATTATTAATATTGATGATTTTAAAGAGATTAATGACTTTTACGGAAACAGTATTGGAGATGAAATTATTATCCAACTCTCTTTGGAGCTTAAAAAGATTCTTAAAAAACAGCCTATTAAAGTTAATCTATTCCACCTTCATGCTGATGAGTTTGCACTTGATATCCAAGAAAACATTTCGCAAGAAGCGTTTATAAATCTTATCGAAACAATATCTCACCACATAGAAAAAACAACTTTTCATACACAAGGAAATAAAATTGGACTACGTGTAACTATTGGTGCGACATATGGTGGAAAGGATAAAGTAACCCATATTTTGGAAAAAGCAGATATTGCTCTTAAACTTGCAAAAAAAAGAAGAATTCCATATCTAATCTATGACGAAAACTTTAATATAGAAAAACAGTACAAAGATAATATGCACTGGATAAAAAATATTAAAAGTGCCATCAATGATGACAGAATCATCCCATATTTTCAACCAATCTATGACAACAAAACAACACAATTGGCAAGTTGTGAATCTCTGATTCGACTTATTGACAAAGATGGAACCGTAATCTCCCCTTATAAGTTTTTAGATATTGCCAAAAAAAGCAGACTTTACTCAAAACTTACAAGAATCATGATTCAAAAAAGTTGTCAATACTTTGAAAATGTAGCATGTAATTTTTCCATTAACCTTTCCATAGATGATATGTTGGATGAAGAAACCATTGCATTTTTAAAAGAACAAATTGCATTTCATAAAGTTTCAAACAAAATCACATTAGAGATCCTAGAAACTGAAGGGATTGAAAACTATGAAGAGATTACGCACTTTTTACAAGAGATGAAAACTATAGGGTGTAAAATTGCCATAGATGATTTTGGATCTGGATATTCAAGCTTTGAATACCTTTTGAAACTTAATGTTGACTATATTAAGATTGATGGAACACTTATTAAAAATATCGATACTGATGAAAACTCAAAGATCGTAGTTGAGACAATTGTTGACTTTGCTAAAAAACTAGGTATCTTAACAATTGCAGAGTTTGTTCATAGCGATTTAGTTTATCAAACCGTAAAAGAGCTTGGTGTTGACAGAAGTCAAGGTTTTTATTTATGTGAACCACAAAAAGATATCGATGAATTACTACACTGCAATAAGAGTAATAATTCATAAAGTATTTTCAGGTAAAATACACCCAAAAAAAATATAAAGACTATAAATGGAAATATCACCTCAATTACTCAAAAATAAAAAGATACTTCTTGCAGTAACAGGTTCTATCGCTGTCTATAAATCTCTTGAACTTGTTCGCCTTTTTGTAAAAGCTGGTGCAGAGGTCAGAGTAGTGATGAGTGATGCTGCAAAAAAATTCATCACTCCACTTACCTTTGAAACACTCACATCAAATAAAGTACTTGATGATACAAATGAATGTTGGGCTAGTGACTTTAACCATATAAAAATCACCCAATGGGCAGATATCATGGTCATCGCTCCAGCTACAGCAAACACTATAGCCAAACTTGCCAATGCCATAGCCGATACTATTTTACTTCAATGTGCTTTGGCATACAAAGATAAAAAGATTATAGCACCTTCAGCAAATACCAATATGTTACAAAACCCTATCACTCAGGCCAACTTTAAAATGTTAGGAATTGCCAACTACACCTTTGTAGATACACAAACAAAAGAACTCGCCTGCAAAACTACAGGTGATGGTGCGATGGCTGAAGTACTTGATATCTTTTATGAAACTGCCCGAGAACTTCTTAAAGAGGATTTTTGGCAAGACAGACGTGTCATAGTAACAGGTGGCGGTACAATTGAAAAAATAGATGAAGTGCGTTACATTTCTAATTTTTCAAGTGGAAAAATGGCTTCTGCACTTGCTACTGCACTCTATCTCAAAGGTGCAGATGTCAACCTTATAGCAACACGATTTGATACAGATTTACCAAAAAATATGCATACTATCGAGGTTGAAGATTCTTCTGAGATGTTAGAGTTTTTAGTAGATTCGATTCGTATTGCAAAGAAAGGAAAACTCTCCAAACCAACACTTATGCGTGATGAGCATATCCATCTTATTCAAAAAACCCCTTATCTTTTTATGGCAGCAGCGGTGAGTGACTATGTACCAAAATATAAGCAAGATGCAAAACTTAAAAAAGAGGCTTTAGGCAAAGAGTGGTCACTTGATCTTGTTCAAAACGTCGATATTTTAAGCTCTTTGGATAAAGAAGGCATTGTAACCATAGGATTTAAAGCGGAGATGGATAAAGAGCAAGCACTCCAAAATGCAGAAGATATGTTAAAGAAAAAACAGCTCGATGGAGTATGTTTAAATATCTTGGACAATGCTTCAGGATTTGGAACAACAACAAATGAGATAGATTTTATTACACCAAAAGAGGTTGTGCATCTTCCAAAAGATGATAAGTTAAATCTCTCATTTGAGGTAATACAACACGCAAAAAAACTGCAAGAGAGTTAGATGATGAATCAAGCAAGACATATCGCAATTATTATGGATGGCAATGGTCGCTGGGCGGAACAACAGGGAAAAAAAAGAGTCAAAGGGCATGAAGCAGGTGCTAAAGTAGTAAAAACTATTACAACTTACTGCTCAGACCATCCAGATATAGAAAGACTCACTCTCTATGCTTTCTCAACTGAAAACTGGAAACGTCCACGACTCGAAGTTGAGTTTTTAATGAAGCTCCTTGATAACTACCTTAAAAAAGAGTTGCCTGTTTATTTGGAACACAATGTTCGTTTTGAACCCATAGGTGATATACGAGCTTTTTCCAAACAACTCCAAAAAACCATTAGAGATGTTGAAGAGAAAACTGCTCACTGTGACGGGCTTGTTCAATCATTAGCACTGAACTACGGCTCACAAGATGAGATACTTCGAGCAGTAAATAAACTTAGAAACTGTGATGAAAACATCACCCTTGAGATGCTTAACAACACACTTGATTGCAAACATGATGTTGATCTGCTCATTAGAACAGGTGGCGATAAGCGACTTTCTAATTTTTTACTTTGGCAAGCAGCTTATGCGGAACTTTTTTTCATAGACACCCTCTGGCCAGACTTTACAACAAAAGAGCTTGAAAAGATCATTAAAAAATTCACAAAGGTTGAACGCCGATTTGGAGGACTACTCAAATGATAGCTTCACAACCTTTAGAGCTTGGGATAGCCTTTATCTTAGGCTTACTTTTTGGTTCTTTTTTAAATGTTATTATTTTACGAATACCAAAAGAGGAAAGTATTGTTTTTGGTGCTTCACACTGTACATCATGCCAAACACCACTCAAACCATGGCATAATATCCCCCTTTTTTCATGGATATTTTTAGGTGGAAAATGCTCTTTTTGTAAAGCAAAAATCTCCATACAATATCCGTTAATTGAGTTTACATCTGGAGTTATCTTTCTTTTAATAGCTATGAAGTATGGACCGACACTTCCATCTTTTTTCATAGCCTTGAGCTTTTTAATGCTCTTAGCTCTTGCAATGATAGATTTTAAATATAAAATGGTTCCAGATTCACTTAATCTTTTGGCAATCACTTTTGCGATCCTTGGAGCTTTTACTCCTCATGCACTACTCTTAAACTTAGAGAACGCACTTATGTTTGCAGGTGGATTTACTCTGCTTCGTTTTGCTCTTTCGTACTATATGACATCATCACTCTACAGAGCAGGACTTAAAACAAAAACATCATGGAACAAACATTATGACCGTACCCCTTTTATAGAAGCGATGGGGGAAGGTGACATTATGGTAGCTGCAACTATGGGAGCTTTACTTGGTGTAAAACTTGGACTTTTTGCTATTTTTCTTTCTGCCCTTTTGGCATTACCTGTTATGCTTTTAGTAAGAAACAAAAGTGCAGAGGAACAACGTGTTCCTTTTGTCCCTTTTTTAGCTTTGGCTACATTTATAGTGTTTCTTTATGACAGCCAAATCATGAGATATATAGAGGCAAACTACTAGATGAAAACATTAGAGAAATATATCCTTAAAAATCTCTCATCACTTTTTCTTTCAACATTTTTACCTCTTTTTGCCATAGCATCAGTCGTATTTTCCATCAAACTTGCAACCTATACAGCAGTTATCAAGCTTGATATACTAGAGATGGCAAAGCTCTATCTTTTTGTCCTGCCTGAGATACTTTTTTATATACTACCCATCTCTTTTTTCGTAGCAGCATCACTCTCAATTTATAAACTCTCTAATGACAATGAAATTGTTGTTTTATTTTCTTTAGGTATTAAACCCTCTTTTTTGATTAAAACTCTTTTTAAACCAGCTCTTGTGCTTTCTGGTTTACTTATTTTTAACTTTTACTTCCTTTTTCCACACTCTAAAACACTTTCCTCCAATTTTAGAGACTATAAAAAAAGTGAAGCAAAATTTAACCTCTCAGCAAGTGAATTTGGAAACAGCTTTGGGGACTGGCTTTTATATCTTGGAACAAAAAATGAAAAAGACAATACCTTTGGAGATGTTTTTTTATTTAACAAAAAAGATAAAGATGAGATTTTAATTTCAGCAAAAAAAGCAAAAGTGATTAATGATAACGGTTTACTTAAACTTAAACTCAGCAATGGTGAAGGGTATATCTACTCAAAAGAAAAATTTTCCCAAATAAACTTTACAAATATGCTGATCAATGACAAACTTCATGCATCACTCACTACTCCAAAAACACCTCTTGAGTATTGGCTTGGAAATAAAAATAATCGAAATAGACGCAATATGTTTATCACAGATGCACTTTTAAGTGTTTTTCCTGTAATTAGTCTTTTTTTAGTTTTAACCATTAGTATCATACAAAGTCGTCACCAAAAATCAAGAGTCTATCTCTATCTTTTTGCTTCCACATTAGTGTATTATGGACTTACACTTGGTCTTGCTGGAGTTTTAAAATACAACACTATCCCTGTAGTTTTTGTACTTTGGACAACAGTTACATACTTTATGTACAGAAAATTTATAGTTAATAAGTTCTAATGAAAACAGCACTCCATCTCGCCTACAACGGGAAAGCTTTTTTTGGTTCACAGATCCAAAAAGAGACCTCCCAAACTGTTATGGGTGTTCTTACTCATGTTCTTGCCAAACTCGGTATCAACACGCAAGTTGTAGCAAGTGGACGAACCGACAAAGGTGTTCACGCAACAATGCAGATATGCCATATAGAGCTTCCCCCTTACTGGAATGATTTAGATAAACTCTCGCGTGTTACGAATGAGATGTTGCCCTCAAGTATTGTGGTGAAAAAAATATATAAAGTAAATGATGATTTTCACGCAAGATACAGTGCTAAAAAACGCACCTATCGCTATTTGATAAAAACAGCAACACGCAACCCTTTTGAAGCTGATTTTATCACTTTTTTAACTGAGTGTGATTATGAAAAGATAACACGCAACATCAAACTCTTTGAAGGTACACACGATTTTTCAAACTTTATAAAAACAGGAAGTGATGAAAAATCTACCATCCGTACCATCTATAAAGCTTTTGCATACAAATATAAAGATATAATTGTATTACATTTTGAAGCAAACGGTTTTTTGCGAACACAAATTCGCTTTATGGTCGCAGCACTTCTTCATCTTGATGAAGAACAAATATATGCCAAACTTGCATGTACAAAAGATTATAAAATAAAACCAGCACCCCCTGAGGGGTTGTATTTAGCAAAAATAAAATATTAAAAAAGGATCTCAATGTTTGAAGATGTAAAAATGCCAGAAGGAATGAGTTCAGAAGTTCTTGAACACCTTATGAATCCAAAAAATTACGGTAAACTTGATGATGCCAATGGCATTGGGGTGGCACTTGATGAGAAAACAAAAGAGTATGTTATCTTTTACACCATTTTAGATGGTGAAATCATCAAAGATGTCCGTTTTGCAACCAATGGATGTCAAGATACAGTCGTGATAGGTTCTATGTTTAGTGAGATGATTAAAAATAACGACCTTGAATATGCTAAAAAAGCGGTTGAGAAGATGCATGAGAAACTAGGCAATATGACACCCCAACAAAAGATATGTGCTGAGATTGTATTTACTGCTTTTATAGCATCACTGAAAAACCATGATAACCGTGCAGAAGGGAAAGAGGAAGAGTTACACCTTCTTAAAATGAAAGATAGCTGTGAAGCAACTAATATGGGTGAGGAGACACATAATGAACAATAAAACATACCAAAAAAAACACCAACTATGGCTAAGTATCCTTTTTGCATCCTTTGCAATCAATGATGAAGCTATAAAATCACGCCTTTACGACTTTTCCCAAATCGCTTTTCGCCATATGAAATGGTTGGGAAATGCAATTTTAGAAAATGGCAAAGATTACAACTATGACCGTGATATGATCCTCTACAAAAGAGAGAGTGTTTTTGAAGTGCTTGAGGATTTACAAACGCTCATTCATAACACGCAAGAGTCTTATCCACAAACTGTACTCGGGGAGAGGATAAAAACCGATGATACCTATCTTTTGGAATATATCTCACAAGTGATGAGTGATAATAAAAACAATCAAGAAGTTACAGCATTTAATATGAAAAGAGAGTGGGACGATTTGGCACAAGATCAGATAGATGCGCTTACCCTCTTTTTGTTTGAGGAATCGTACAAAGAGTATGAACTTATTTTGGTTTATGCTTATATGCAAGCCAGAACAAAAGAGATTAAACACTTTTCAGTCTTTCAAGACCTGGTAGATGAATCCCACTTTCACCTTAAATCTTTTGGCAATATGATGGCAAAATTAGGCATCTTAGCACTTCCAAGAGAGCTACACGAGATGACCTACATCATCAAAGATTTAGAACAGTTTGTCAAAGATGGTATAGCAGAAGAAGAAGCTGCAAAAGAGATGTGTAAGGAGTTAAGTGATGCCATCAAAGATGAAAAACTCTCGAAGTTTTTTGACTTTATCAACTACCAAGAGTCTTACCATATAGAGTTGATGCAAAAACTGCTTTAAACTTTAACGGAGTATCTTTATTTTCGATACTCCATACTTATACCCAACAATCCCCAAAGCTATCCCGATACTGTCAGCCACCACATCAAGCATAGAAAAATATCGTCCATCTATAAAACTTTGTACTATCTCTATTTGCATTCCAAAGGCTAAGAGTAATACAGCTTTTAGTAGTGTTGAAAAGTTTTGATAAGCCAGAGAGAGTAAAACATAAAGTACAAAAAAAGCGATAAAGTGGTTTGATTTGTCCCACATAGATTCTACAGCCTCAATATGAATCGTCGTTGTTGCCAAAAACTCTATAACACCTAAACATGTAAAAAACATTATTTTATACAGAAGCACTTTGTTCATCTATCACCTTATTGATCTTTTGTGCTACTTGCGTGTTACACAGCAGCTCTTTATGACTTAAATCATCAAACTCCACATAACACGCAAGGTTTGGTATAGCTTTTTTAAGATTGCGTGCATTTTCTATGTAGGTTATGGTATCAGCCTTGGAGACAAAGAGGCAAACACCCTCTTTTACTCTTTGAATATATCCCTGCGTGTTAAATTTATAACGCAAACACAATGGGGGAACGCCTATACCATACTTTTGTTTTACCAAAGAGCTGATAGAATCAAACGCACCCACTAAAAACACCCCATTGGTTGCGTGTTTACTTGCAAGATATGCGGCTACACTAGAACCTAGAGAAAACCCCATCACATAAAAAGAACCATAATGTTTCTCAACCAAAGCAGCTATATGTAAGCTGTCTTTGAGAAGGTTTGCTTCACTTGCTTCTCCACCACTTTTACCATAAGATCGGTAATTAAAGGTGATAACACGCAACTGAGAATAGTTTTGTGCTAACTTATGAATGAGTGCTACACTGTCATCACTGCGTCCACCAAAAAACAGGAGTGTCGCCTTTGGATGAGAGGGTTCATACACAACCCCCTCAAGCTCAATACCATCATCAGTTTTGATGCTTACATACTCACAACGCTCACAAGTACCATCTTTTCTATAATATACAGGGGTAAAAATCATAAAATACTGCCACTGATACAAAGCAAAACATAAAATAAAAAGTGTAAAAACTAAAAAGAGTATATAAATCATAGCACGAATTATAGTATAATAGCGGCAATAATTATAGGATTTAATATGCAACTATTTGGAAAATTTTCAACAAACTTCGATATGGACTATTTGGTCGAACACTACATATATATAAACAAAGATGATGAAGAGAAAATAACAACACAAGATTTAAAAGCTATGCTCAAAAAAAAGCGTAAACATGTCGCAGGAACTGTTTTTTTGTATAACCCTGAAGTAACGCCTGTCGGGTTTACCATGAGCCGTTTTTTACAAGAGGATGGGTTTGAAGCGTATGATGAGTTTGTACCTTTACAAGAAACACAAAGAGACCATATTCTCCACAGAGCGTTTAAAGAACACTATAAAGGTAAACTTATAGAGATCAAATACCTTTTTAACTATAACCGTGAAAATATTGAGCCGACACCTATTTTAGAGGAGTTTGATGCTGATATTGACAAACTACATTCTACACAGCTTACACGCTATGACAAAACACTCAATTACCAAGATGTACCCAACATCCGCCTGAGTGGTAAATTTGTTTTTTTTGGGATGGGACACAAATATGACAGACATCATAAAAATATCATAGCATATGCACAAGCACTCTCAGAGCATGTACACAAGCTTGATAAAACAGTTGTCTTTATGCACGATAATAACTATGATGAAGATGAGTGTCGCCAAATCGCATACTACCTCTCCCCTTTTGCAACAGGAAAGATGAGAGAAAAAAGAGCCAATGCTCTCAAAGAGGTATTTGCAACAATTCCTCCTCAGATAGTCAAAATCTCTTAAACCTTTTTATGAAGCTTTGCTTTAAAAGCTTGAGGGTTTAGATACTTTCTACCTATACTCATCTGCTCCTCTTCACGTATGATACGATTTTGTGGGGGAGTATATACTGTTTTTGGCTCACTTTTTTCCACTTTTTGAGAAAGAATCAAACCTGCTTTTAAGTTATCTAAAATAGTTTGCACAACATCAAGATTTTCATCAGCAACATCCAAAATAATTTTAGCCATTATTGCACCCTTTTTTTTCAAAACATATAAGAAAATTACCATCATCAAGCTCTTTGGCTTCATAGGTAAAAAACTCCTCTATTTTCATATAAAGGGGTTGTGGTTCATGAAAAAACTTGCCACACAAAATTTCTCCATCACCTAAAATTCTGAGTGCATTCATCGTATTTATCATAGGTTCAGGTGGGCTACACTCTGTTGCATCAAACTCATAATAAACGACACCCTCCTTTTCATACTTATAAAAATCAAGTGTTGTCATAGGTATATCTACTTTTGTTTTTTCCATCTAGCCTCCTATTTTGCTATTTTTATCTCAAAACATTTCTCTTGCGTGTTGCACAGCTTTACATCACCTCCGTGTGCTTGAGCAATTTGTCGAGAAAGCACCAACCCTAAGCCATTACCCTTGAGTTTGGTACTTTTAAACGCTTCAAAAAGCTCTTGAGGGTTTTCAATGGCAACACCACTATCTTTGATATGAAAGATATGATAATTTTCATCTTCAAAATGACTCACTTCCAAAATACCCTTTTCATTCTCATCCATCTCGATAGCATCAATGCCGTTTGCTATAAAATTGCTAAAGAGCATCTCTAGTAAATCTTTGTCTCCATTAATACTAAAGTCATCCTTGGGAAACACAAACTTTATCTCTTTAGAATAGCCATAATACTCTATTGCCGTATCTAAAGCACTACGAAGTTCACTCCATGAAAATATCTTTTTATGGGTCTCTACACCTTTGGAAAACATCAAAGTCGCTTTAATGATACGCTCTATTCTATAAACCGACTTTTGAATCTCCTCGACGATAGGGATATTTTCGGGAATAACCCTCTTTTTCAAAGTGGAACTCATTAGTGAAATAGCCCCTATGGGATTGCGAATCTCATGAGAGAGATGTGCTGCCATCTGCCCCATGGTTGCAAGGTTCTCTTTTCGTTTTTGCTCTGTAATATCGGTAGCAGAAAACATCGTTTTATCTTTGTATGTGGAGCTTTTTATCAAAAAAGAGCGACTCTCAAAACTCAGTTCATAATCCTCCTCTTTGTACTCCAACATCTTTACAAGCTGCCATAAATTTCTTGCGTGTGAGTTTTGTAAAAAAACAGTCCCATCCTCATTTAAGATCCAGATCGCATTTGGCAAAAACTCTACAACTTTTTCAACGGTATCTTGTAGATGTGCATAGGAGGCTTTGAGTTCATTGAACTCATTTTCAACCTTGTAGGTCTGCTCTATTAAAAGATTGAGCTCATCAGGGGTGATTGTTGCCATTTAGAGTTGCATCCCTACCAAAATAGTATAAAGTGAGTGTGAATCATCACTCCCTGCACTCTCTCGAATAGAGTGCATCGCATAGGTTGGCAAACCAACATCAATCGTATCGACCCCTATACGTGTTGCGGTGATAGGTCCAATGGTAGAGCCACATCCCATATCACTACGAGTCACAAAGTGCTGCACTTTTTGCCCTAAAACCTCAGCAGTATGTAAAAATTTTGCTATCGTTTGAGAGTTAGAAGCGTAACGTTGGTTGGCATTTACTTTAACAACCACACCCTCATTGATATATGGTGCATGTTTGGAATCATGCTTAGATGGATAGTTTGGATGGATAGCATGTGCATTATCAGCACTTATCATCAAAGAACTTCTAACAAGTTGTGTGTACTCCTCTTGCGTGTCGGTGATACGCTTTAAAACACTCTCCAAAAAGCTTCCACCTGCACCACTTACGCTTTCACTACCAACTTCTTCATGGTCACTTGCTACAAAAAGCATAGGCTTAGAATCTACAACACTACACAATGCCAACATACCAACATAACATGACAAAAGATTATCTAAACGTGCAGAGGTGATAAAATCTTTATACAATCCCACAAAAGAGGCTTTTTGCGTGTCATAAAAACTTAATTCATGGGCATAGATATTTTTTACATCCTCAACACCAACAGCAGAAAGCTGCCATTTGAGAAACTTATCAAAATCAAACTCATCGGTATGTGTTGTAAGGATTGGGCAGATATCAGTTTGTTTATTAATTGTTCTGTCTTTATTTGCTTTGTCATCCAAATGGATCGCCAAAGAGGGGATAAAAGCCAAAGGCTGCTTGGCATCAATCAGCGTACTCTTTAGCTCCCCTTGCGTGTTAGTATAACTCACCCTTCCCGCTAACGATAAATCTCTGTCAAACCAAGGATTAAGCAAAAGCCCACCATAGCTCTCAACACCAAACTTCACCACCCCATGCTCTTG
>JAMOSN010000039.1 GCA_027068455.1 Sulfurimonas sp.
GGTGGGAATTCGCATAAAGGGGCTGTATTGTTCTTCAAAATTGTAGTAGTCTTTTTAGTGTTAATGGTGTTTGCACCATATCTACATTAATCAAAAAGAGGGGATTAGTTACCCCCTCGACTGCTACTTTTGCACCTCATCAAGATAATCACTCCACCACTGCATTAACTGCACCCTCTCATCAAGATATTTGGCACGGTTGTATGCTTGGCTTACACTATGGGCTAACTGTGTTTCGATAACATCATATTTAAAATGGCTTTTTTATGTGCAATAGTTGAAAACATAGTCCTAAAGCCGTGAGGTGTAAACTCTTCTGCTGTAAGTGCCTTGATTGTCCGTGCCATTGGTAGCCCTTTCTTGTTTTGGGGGTACATTGCTTAACCAAAAGGGGTATTTTTACTAAAAATATAAAATGTACCCCTAAATACACCCCTAAAAAGTTTGGATAACTATACTACACATTAGATTAAGTTAGATTAAAGAAGTGCTTTTAGGCTCTTATTTGTGGGGTTTATTTAGACTTTGTTGGATTGGTTTAGATTGTTACGTGGTGGACAGCGTGGGATTCGAACCCACGGTAGGTTGCCCTACACCCGCGTTCCAGGCGAGCGCCTTCGACCACTCGGCCAGCTGTCCTTTTTTTGTAGAATGGCATTGTAGCCAAGATTTTATTTAATGGGGATAAAAGTTTGTGTTTTTGTATCAAAAACTATGCCATCTCCATAATGAAGCTCTTTTGCAAATGCATCTTCTAATGATATTTTCTTTACAAAAGCGTACAATGTCTTTATCACACCACTGTGTGTTACTATTAAAACATCTTCACACGCAAGAGTAAAAATCTCTTTGGTAAAAAAATCCTCTATACGTTGCGTGTAGTTTTGTATATCTTCTCCCCCCAAAGCCTCTATCCACTGGGTAAAATTTTTATACTCTATGCCACACGCAACAATCTGCTCATAACTCATCCCCTCATACTCTCCCCACGATTTTTCTCGTAACATTGGAGTATAGATGACATTTTGTGTTTGAGTAAAGGGTTGAAGGGTCTCTTTTGCACGCAACAAATCAGAACAATAGACCCTGTCAAAAACAATATCTTCAAACTTGTGTGCAAGTGCTTTGGCTTGCGCTTTCCCTTTTTTACTTAAACCTATATCGATATGCCCGTTGTATCTGCCCCTGTACTCCTCTTGCACCTCTGCGTGTCGTAACAGTGTTATCTTCATAGCCCCATCACCACGATGGTATTAAGGAGTATAAGTTCGCTAAACTCAATGCTAAAGCCATACATATCACCATTAAAACCACCATAACGGCTATGAAAAATCTTTGCAAGAATAAAAAAGACTGCAAGGGTAACAAACAACAAACTCCACACATCAAATAAAGCTACAAACACAAGAGTGTATGTCACAGCTACTGCAAAATGTCCTCTGCCAAACTCCTCTTTTGCCAAAGAACCCATCCCGTTTTGAGAGATATAGTGACACATATAGATACAACACGCAACCCCAAAACGACTTAGAAGTAGCACAATAGGTAAAAGATAGATAGACTCACTCCCAAGTGCCACGATACTTGAAGCCTTGAGAATCAAAAACACGCCACTAAAGAGCATTCCCATCCCACCGTTATGGGGGTCTTTCATCACCTCAAGCGCTTTTTCTTTTGGTACAAAAAAGCCATCAACCGTATCGGCAAAACCATCAAGATGCAATGCACCACTTAAAAGCACCCATAAACCAAACATTAACACCAACAGGTGTGTTTGTGGCATAAAAGGTGTCAATAGAGTATAAAATCCCCACAATGTTATCCCAATGATAAACCCAACCAGAGGGTAAAACATCACACTAAAACCGTTAATCCCTTTAAAAAAATGGTGTACTTTGAAAAATGGGATAATGCTTAACATCGAAAAAGCAAGAGCAAAACCATCAAACACCTTTTTCATTTGATACGCACACTTATCCCAGCTGTTACCTGATACACCTCATCACACTTTTGTGCTACCAACTGTGCTACTTTTCCGTTGATGTTTACAAACTTGCGTGTTAAAGGGTTCTGTGAAACCACACTGCAACTTACATCATTGATAACAAAGACAATATCTTGCTTTAATGCCATCACATTTGCAATCTGAGCTTCAATCTCTTGCGTGTTGTATTCGTGATAAAGCATATTGTTTATCCACATACTCAAACACTCCACTAAAACAGCACCTTTTTGCTTAGCGATGGTATTTTTTATTTGCAAAGCCTCTTCAACTGTTACAAAACTCTCTTGTCGCATCTCTTTATGCACATCTATTTTTTTTTGCATCTCATCGTCTATAAATTCAGTTGTTGCAAGATAGATTGGTTTTGCACCTTTGTGATGCTTTTGTATATATTTTTCAGCAGCTTGTGATTTGCCACTCTTAATTCCACCTATAAATAATGTTTTCATAATAAAAGTATAGCAATTATCTTAAGCTTTTTTGCTATGATTACACAAAAAAAACTCGGAGATAACCTTTGCTTAATGTTTCTACTTTTTTACAACTCTTAAAAGAGTCGTTTCGTGACCTTTTACCAATTGTTTTGGTCATTATGTTTTTCCAGCTCGCTATTATCCAAAGTGTGCCAGAAAATTGGCTCTCAACTGCTATTGGTTTGAGTATTGTTGGTGTAGGTCTTGCAGTTTTTTTACTTGGTCTAGAAGTTGGAATATTCCCTGTTGGAGAGGGTCTTGCAAGTGATTTTGCACACAAAGGCTCCACCATGTGGATTGTCATTTTTGGGTTTATGATAGGTTTTGGAACCACTGTTGCCGAACCAGCACTCATCGTAATAGCCCAAAAAGCTGCTGCCATATCTTCTGGGCGTATTGATGCTACCACTCTTAGAATGGTCGTTGCCTTCTCTGTTGGTTTTGCCATCGTTTTGGGTGTATGGCGCATTATCAAAGGGCACCCTATCCACTACTACATCATTAGTGGTTATGTGATGGTCGTTGCTGCTACTGCATTTGCTCCTCGCGAAATTGTTGGGCTTGCTTATGACTTAGGAGGGGTAACAACTTCAACAGTCACTGTTCCTTTGGTTGCAGCACTTGGTATTGGTTTGGCTTCTACCATTAAAGGGCGTAACCCAGTGTTGGATGGGTTTGGACTTATCGCTTTTGCTTCTTTAACACCAATGATATTTGTACAGTTTTATGGTATTGCGGTTTATGAGTTTTTTGAACCTGAGGTCCATTTGGCACTTCCACTTGCAGAACTCACTCAAGAGGTTGCAGCAAACAATGCACAACATTTTGACTTTAATATTATAGATATTTTAAAAGGCCTTGTTGGTGTTATTATGGATGTCCTTCCCATCTTGGCAGTTATTTTGTTTTTTCAATACATCATCATTAAAAAACCGATAGAAAATCTTAAAAATGTCATCATTGGATTTGGACTTGTTATCATTGGGCTTGATGCTTTTATCGTTGGTCTTGAGATGGGGCTTTTTAGTGTTGGTGAGACGATGGCATTTGAGCTTACCCGTTATGATAACAACTTCATCATCTACTCTTTTGGATTTTTAATAGGTTTTTCCACAACAATGGCTGAACCATCCCTAACAGCCATAGCAAAAAAAGCAAAAGAGATTAGCGATGGCAAGATTAATGACTTTGTACTGCGTATATTTGTAGCACTTGGTGTTGCGATAGGGATCGCTTTAGGCTCTTACCGTATTGTAGTGGGCGGAGAGATAGTTTACTACATCATGGCAGGGTATCTCTTTGTTATCGTTTTAACATTTATGGCACCAAAATATATCATCCCTATCGCTTATGACAGTGGTGGAGTTACCACTTCTACTGTAACTGTGCCACTTGTAGCTGCCCTTGGACTTGGACTTGCTACCAACATAGAGGGTCGTGATCCCCTCATAGATGGGTTTGGGCTTATCGCCTTTGCTTCACTTTTCCCTATGCTTACGGTTATGCTTTATGGGCTTATTGCTGATAAAATGGGTATAAAAGGGGAGCATGAAAAAGAGCAGATGCACATTAATGAGTTACGCCATGCACTTGAGGATGTTCAAAATATGGGACTCTCAACTATTACAGTTGATGGAACAGATAAAACACACTCTTATGTTATGCCATTTTCTGCTGTTCATGTTATTGTTCCAAAAGCAAAAGCAGAACTGGCACTTCAGGCAGCCAAAAAAGCAGGAGCACGGGGTGTTACTATTATGGAAGCACACGGTATGGGTCTTTCTCAACTTGACAATTTCTACAACCGACTAAATGAAGCCTCCACAGATGCAAATCTGATGTTTATTACACAAACAAAAAATGTGGATAAGATTATTAAAGAAGTTATTACAGAGTTGGATATTGCAGGGGATGGACAAGGATTGACATTCTCTTACCCTGTTTCACACATCAAAGGGTTACGACTTAAATTGGATGATTTATAAGAGGTATCTCTTATAAATCTTATTTTTTCAAACATCTAATTGATGATATCACTATAATCAAATTTGAGGGTATCTATATAGTATTTACTCCCCAAACTCACAACTCTGTCATCTTTTTTGGCAATCTTTTTAAATTTTTTCATAATTTTATCTATTTTCTTCTGAGAGAATTTCTGTTTTTTAAGATACTTTTTCAAAGAGACAACCTTGCTTGGTATCTCCTCTTCTGCTTCCAAAAATGGCTCTATTTCAGCATCTAAAGTCTCCTCATGTGTAACCTCTTGCTCCTCTATAATCTCCTCTTGAGGAGGGGTGAGCATCAATTTTGCCGAGAGTGTAGTGAGGATGTTTTTGAGCTGCTCATCTTTTTCTTTATAGATACGCTCTATCTTCTCTCGCTCCTCTATAAGCATCGCCTCTTTTTGATCTCTTAGGCTGCGTGTTTCATTTTCAAGCTTTTCCACTTTTTCCTGAAGCTTTGCATTTTGTTCCTCAAGAAGTTTATAGTATCTATCATCCACTTGCGTGTTTGTTACCCGTTTGCGTTGTTGCATTTGGACATTTGTATCAATCAACACCATTTTGATGCCATTTTCTACAACACTTTTAAGTGAACCACGTCTTATACGATTGTGAATCGCCTCTTTTGATACACCAAACTTCTTGGCAGCCTCTGCCACACTCATCTTTTTCATAGTTTTTCCTATCTCATATTTTCAAACACAAGTGGTGCTTCCCATTCACCACCACGAACCATCTTGATCACTTTCTGCAAATCATCAAGATTTTTCCCCTTCACACGGATAGAATCCCCCTCTATCTGTGCTGTTACTTTGAGTTTAAGCTTTTTAATCTCCGCAACTATCTTTTTTGCTTCTTTGGACTCAATATAATCAACCACTTTCAAAGTAGCTTTGCGTGTACCACCGCTTGCATCCTCAACACGCAACTCATCAAGTACTTTGGAGCTTAATCCCTGTTTGAGTAGTTTGGTAACTACTATATCTTTAAGCGCATCGAGTTTGTTATCACTTGAAGCAACTAACACTAAAACTTTCTCTTTCTCTTTAAAATTTATCTCATAAGGAGTTCCCTTAAAATCATACCTGTTAGATACTTCTCTATCTACAAGGTTCATCGCATTTTTAAAAAGTTGCATATCTATTTTTGCTGTTATATCAAATGAGTGTTCTTTTGCCATTGAAAACCTTTTTTTGGTTTAATTATAACATAGTTTGTTTGTTAGTAAAAATCTTGATATGTATTAAGATTTTAAAGTTTTTTTTGCTAGTATATCTTTCATAAAATCAAGAGGTATCTTTTATGGCTGAAACAGAGAAAAAACTAAACAGAAGAGAGCAGTATAAAGCAAGGCTCAAACCTTACGACTACTACACAAAAGAGTTTGACACCATCGATTTTGATTCTTTGGGTGAAGGAGACAGATACTATCTCCAAGACTTTGGTATCTTCAACACCGACTTTTTAGAAGATGAATTTACCATCCGTCTTAGAAATGGTGGTGGTCGCATCAGCAGTGAACAGTTTACTTTTCTTGCGAACTTGGTAAAAGATTATGATGCTACCCTTGTTATAACGGCACGTGCAGGGTTTCAGATACACGATATCTATGCAGAGGATGTGATAGAGATATGGCATAAACTCAATGACAACGGTCTGACTACTTGGCAAAGCTTTGGTGACAACATCCGTAACATCGTCACTGATGTTTATGATGAGCTTGGGCAACACGCAGTGCTAGAGACCCACTCTATTATAGAACAGATGCACAACTACATTCTCCAAAACCCTAAGTATGTAGGGATGCTTCCCCGCCGTGTGAGCATTGGTATCTCTGGAAACTCTGCTAATGTCAACTCCTTTTTTGCAAATGATATGTATTTTGCTCTTGCCAAAAAAGGCGACCAATACGGTTTTAATGTTTATATGGGTGGTAAAAATACAGAAGTGGCACAAGATGCTGATATCTTTTTAGAACACGGGGAGGTGTTTAAGTTTTTTCAAGCATTTGTAGAGATGTTTTACAAACACGGCTCCCGTTTTTCTCGCTCCAAAACACGCTTTTTCTATATGCTTGAGTCTATGGGACTAGACAACATAAAATCTCTCCTTATCCAAGAGTATGGCAAAGAGTTTCAAAGTGCTGGTGAATTACAACTCAACCATTACGACTTTAAAGAGTTTGAAGAGCTTAAAGATGGCTCTTATGCCTACTGCTACCAAAGCAACTTTGGAAAGATCACTGCTGATGAATTACTCCAGATTGCTGATTTTGCACACAAAAACAATGCACACCTGCGTGTTGGTATAGATCAAAATATCTATATTTTGGGACTTCCTTCCAAAGAGGTACCTTTTAGTTCTCCTGCCCTTAGCTCTACTATCATTGCGTGTGCCGGTAATTTATGCCCGTATGCGGTTTGGAGCATCAAAGAGGAGGCAAATGAGTACTTACCATTGGAAAAAATCTACAACAACCGCATTAAAGTTGGTTTTTCAGGATGTGCCAAAGGGTGTGGACGCCATCGCCATACCGACATAGGGCTCATAGGTCTTAAAACAAACAACTTTGGTGATACCGATGGAGGTGCGAGAGTTTTTATAGGTGCAGAACACGATACAGGTCAAAGCACCGCAAGACAACTTTTTTCTATGGTTCCTTTTGTGCATCTTGAACGGGTGCTTACACTTGTTATAGAACTGTTTGAGCAAAGCTCTTATGAAAATTTTCAAGGTTATGCACACCATATACTACGCCACTACTCTGAGGACTTTTTGGCATTGTGGCATCTGTATAACCTCAAACATAACACAAACACACCACTACCAAAACAAACAACTTCGCTAAGTGATGAGGAGGAGAAAGCGCTCTTGCAGGAATATTTTGAAGATATGGTATTTGTGGAAGATGATATGAAAAAAAGTGTCAGTGCGATGGTAAAAGAGCTGTGGACAGTTGAGGGCAAAGACCCCCACTATAAACCACCAATCGAGAGAACCAATTTTAGATAGTATGGTATAATTAAAAAAAACTTCAAGGAGTTTGACGATGGGTGCAATACGACTCGATGATTTGCCACACTATACCTATGATGATTATAAAAACTGGGATGGGGAGTGGGAGCTTATTTACGGTGTAGCGTATGCTATGAGTCCTGCACCCATGATAGAGCATCAAACCATCAGTAGCAATATTGCATGGCAACTCAAAGAGCTCTTTGGAGATTGTCAAGTATGCCAACCCCTTTTGCCAGTGGACTGGAAAATAGCAGAAGATACGGTAGTGCAGCCTGATAACCTTGTTATCTGCCACAAACCAACCCATCCAGCCTACCTTACCAAAGCACCAAAAATCATCTTTGAGATCCTCTCCAAATCTACAGCAAACAAAGATACAAACCTCAAGTTCAAACTCTATGAATCAGAAGGGGTTGCATACTATATCATAGTCAACCCCCAAGACAAAGTTGCCAAAGTTTATGAACTCAAAGAGGGAAAATATATTAAGGTTTGTGATGCAACTGATGAAGCGATAGATTTTGAAATTGCAGAGTGCCAAAAGAGCATCTCTTTTGACTTTGCAAAAATTTGGTAGTTAAAAACTCGGACTCCCATCAAAGCCAAAAGTACCAAAGTTAGGGTCACTAAAACCTGCCATGGTTGATTTTACACGCAACTTCTCGATATCTGCTTTAGATGAAATTCCCTGAGGACACACCAGCGTACATCCGTCACACAAAGTACAATCCCATACGCCGTTTGTTTGTATGGTTTTAATTTTTTCTTGCGTGTTAGCTTCCCTTTTATCACTCACATATTTCCATACACGAGTCAAGGCAAACGGTCCTAAAAATTCTCCGTTTACCTCATACACAGGACATGCTGAGTAACATGAACCACATAAGATACAATCACTTTGTAAAGCGTTCATCTTCTCATCTTCATGGGTAAGAGTTGCTTGCGTGTTATAACTGCTAAGCCACGCTTTGGCTTTTGCATTTGTTTCATACGCTTTGTCCATATTGACAACCAAGTCACGAATAAGGGGAACATTTTTCAGCGGTGTTATTACATCACCCTCTTGAAGTTTATAACTACACGCTAAAACCTCTTTGTCATTGACACGCATCGCACAACTGCCACACACACTACTGCGACATCCACTTGAGAAACTCAGTGTTGCATCAAGGGTTGTTTTTATCTCTTCTAACGCTTCAAGAAGTGTTACTTCTTCAGCTTGAACATCAAACTCTACTTGGTTTTTGCCTCTTTGGATTGTTATCTTCATCACCTACTCCTCTGCCACAAAATGTGCGCCACAACTTTTCTTGCGTGCAAGGGATGCTTCAACTATGCTTTGTGCAAGCTCTAACATATTGCAAAACTCTAAAAACTCCAAAAGGTTTGTGTTATAGATTTTATTTGTATCACTTACACCCATTCGTGGGAGTTGCGTGTTAATCTCTTGGAGTTTGTTGTGTACCTCTTGAAGTTCTGATGGTTTTCTCACTATCCCCACTTTAGTGTAAAAAAGCTCTGCTAACTCTTTTTGCACCTGATAAAAATCTATCTCATTAGAAAAATCTTCCAGACGCTCTAAAATATGGGTACTCTCTTGCGTGTTAGCATTGAAATCATCTAAACTTTTTGCCCTTTTTGCAGCACTTTTACCAGCTTCACGTCCAAAGACTACTATTTCTAAAAGGGAGTTACCACCCAGTCGGTTTGCACCGTGGACTCTATGGTTGGCACACTCACCACACGCAAACAAACCATCCACACTTGTTTGACTCACGTTATCAACCTCAATTCCACCCATCGTGTAGTGTGCTACGGGCTTGATGGGGATAAGCTCATGCACAGGATCTACATTTTCATACAGTTTGGCAAGTTTTCGCTCTTGAGGAAGATTTTCATCAATAAACTCCTCACCCAAATGGCGAATATCTATAAAAACATCCTCACCCTTTTTTATCTCAGCATCGATGGCACGACTCAGTTCATCACGAGGGGCAAGTTCATTGGTAAAACGCTCCCCTTTGGAGTTAAGCACATAGCCACCCTCTCCACGAGCCGATTCGCTAATGAGAATAGAGGAGTTTTTCAGCCCCGTTGGGTGAAACTGCACAAACTCCATCCCCAAAAGCCTCGCACCTGCGTGTTTGGCAGCAGCTATTCCATCTCCTGTGGATATTTTGGAGTTGGTGGAGTAATGCCCATAAATGCGACTGTATCCACCCGTTGCCAAGACAACACTTTTGGCAAAATAGGTTTGTACTTCACCTGTGCGAATATCAAGCACTTTTGCACCACACACCGCATCATCGGTATTTTTCAGTAGCTCCAAAAGGAACTTATCTGCCAACATCTCTACACCCAAAGCAAGTGCTTTATCATAAAGGGTATGTAAAATTTTCAATCCTGTATAATCCTGTGCAAAACAAGCTCGTGCAGCAGAAGCACCGCCAAGAGTTCTTTGTGCTATTTTTCCATCTGGTGTACGAGAAAACGGCACACCAATGCTATCCAGCCACACTATAGCATTGGGAGCTTCTTCACACATAAATACCACTGCATTTTCATCCGCCTCACCGTGAGCAGATTTGAGTGTATTTGCGATATGTGCTTCTATAGAATCTTCACCGTGATTGCCTAAAGCGGCATTGATCCCACCCTGCGCCATACATGTCTGAGAGCGAGTCGGATACTCTTTGGTAAGTACACGAACACTAAGCCCCTCTTCTTGTGCAGCAATGGCAGCACTAAGCCCTGCCCCACCTGCACCTATGATTAAAACATCACTTATCATTTGGTTTGTCCTTGCATTATTTGAAAAACTTTTTTGTAATTATAGTATATGGATGGTAGCATAAGTTGAATAATAAGAATTATGGAAAAAGTCTAATACAAAAATCCAAAAAGGTAAAGGGGGATTTTGTTTCCAAAGCCACTCTCTATATCATCAGCTACCACAAAACTATGTTCTACATCTTTAATCTGATGAAAGTTTTTATTTTTCCCACCTATCTCAAATGTATAACGCTCATCGACTAAAAAATCACCCACTTTTGGATAGAGTAGTTTATGCTTATGTGAGAGCATATTAACAAAAAACTCCTCTCGTATTGTCCCTTTTTCGCTGTTTTGACAGTAACAATGGTTAAGATTTGGATTGTTTAGGTAGAGCTTTGCAGGTTTTGAGAAGATATTGTCCCCTTTTGATTTTGCCTCCAAACGACTAAAGATATTTCCCAAATTCAAATAGTGTATGTACTGATAGAGGGTTTTTCTGTTAATACCTATCTTTTGTGCAAGAGCTGTTATATTTAACTCGTAAGGTTTTGAGGCACATATATACGCTACAAGCTGTTTAAGCTTATGGATGTTGGATGGTTCTATGTTGAAAATAATGGGCAAATCACTCTCTAGCACAGTGTTAATGGTCTCTTCTAGTTTTATACAGTAGGTACTTTTTGATTCAAAAGAGAAAGGATAGTATCCAGATTGTAAATACTCTTTAAAATGTTCTAAAGGCTTGATTCTTTGTGTAATCTCTTTTACTATGCTTAAATGATTAGCTAAAAGCTCATCCAAAGAGTATGATGGAAACTCTTCTTTAAGTTTTAGCTCCAAAAATTCTCGAAAACTCAGTCCTTTGAGCCTGTATATCATCGCTCTACGACTTAAATCTGCTTTTTTGTGCTCTATCACCATAGCACTACTGCCGCTAAAGATAACCTGCAAGTCTAAAAAGTCATATATCTCTTTGAGTTCTATTTCAAAGTCTTTGTATTTATGGATCTCATCTATCACTAACACCTTACCGCCTAGGTTAGAAAAATCCTCTGCTATATCAAAAAGTTTCATATTGCTTGTGATGATACTATCAACACTAAAATAGAGCTTCTTTTCCTCTTCAATCTCCAAAGAGCGTAAATACTGAAGTAAAAAAGTGGTTTTACCAATACCCCTTGCACCCACAAGCCCTATAAGTTTTTCACTAAAATCAACTACATCAAAAAAGTATCTTTTGTATTGAATACCTTCTATCTTTTTATAGATATAGGATTGTTTTCTAAAAAGCACCTCTAGCATAGTATTTCCTTTTGTGTAGTGTAAACAACAAAATTATATCTTTTTGTTTCTTAAATACCATATAAAAGATAGTAGAGAATCTATAAGCACAAATTCGATAAAATAGCGCCAATAAAAAAACAACTATAATGTTTCATATAAAAAAGGCAACAAACAGATGAGTAAAAAGAAAAATTTTTTAGAACTGCAAGTTGAGAAGGATTTGGCAGAGGGGAAGTATGAGGAGATTGTGACTCGTTTTCCACCTGAACCAAATGGATTTCCCCACATCGGACACGCAAAGTCTATCTTTATCAACTTTGGTATAGCAAAAGAGTATGACGGTCGTTGTCACTTGCGAATGGATGATACCAATCCGACAACTGAGGACACACAGTATGTGCAAGCACTCCAAGATGCAGTAAAATGGCTAGGATATGAGTGGGACGGTGCTATCCGTTTTACATCAGACTATTTTGACAAGCTTTATGGATATGCACAAGAGCTTATCAGAATGGAAAAAGCGTATGTTGATTCTTTAGATGAAGAAGAGATTCGTGAATATCGAGGAACAGTTACTCAAGCTGGAAAACGAAGCAAGTATGCCAATCGTAGTGTTGAAGAGAATTTAGACCTTTTAGAACGAATGAAAAACGGGGAGTTTGCAGAGGGCAAGCATGTACTTCGTGCGAAAATTGATATGGCTTCACCAAATATGAAGATGCGTGATCCACTTTTGTATCGCATACGCCATGCACACCATTTTAGAACAGGTGATAAGTGGAAAATCTACCCAATGTATGATTTTGCACACTGTTTATCGGACTATATTGAAGGCATTACCCACTCCATCTGTACACTAGAGTTTGAGAATAACCGTGAGATATATGACTGGGTTTTAGACACACTCAAACTCCAGCCACCTCGCCCTTATCAGCA
>JAMOSN010000040.1 GCA_027068455.1 Sulfurimonas sp.
ATGGAAGTGCTCAGGATGGTGATGCTCTATATAAACACTCAGTACGAGTTTTAATGTGTCGTAAATGTCAAATGATGCGACAATAAATAAAATAATAGCACCAAGAAGACCAAAAATAACAGCCATCAGTACCATAAAACGTGAGCCCCAAAGCCCACTTTCAAATAGCCTTTCCAACATTACTTATCTCCTTCCATCTCAACCCATTTTTGAGCAATACGTACTGCATTGGTAGCAGCTCCAACACGCAAGTTGTCAGCTACTACAAAGAAGTGTAGCATATTTTTTGAGAAGTTGTCATTTCTGATGCGACCAACAAAAGTTTCATTTTTATCTACACAAGTAGCTGGCATTGGATAAAGTGCTTCATCTGGATTGTCAAGTATAACAATGTTTGGAGCTTTTGCCAAAAGAGCTCTTGCTTCATCAGCTTCCACTTCTGAATCAAATGTAACTGTGAGAGCTTCAGAGTGTCCACGAAGAACAGGAACACGTACACACGTAGCACTTAGAGGGATGTTTTTGTGCATGATTTTACTTGTTTCATTCACCATTTTCATCTCCTCTTTTGTGTAACCGTTGTCCATAAATATATCGATTTGTGGGATAACATTAAGTGCTATTTGTTGGTTGAACGCTTTATGTTCTGCTTCATCAAGCGTAAATGCAAAAAATGCCTGCATCTGAGTGACTAGCTCTTCCATTGCAGATTTACCAGCACCACTTGTTGCTTGGTAAGTTGCTACATCAACACGAGTGATATCATAAGCATCATCCAATGGTTTTAAAGCTTGTACCATTTGAATGGTAGAACAGTTAGGGTTTGCTATTACACCTGTTTGTTGCCAAAGTGCTATATCTTGAGGGTTTACTTCAGGAACAACCAAAGGAACATCATCTTGCATTCTAAAGTGTGAAGTGTTGTCGATCACAACTGCTCCTGCACGAACAGCATCTGGAGCAAACTCAGCACTGACACTTCCACCAGCACTAAAAAGAGCAATCTCCACTTCATGTTGGGCAAAAACATCATTAGTAAGTTCAATGATTGCGTGTTCCTCACCATTGTACTCAACTGTTTTTCCAACACTTCTTGCACTTGCAAGTGGAATAAGTTTGTTTATTGGAAAGTCTATCTCTTCTAATACTCTTAAAATCTCTTCACCAACTGCACCGTTGGCACCAACCACTGCTACATTATATTTTTTCATTTTTTTTCTCCTCAATTTTATTTTCTTACATCCAGATAAAGATCATCTTTTTGGATCTCATCACTTTCGCTTAGTATCACAGCACGCTCAACAACTGAAATAAGCTCACGGATATTGCCAGGCCAAGAGTAGTTTTGTAACTCCTCTTGCGCTTCTTTTGAAAAGATTTTTTTCTTAAAGCCGTATTTTTGACTGTTTATTTCACATATAGCTTCTGCTATAGGAAGAATTTCATCTTTTCTTTCACGTAAAGGTGGAATATGCAAAGGGATTGTATTGAGTCTATAATATAAATCTTCTCGAAACTCTTTGTTCTCTATTTTACGTGTTAAGTCTGCATTGGTTGCAGAGATGACACGGATGTCAATCTGAATCGGTTTTGATGATCCAAGACGGCGTATCTCTTTTTCTTGTAAAGCACGCAACAGCTTTGCCTGTACACCATAAGGCATCTCTGCTATCTCATCTAAAAAAAGTGTACCGCCATTTGCGAGTTCAAACTGTCCAGCTTTTGCCTCTGTTGCATCAGTAAAAGCACCTTTTTCAAAACCAAAGAGTTCACTCTCTATAAGATTTTCAGGAAGTGCTGCCATATTAATGGCTACAAAAGGTTTCTGTGCACGTGGAGAGTGTTTGTGTATGTAGGAAGCAAATACCTCTTTACCAACACCACTCTCTCCCAAGAGTAAAATGGTTGCATCTGTTTTAGCTGCTTTATCCGCTATGCTTAATGCTTTTTGTAAAGCTGGTGATGAACCAAGAAAATCACTCGTATCTGTCTTTATGGATGTTGTTTTTTTTACCTTTTGAACTTTTGCTTCCCTTTGAATAGCCTCTACTAAGGTATCTATATCAAAAGGTTTGAGTAAAAAATCTTTGACACCAAGCTGAATAGATTCTATTGCTTTAGAAAGTGTGGCATTTCCTGTCATGATGATAACTTCAAAACGTCCACCGAGTTTTTTGATAAACTCTATACCATCCATTTTTGGCATATTGATGTCAGTAATAATTAAATCAAAACTATCATCAAGTTTTTTAAGTGCATCAACAGCATTTTTAAAAGTGATAATTTCAAACTCTTTGTAATCACTCATAGCAATTTCAAGAGATTTTCTCATATTGATGTCATCTTCAACGATTGCTATTTTCATACAAATGTCCTAGTGGGGTAAAAGCTGTTTTAAAGTCGAAATTTTAACGAAAGTATCATTAAAATCGACTTTGAAACATTGAGTTGGCATTGTAATTATGGTTAATGAATGGTTTTGCATATTGGTTGTTTTTTCTGAATGTTGTACAAGTAAACCAAGCGAGTGCAAGTAATTGATAAAAATCTCATTGTTTAAAGAGAGTATATCTCGAAGATTTTCTTTTTTTGATGGATCTAAAAGGAGTGATTTTCCTACACTTCCTTGACATTTTTGCATAGCAGGAGATATCTGGAGTGACTGGTTATAAACAATAGCATCTTTTACAACATATCTGTATGAGATAAGATATTCATCAGCCAAGAGTACTGATGAATAGCTCAAAAAGAGAAAGGTTACTAACGAACAATATCGGAGTAAGAAAGATTGATTTCCATCTCTACTTCGCATAAACCTTCTTTAAAAGTTGTTTCAACAATATTGGCATTTTTAATCATTGCAGCAACTGAAGTTCTTACAGTAGAACGTTTTACCATCATATTTTTAATGAGGTCTTGACCATCAATACGTACACCTTTGACCTTTTCAGCTATAAGTCTGTATGCATCTGCTATTGCTGCTCTTTTTGCTAAAGCGTATGCCTGTGCTGGTGAGGCAGTGTTTGATGGTGCAACACCTTGTCCTATAACACTGATAAGCATCTTTTCATCTTTTTTTAAGATATTATCTTGAATTGCAGGACATTTATGTGTTGAGACAGACGATTTTGATTGTTTCGTCTGTAGAGTTGCATCTTGTTTTGAATTTTGGGCAAAAGCGCTCAAAGTTAAAAAAGAGAGCAATACCAAAGAGTATTTCATAGAAAATCCTTTATGGAGTCAAACTCCAAAATTAATTATAAATTTTTATAGCAAGAACTATTCCAGTTCTAGCGTTGGTTGAGATGTTCCACTCTCTTGCGTGTTTTCTTCTTCATCTTCACTTTTTTCCTCTTTAGGACAGCGTGAGATGGAAACTACTTCATCACCTTTAACGATGTAAACACCAGAGGTGTTACGGCTTGATTTTGAGATTGTTTGCATATCAACACGGATCATTTTACCACCTTTGGTGAGTGCCATCATATCCATAGCTTCATCGACCATTAAACAACCTACTATATGTTTACCTGTTTTTGTTGTCATTTTCATTGCGATAACACCGCTACCGCCACGATTGGTAAGTCTGTATTCTCCAGCTTCTGTACGTTTTCCTATCCCTTTTTCGGCAACGATTAGGATTTCTTCTTCATCATTTTCTATAATGTTTGCATCAACCACTTCATCACCTGCGTGTTTGAACTTGATACCACGAACACCACGGGTACTTCTACCTTGTTCACGAGTTTTTTCTATCTCAAATTTGATACACTGTGCTAGTTTTGTAACGATGAAAAGGTATTTGATACTCTGGTCTGCAATTTTTGCAGTGATGAGCTCATCGTCATCATCTAAAACGATAGCACGAACACCATTACTTCTGATGTTACTAAATTCACTTAAATTAGTACGCTTGACAACACCGTTTTTTGTAAAGAATACAAGTGATTTTTCTTCGCTAAAGTCAGTTGTAGGGATGATAGATTGAATTTTCTCATCAGCTTGGAGGTTAATAAGATTAACAACTGCTTTTCCTTTTGCTGTACGGCTTCCTTCAGGGATTTTATACACTTTTAACCAGTGGAGTTGTCCTCTGTCAGTTACAAAGAGGAGTGTGTCGTGTGTATTACATGTAAAGAAGTTTTCGATAAAATCATCTTCATAAGTGGTTACAGCAGTTTTACCTTTACCGCCACGTTTTTGTTTTTCGTAGTTTGCCAGTGGCACACGTTTAATATAACCACGATGAGTAATAGTTACAACCATAGGTTCATTTGGAATCAGGTCTTCGATGTCGATATCATCATAATCATCTTCTACTTCTGTACGTCTTTCGTTTGAGCCATAAGTACTAAGTACTTCATCAAACTCATCACCAATAATACCACGGAGTACATCTTCACTTTTTAAGATTGATTCTAAATATTCTATAGTTTTAAGAAGTTCTGCAAGTTCATTTTCAATTTTTTCTATCTCAAGACCTGTAAGACGACCAAGACGCATAGCAACAATGCTTGCTGCTTGAATCTCTGAGAAATCAAATTCACTTACCAAGTTTCCTTTTGCTTCCTCTTCATTTTTAGAAGCACGGATAACACGGATAACATCATCGATGATATCTATCGCTTTTTTCAAACCTTCTAAAATATGAGCACGAGCTTTTGCTTTTTCCAAATCAAAAATAGTTCTACGGATAATGATGGTTTTTCTGTGGTTGATAAAATGGTTTAAGATATCTTTGAGCCCTAAAATCTTAGGTTCTTGGTTGACAATGGAGAGCATAATGATACCAAAAGTAACCTGCATAGCAGTTTGCTTGAAAAGGTTGTTTAAAATGATCTCACTCATTGCATCTTTTTTCAGTTCAATTACCACACGCATACCGTCACGGTCAGATTCGTCACGAATCTCACTGACACCATCAATGAGTTTATCTTTTACAAGGTTGGCAACATTCTCAATAAGTCTTGCTTTATTAACTTGATAAGGAAGTTCGTCAATAACAATAACTTCCTTTTTCGCTTTTTGCTCTATATGGGTTTTTGCACGAACCTTAATACGACCACGACCCGTTTCATAAGCGTCCATAATCCCTTTTTTACCAAAGATGATACCACCTGTTGGGAAATCTGGTGCTTTGATATGCTCCATCAAATCAACCAAAGAGATTTCAGGGTTATCAAGAAGTGCTTTAAGACCGTTCATAATCTCTCTTGGATTGTGAGGTGGAATATTTGTAGCCATACCAACGGCAATACCACTTGAACCATTGATGAGAAGATTAGGTACACGTGTTGGCATAACATCAGGTTCTTTGGTCGTTGCATCGTAGTTGTCTATCATATTTACAGTGTTTTTGTCTAAATCTTTTAACAATTCACCTGCATATTTTGTCATTCTTGCTTCTGTATAACGCATAGCAGCAGCACTGTCACCATCTACTGAACCAAAGTTCCCCTGACCGTCAACAAGTTCCATACGCATTGAGAAATCTTGAGCCATACGAACAAGTGCATCATAAACAGCAGTATCACCATGTGGATGGTACTGACCTATAACATCACCAACGATACGTGCTGATTTTTTGTATTTTGCACCAAAAGAGAGGTTGAGTTTATCCATTGCATAGAGGATCCTTCTATGAACTGGTTTGAGTCCATCTCTTACATCTGGTAATGCACGTCCAACAATGACACTCATTGAGTAATCAAGGTAGCTGTTTTGAAGTGTTTCTTCAATATTAATAGTTTGTATCTCTTCGTTATTTAGCAAATTGCTCATTCAAATACCCTAGGTTAAAAATAAATTTTAGCTATATTATCTAAAAAATACTTAAATAATGTAAAAATATTAGACAAGTAAAAGATTTGTATTGAAGAAATTGAGTAAACAGGGTATGATGAAGCTGTATATGGTGAGTAAAATTTCAACATATTTAAGTTGATAAAAATTGTAAAAATAGCTACAATTTTGAAAATATGAATTATTGGAGAAATAATAATGAAAAGAATAGAAGCGGTTATTAAACCATTCAAATTAGAAGATGTAAAAGATGCATTGGCAGAGATTGGTATCACAGGTATGACAGTGATTGAAGTTAAAGGTTATGGACGTCAAAAAGGGCACAGTGAGTTATATCGCGGTGCTGAATATGTCGTTGATTTTTTACCAAAAATCAAGATGGAGATGGTTGTTGAAAATGATGTGGTTACGCAGGTTACAGATACTATTGTAGAAGCAGCACGTACTGGTAAAATAGGTGATGGTAAAATCTTCGTAAGTGATGTTGAAAAAATCATCAGAATCCGTACGGGTGAGGAAGACAATGAAGCTATTTAATATATTTCCCTTTATGTTTTTGTATAGTAAATTTATTGTGTGAAGTAATAATTGATTATTTTTTCATCAATTCTTTCTCTTAACATTCTATTTTTTCTAGATAGAATGTTTAATATTTTTTATAAGAGGGATTTGTATGTTAGAAGCTGATTTTCAGTATATCATCGATACGTTTTTTACACTTTTTAGTATGGTTTTAATCATTTTTATGGTTCCAGGTTTTGCAATGCTTGAAGCTGGACTAGTCAGAACAAAAAATGTTTCTTCTGTACTTACTGTAAATATGATGATTTACGCTGTTGCTTCAATGGTATTTTTACTCATTGGTTATTCTATAGCATTTGGTTCATGGGAAAACAGTTCCATGAGTATCTGGGCGGCATTTTTATTTCAGATGGCATTTGTTGGTAAAACTATTAATATTATGAGTGGTGGGGTGAGTGAACGTGTCAGAATTATTCCGCTTATGATATTTACCGTTATAATGGGTGCAATTATCTATCCGTTGGTTGTCAATATCTCATGGGGAGCAGATATATTGGATGCTACATTGTTAGACCTCAATATGTACGATTTGGCAGGATCGACTGTTATTCACTCAACAGGTGGATGGGCACTTTTGGCTGCTATCTTGATTATAGGACCGCGTAGAGGTCGCTATAAAAATGGAAAAATTAAAGTTATTCCAGCCTCCAACATCCCATTGGTGGTACTTGGTGGATTTCTTTTATGGATAGGTTGGTTTGGTTTTAATGGAGGAAGTGTAGGTTCTATCTCTTCTGTAGAAAATGCCAATACAGTAGCAAAAACTATTATGAATACCAATACGGCGGGGCTTGCTGGTGCTATCATTGCCGCTGTTATTATGTATGTACGCTATAGACTACTTGATATCACAATGATAATAAACAGTGCTTTAGGTGGTTTGGTTGCTATCACTGCTGCTCCTGATTTATATGATATGTATACACCGATACTTATAGGTGCTATTGGTGGAGCTTTGGTAGTATTTGCTGTACCTATGTTTGATAAATTTCAATTTGATGATCCTGTAGGTGCACTATCTGTGCATCTTATTAATGGTATTTGGGGTACACTAGCTGTTGGTATATTTGTAAAAGATATATCTATCTTAGACCAATTCAAAGGGATAATCGTTGTTGCATTATTTGTATTTCTTAGTTCCTATACAGTGATTTATATTATCAATAAAATTATTCCATTTAGAGCAGATGATGATGTTGAGCTAGAAGGGCTTGATGTCAATGAAGTGGGTGTTGAAGCGTACCCAGAATTTAAACGTGCCATTTAAGATTAATGTAACAAAGCTTTGATAATATAAGGTTATGAAAAAATCTTTTAAAGCTTTGGTTATATCGTTATTATTGCATACAATGCTTTTTGGCGCAGTATTTTATGTGTATGAAACATTCTATACTCTGCCACAAAATAAAAATAACACACAAAAAAGAGTGCATATCTCTCTTAATCAATACACCCCAATTCCAAAAAAAATTGAAAAAACTCTCCCCAAAGCACAACCTGTTGTGAAGAAGAAAAAAGTTACAAAAAAGGTTCTCAAGAAAAAAACAAAAAAACAAAAAAAGATTCAGAAAAAACATTATAAACATCTTGTTAAAAAGAAAAAGGTGATTCATAAGAAAAAAGTTATTCCCAAAAAAGAGGTTGTAAAAAAAGAGATTACTAAAGAGTTACCTCCTGAAAAACCACAGCCAAAGATGGTATGTGCCAACACGCAACCAGAAGAGGTTTTAGAATTGCCCAAAAAGGTTGTTGCGCCACAACCACATATAGAGGAGCTACCTACTGATGTAGAGACTACTCCAAAGCCTCTTCCTTCAAAAGTCTATATAGATAAAAACATGGCAAAGATTCAAAAACTCCTGCAAGAAAATCTTTATTATCCAAGACGTGCACGTAAAAGAGGGATAGAGGGTGAAGTTGTATTACGTTTCCATCTTGATACAAATGCTCAGATAAGTGAAGCAAAAATTTTAAAAACCCCACACCCAATTCTCTCGCGTGGTGCACTTAAAACATTAGAAGATATCTCAGGTTTTCTTCCTAAACCTCAGGAGGATTTAGATATTCAAGTGCCTATTATGTATCAACTGCATTGATTTTTAATGATTGTAAAATATATTTTTTGTATTTGATTTTTAAGTTTGAAAGTGGTGACCCCTAGGAGACTCGAACTCCTGTAACATGGATGAAAACCATGGATCCTAACCGCTAGACGAAGGGGCCACAAATGTAGTAAATATGGTGTCCCGTGATGGATTCGAACCATCGGCCACATCATTAAAAGTGACGTGCTCTACCAGCTGAGCTAACGAGACATTTGTTTGTTTTTTGTTCTCTTTGTTAAGAGGTCGAAATTATAGACAAATCGATTTTGAATGTCAAGAGATTTTGTAAGAAATTACACAATTTTTTAAAATTTGTAAAAATACCCTTTCTTTATGGAAAATATAACCACTTAATCATTATACTACTACAAATTAATTGTGAAATTTTATGCAGAAAAATGTGAAATTAAAAAAGGGAGCGTTCATGGAGTATAAAACACTCTATATAGCTGGAATATCTATACTATTATTATTTTTGGGTGGTTGTGCGCAAAAAGTTAAAGTAAGAGCATTGGAACCTGCTGAGATAGACAGAGTGGCTTATACCAAGCGTATAGCTATCACCAACTTTAAAAATGACAGAGTTGGACTTGCAGGTAAAATCGAAGCTAAACTTGCAAAGTTTCAAATAGATGGGAAAAATTATTTTAGAGTTATCAGTCGTAATGACTTAAAAAAAGTTATTCAAGAACAAAAACTCCAAAGTAGTGGTTTGGTGGATGAAAAAACTGCTGTAAAACTAGGGGAAGTGGTGGGTGCTCAGGCCATTGTCTCTGGGCGTGTTTCAACTCCCACAAAACAAGACAGCTATTTTTATGAAAACAGAGTTAAATGTGCAGATTTAAAATGTAAAGAGATAGTGACTTACCAAGTGAGGTGTATGAAACGACTCTTTTCCCTCTCAGCTGATTTAAAAATTGTTGATGTTGCAAAAACAGATATCATTTATGCTGATACAATCACAAAAGGTGCTATGTACAAGCATTGTTCTGATGATTCAAGAGCTTTGCCTTCTACAGAGATGGCAGCACAAAACTTAGCAAACCAGATAGCTGATAGTTTTACCTACAAATTAACACCCCATTATAGAAATTTTGAAGTATCTCTTTTAGAAGATCCCGATTTAGACTACACAGATAGACAAAAAAAGCTTTTAGAGGTCTCTTTAGAGTATATTGAGCATGGACGCCTTGATAAAGCAGAACAGTTTTTAACACAGCTTATAAGCTCTACTGGTGAGAAGAGTTATGTTGCTTTTTACAATCTTGGGGTAGTAAAAGAGGCTCAGGGGGATTATGAAGCGGCAAAAGAGTACTATGAGTATGCTGATCATCTTATGGTTGAGCCTGTTGAAGAGATTAACAAAGCAGTTGTAAGAATAAATCAACTTATAGCAAAAAGAAAAAAAACAATGGAGCAGTTAAACAGATGAAATATTTACAATATATAATCATTGGGATAGTGTTGGTAATAACACCCCTAATTATGAGTGGATGTGGCGGTGCAAAAAGAGTAGAGATAGAAAAAGAACCTTTACCATCTTGGTATATAAATCCTCCTCAAAGTAATAAAGAGTACCTTTATGCTGTTGGTGAAGGAAAAGATAAAAAAGAGGCACTTGCTAATGCTTTAAGTGATATGGTAGCAACGTTGGGTGTATCTATCTCTTCTGAATACAATGCCAAAACAGTTGTTAAAGAGGGATTTGAGAGTACGAAAAATGCTACATATAAAAATGAAGTTAATGCAAAAGTACAAGAGATTCGTATTAGTAATTATGAGTTGCTAAACTTTAAAAAACTGGGGTTTAAGCGTTATGGTGTTTTGGTACGTAGTGATAAAAATAAACTTTTTCAAAATCTCTATAGTGATATAAAACACCGTTTTGAAGCTATTAATTCAAAAGATCTTTCAAAATACAACGCTTTGGAAAAACTGGCGTTTTACAGAGACTCTTTACACTCTTTGAGTCATTTGCAAAATACATTGATGGTGATGAGCTCACTCAATAGTAGTTTTGATTCTTCTGACTTTTTGGCTCAATATGCACAACTCAAAAAGAGGTATGAAACACAACTAGCTAAAATAAGTTTTAGTATCAAGCCAACACGCAAGGCAAAGGCTTTAGCTTCTGTTATATCCAAAGGGTTGACAAAAAAACATTTTACTATTGCAAAAAGAATGGATGAAAATCATTTTACTGTATATATAGAGATGAAAGTTGAGTATGCTGATGCCTATGGGATAGCTCTTGCACAAAGTACTGTAGATTTTGTTACAAAAGATTATAAAAATAAAATCGTATCAGCCAATACTCTTAATATAACGGGGCAATCTTCTCAAGGGTATAAAATAGCAAAACAAAATGTTGCTAAAAAGCTCAATCAACTCGTGGAGGAACAAGGGATAGGAAAAATCCTCAATTTAGATATTTAGTAACTATTTACCTCAAAGGAATATACTTTCAGTATATCAAGAAACTGAGGTAAATAGAAGATGATTCAAAAAATTCAAAATGTTAAAAATGAGGTTGCAAAAGTAGTTGTTGGGCAGGAGAAGATGATAGATTCTCTTCTTATTGCTCTTTTGTGCGAGGGACATATCCTTATAGAGGGTGTTCCTGGACTTGCAAAAACAACCACGGTAAATGCACTCTCAAAAGCTTTGGGGTTAGACTTTAAACGTGCTCAGTTTACTCCAGATTTATTACCTTCAGATATTTTGGGTGCAGAGATTTATGACCCACAAAACAATCAATTTAAAATTAAAAAAGGTCCTATTTTTACAAACCTTTTACTCGCTGATGAGATTAACCGTGCTCCTGCAAAAGTACAGTCTGCACTTTTAGAAGTGATGCAGGAGAAACAAGTCACCATTGGTGATACAACATTTAAGCTTGAGTTGCCGTTTTTTGTAATGGCAACACAAAATCCAGTAGAACAAGAGGGTGTTTACCAGTTACCTGAAGCACAGCTTGATCGTTTTATGCTTAAACTTATAGTAGGTTACAACACAAAACAAGAGGAGCTTGAGATTGCACGACGTATCTCTAGCGGTAAGTTTGAAACGATTGAAGCGGTACTTTCAAAAGCAGAACTTGAAGAGTTGAAAAGTGCTGTCAAAGAGATACACGTTGATGCTGAAGTAGAGGAGTATATGATAGAGCTTGTCAATGCAACACGCCATCCGCAGGAGTATGGTCTTGAAGAGATAAAAGACTATATCCAGTTTGGTGCATCTCCACGTGTAAGTATCGATATGTTCAAAGCGGTCAAAGCGATGGCATTTATGCGTGGTAAAGATTTTGTAACACCTGTAGATGTTGCCTATATCATCAAAGAGTTAATGCGTCACCGTATTGTTCTTACTTACGAAGCAGAAGCTGAGGGTATAACAACCGATGAGATCATTCAAAAAGTGCTTGAGATAGTACCTATACCGTAAAGGGAAATATCTTGAGTAAACTACAAAAGATACTGGTTCGGGCTCGCCGTCAGGTTTTTTCCGAAATGGTTGGCAATAACCCTTCCATCTTTCAAGGGGAGGGGTATGATTTTATTGAGCTTCGTGAGTATATGCCAGGTGATGATATTCGTCATATTGACTGGAATATCACAGCAAAACTCCAAAAACCCTATATAAAGATTTTTCGTGAAGAGCGGGAGTTAAATGTGGTGATCGCTTCTATGCTCAATGGAAGTGTTCATTTTGGCTCAAAACGTTTTAAGCAGGATGTGATTGCTGAGGTGGTTGCGATGCTGAGTTTCTCTACCATT
>JAMOSN010000041.1 GCA_027068455.1 Sulfurimonas sp.
CTAATGGGGTTGTGTTTTTAGATGTCCAACTCTCTGAGGCACAAACATTTTCTATGAAAAACCTTGATAGAATGATGGTGATAGCTGTTGTGAAAGAGGGTAGTATCGGTGTTTTTGATAAAAGTGTCCAAAAGCATTGCGTGTTAGGGGAGAACTCTATCTCAATGCTTCTTTCATCCAAACAAGATATTGAACTTACAACACAAGATGATAAAAAGGTAAATGTTTTTGTTTTATGTGTGGCTGATTTTATTCTCAAACGCTATTTAAGTGATCAAAAAAATGAGGTGATAAATCATTTATATGCTTTATTGCAAACTGATATCTCGTGTGAGCTTATAGATGTTGAGAAAATTGATGCTATGAGTTTGTATATTATCGAGAAGATTTTGCAAACGCAAAAGAGTGCATATATGAACGGAATCATTTGTGAACAACATATTTTGTCTTTTCTTATTCACAGACTTCAGTTGCTTGAGATAGAAGATACTTTACTTGATGATGATGAGATATGTATCTCCAAATCTGCAAAAGAGATTTTACTCAAAAGCTTTGTAAACCCTCCAACCATCGAAGTATTGGCACATTTATGTGCAACCAACACTACAAAACTCAAAGCTGTTTTTAAAAAAAGGTATAAAACAACCATATACAGCTACATCCAAAAATTACGTCTTGAACACGCAAATCTTCTTTTAAAAGAAGAGAACCTCAATATTGGTGAAATTACCAAGGCGGTTGGGTATAAGCATCAGGGACATTTCTCAAAACTTTTTTTTCAACATTACGGGGTTTATCCCAAGGAGCTTTTAAAAAAATCCCGCTAGTGCTAAAAGAAAATTCTTTTTGTGCTAAAAAATTGTTGCATTTCATTTGTATTTGCCGTAAACTAAACATACTCTATTTTTAAAGAAGGAGTTTGTATGTTGCGTTTGACTCTACTTGCCTTGGTTATTATTGTTGTATGGATCAATATTTTACCTTATATAATGCCCCATAGAGAAAAAAACATCTACAGCGACACGCAACTACGAGAGATGGCGCTGGGTCGTGGTATGAAACCTATTCCAAAAGATTTCACCTCTTTGGCAAAACTTTATAAAGATACAAACAACTCTCTAACTCCCAAAAAAATAGCCTTAGGGAAACAACTCTATTTTGATACACTTCTTTCTTCCAATAAGCAACTCAGTTGTGCAACTTGTCATATGTTGGGAAAAGATCCCCATAACACGCAACAGTTTTTAGATGACTTAATGCATCATCAAAACAAGACCGATTGTATGGTGTGTCATATAAAAGATCAAAGTGGAAGTGACAGGCTCTCAAGTGCTATAGGCTACAAAGGGGAGATTATAAAGCATCATCTCAATACATTGACTATCCTTAATGCTTCTTTGGCAAAGTACCAGATGTGGGATGGCTCACTTCGATCTTCATTGGAGAGTATCAAGGAGATGATTACAGATTCTGAGATTATGGGGATGACTCAAGATGAAGTGCTGTTGAGACTACAGAATCAACAAGAGTATCGACATAGGTTTCAAGAAGTTTTTGAAAATGGTCTCACCTTTGAAAATGTGCTAAAAGCACTTGATAGTTACATAAAAACACTTGTAACACGCAGTGCCTATGACAGATTTTTAGAGGGTGATAATGATGCTATGAGCCAAGAGGCAAAAAGAGGGTTTAGAAACTTTATAGAGCTTGGATGCAAAGGGTGTCATACAGGCATTACAGTTGGGGGACAAACAATACAGAAGTTTCCAACACGCAACTATAACTATATTATCAATGTAACTGGAAGTTTCAGTAAGGAAAATATTGGACGTGATGTTGCTAGTTTTGATTTTAATTTTCAAGAATACCGGCGTTACCCTTTTAAAAATAAAGGGGGATTTTTAGGAAAAGAGCAAAAACAGCTCTTTCGAGTTCCCATTCTTCGAAATGTGACAAAGACTTCTCCCTATTTTCACAATGGTGCAGTTTTTGATTTGCGGGAAGCTATTTACATTATGGGAAAATATCAGCTCTCAGTTGAGCTAAGTGAAACGCAGATAGATGAGATTGTTGCTTTTTTTGAGTCTTTGGAGGGGGAAGTTGTGGAGTATGAGGAGTTACGATGAAAATCACATATATATATTTGGATATTTTTCTTATGGTTGTTACTGGTCTTGTACTTATTGATATGGTAGCTTTGCCATGGTCTCTTTGGAGGGTGGTTGAGTTTTTACATATTTTTCTCTCTTTTCTTGTGAGTATTTTATTTGTAATACCGTTTTTGTTCAAACATATAAAAGAGAGTATGTATATGCGAAAACATAGAAGCTTGAGTGGTATGTTGTTTGGTCTTGCTTTTGTTTTATTGATAAGCAGCGGTATTTATTTGGCATTGGTTGGTCGCAGAGGTGGAGATATCATAGGAGAGGGTGCTTTTTATATCCATTTATACACAACATATTTCTTTATCGTGGTATTTCTTTGGCATATTAAAGGGGTTTTGTTTTCTCGTACTTTTATACACAGTATGATGCTTGTTGGTATATTGATGCCGATTTTGGCTTACAGTGATACCAAAGAACCTTTGACAAATATCACTTTGGAGAATAATCTCTCAAGATACCACAGAGAGGATTGGACACACTCTGTGAGTTGTAAAGAATGCCACCCTTTGATATTTCAGCAGTGGGCAAACTCAAACCATCGCCATTTGGCTGATTCAAACCCTTACTATATGGTACTTGAGAACTTGGCAGGTATGGATAGGGGTGTAGAGTTTCGACAGTGGTGTATGGGATGTCATAATCCAAGTGCTGTAACAACGAAACAAAAAAGAACAACACATTTTATGGATGACAATACGATGCCAGACCCACTTTTTGTCAAAGACTCTGCAAATCTTGTTCAAAGTTACAAACAACATCCAAACAGGGTAGAACAAGGAGTCTCCTGCGTTGCGTGTCACCGTATAGTACAAACAGATACAAAAGGAAACAGTTCTTACCATTTGGCACTCTCCTTGCGGAAAAAATATTTGTACGAAGAGAGCACACAGGGTGTTAAACGGTGGATAAGCAACAAGCTTATCAATGCCAAACCGACACAACATAAAGAGGAGTATATGGATCCTTTGTATAAAAAGAGTGAGTATTGTGCTGCGTGTCATAATGAGTTTTTACCTCATAACGCTAAAGTTGTGGTGTCAACCTATGAACAATGGAAAAATTCCCCTTTTAACAACCCAAAAGAGCCACAAAAACACAAAACATGTATAGATTGTCATATGAAAACTCTCAAAGATGGAGAATTTGTGCAAAAATCTGGACGTGTTACAACAGGTGGAGTACAAAAACAAGATATCAAGACCCACTATTTTACGGGTGGCAACCACTTTTTGAATGGACTTAAAAGTAAAATAAATGAAGATCAATCTCTACAACTTTTACGACAGGCTGCTAAACTTGATGTAACCCTACAAAACAATGAGTTGCGTGTTGGTATCACCAATGTAGCAGCAGGGCATAATCTTCCAACTGGAGTAGCTGATTTTAGAGAGCTATGGTTAGAAATAACTGTGTTAGATAAGAATGGTGATATAGTTTTTAGCAGTGGGAAGTTAGATGAAAGTGGTAATGTAGAGCAGGGAAGTGTTATGTTTAAAAAAGTGTTTGGAGATAAAGATGGCAAAGAAGTTGGACTCTTTTTCTGGCGTTATGAAACTCTTTTAGAAGACTCAACCATTCCTGCTGGTAAAAGGGTGCAACATAGTTTTAAACTGCCTCCTAAAAGCTTGTATCCGTTGCGTGTTCGTGTAAGATTGCAGTTTAGAATCTATCCTCAATGGGTAACAGATATTGTCAAAGTTACCTATCCTCAACTGCCTGATCCTCCTGTTGTAACACTTGTTGAGGTGGAGAAAGAGTATGCTGAGTAAAGTGTTGCTGTTTTGTATGTTGGGAGTGGTTTTATTTGCATTGCAGATTGAGAGTTCTTATGAGAGTGCACATCAAAAAGCTTTAAAAACAAAGAAGATTTTAGTGGTGTTTATAACGCAAAAGGGTTGTAGTGAGTGTAATAAAGAGCTTCTTAAACTCATGCAAAACAGTGAAGTGAATGCACACTTGCATGAGAGAGGCTATTTTGTTGTTGTGGTGCAAGACCAAAAAGAGACCTACCCTATAGAGATGCTTTACTCTGAAGTATATCCTGCTGTTTTTTTTCTAAATAATGAAGAACTTTTTGTATGTGACACACTCCAAGGGGAGATAGAAGTCTCAAAATTACTGAAGTGTTTAAAGTAGTAGTTAGTTGAGTGCTTCAAAAGCCTCATCAATCGAGTTGTACTTTTGCGTTACAAAAAGATAGACAGCAGCATTAAGACGTGCAAGTTTTAAGTAAGCATCACTTGGATTTTGGAGTTGTTCAAGAGATTCTTCAAAACTGATTTTCTCCCATGATTTTTTATAATCGATACCATAATATTCAGGATTGATAATATACTCATCAACATGATCACCCTCAGCAATCCAAAGTCTCCCTTTTGAAAAGAGTTCAGGTGTTCCTTCATTGCCTTGAATAAGTGCAAATCGCTTGTATCTGTCACTAAAGATCTCTACATATTTTTTGACATAAGGTTTATGAAATACTCCTGTGATGGCAAATTCACTTTGTGCTATGCGAGGGAGTTTTTCTATGGTGTTAAAAGCACTTCTTAGCCCTAATTTATTACGAATCTCTGTTAGATTATGCATTTGTGGAAAAAAATCGGCACGATCAAAATAGTATGTATTGTCACTTAAATCAATATGTGTACATACCTCTTTTGTTGTGATACCACCTTTTGCGGGCTGTCTTTCATCTCCGATAATAACGATGTTGAGATCTGTTTTTTGTAGCTCTTTTGCTACGAGCGGAAAGATATAAGGGTTTTTTACTTTGCCATCAAATGGGTAGCCTAATTCGATGGAATAAGGGATTTTTTGTGGTGTAATGTAAGTATCACACGCTTCAATAGCACCGCGAAACTCTTCAACAGTTTCAGGTTTGAGTCTCCAGCCAAGTAAAAAAGCAGCAGTCTGTTCTGAGGGAACACTTTGATTTAAAATCTGATACATCATATCTTTTGCTTCATCAAAACTTAAATCACGATTCCCTTTAGGACCAGTTCCAACTGCGTGAATATATTTAAAAAAATCCATTAATACCCTCTTTTTACAAAGAGTGTATCAAAAGAATGTAAATATTATTACTCTTTAGTGCTATCTTCTATAGCATCCTCTATAGCATCTTGTAGATCACTGTTTGGTGGAATGATATTAAAATAGGTGTTGGAAAAATTGACAGTTACTGCTGTAGTGTCTCCATCATCCGTTTTTTCTGCAATGATTGCATTTTCTTTAAACTCTGTCATTCTCCATCCATCTCTCTCTCCAGCTTCTTTGATGATTTTGTGGACCTCTTTGAGCGGCATATGTTTTTGTAAGTGGGTATAACCCGCTGTTTTTGCATCTTCCGATACACCAGTTGTGTGTGTAGCACAGCCACTAAAAAATAGTGTGCTACCAAGTACAACAGTCATTGTTGAGATTAGTATTTTTTTCATTATTTCCCCTTCCGAAATGCTTGTTAAAATAGTTTATATGATATAATAATTATCATAAAGATAATTTGAATTTATAGGAATTTTATGACTTCACACGATATTGTTATCATTTTGGTAATGACCTTTCCAATGTTTTTATTTAGTATTTATCCAGGGATAAAGGCTAGTGAGTTTTTAGAAAAAAAATACCATATACAAGAGTCGCAAAAAAGAGCTGTTATGGTTGGAGTGACTTTCTTGTTTGCATTGACACTTTCAATATTATTATATTATGTGTAAGGAGGGATTATGAAAAAAATATTTGTTGTTTTGGTGGTTCTTGGAACTCTTTTGTATGGAAACGATACACTCAAAACTTTTGATGAAGGGATGAAATATCTTCTTGGTCAAGGTGTAAAACAAGATAAAAATAAAGCATTTACATTGTTAAATAAAGCAGCAGATGAGGGAAGTTCTGAAGCACAGTATAATTTGGCATTAATGTATTATATGGGTGATGGAGTGGAGCAAAATGTGACAAAATCAGCACAACTTTTAGAAAAGTCCGCAAAAGCAGGTTACCAAAAAGCAGTTGTTAATGTTGGACGTATCTATATGCAACTTCTAGACTTTGACAAGGCTATTGAGTGGCTTGAAAAAAATGTCAAAAATGGTGATATGGAAGCTAATTATCTCTTAGCTGAGATATATGTGGAAAAAGGAGATTTTACCACCGCCAAAACCTACGCAAAGAAAGCGATAGATAATGGTTATGGTGAAGCACAAATTTTATGGAGAGACTATAACCTCTCTAGCTATTAGCAAACCATTCAAGTTGTTCTCTTAGTTTTACAACCTCTCCAACAACTATCAGTGCAGGGGTTGGGAGGTCTTTTGCTTTTTGAGTGATATCCTCTAAAGTACCAACAACAACTTGTTGCTCTTTTGTTGTTCCTTTGGAAATAACCGCACACGGATAATCTGTCGGTTTTCCAATCTCAATCAATTTAGAAGATATCTTTTGAAGATTATGAAGCCCCATTAAAAAGATGATGGTATCATTGGTTTTAAAGTTCTCCCAAGGTATTTGTGACTCTTTTTTCTTTGGTGATTCGTGTCCTGTCACAACACGAAAACTCACCGCCACTCCCCGATGTGTCACAGGTATGCCTGCATAAGCTGGCACACTGATGGCAGATGTGATCCCTGGGATAATCTCAAAACTGACACCTCGTTCTTTAAGGTATGCTCCCTCTTCACCACCACGTCCAAAAACAAACGGGTCTCCACCTTTAAGACGTACAACATTTTCATATTTAAGTGCATTTTGGTAGATTACCTCATTAATCTCATCTTGAGGGAGCGTATGGCGTCCATCCTCTTTGCCTACATAAACAAATTCACACCCATTTTTTGCCATCTCTAAAATTTCAGGGTTTGCCAAACGGTCGTAAATGATAACGTCTGCTTCTGTAATAACTCTGTGAGCTTTGAGTGTTAAAAGCTCTACATCTCCAGGACCTGCTCCTGTTAAATATACATTACCCATTATTTTGTCTCCTTGTAAATGAAAATACCTGATGGTTTTTTAATAGTAAAAATCTCTTTTTGTAACCACCATCCTTTTGTGTTAATAACTGCAACTTTGTTTGAATCGTTAACTGAAACGTAAAGCTTTGGTTCTTCACTTGACCAGCGTACATGAAGTACTTTACCATCAAATTCAAATCTTTTAATTATTTTAAGTGTTTTGGTATCAATAATCTGGATAACAGGAAATTTTTTCCCACTAAAGGTCACTGCCAAGTATCGCTTGTCAGGGGAGAGTGATGTAAATACTGGAAGCCCCTCTGTTTTGATGTTCTTTACAAACTTAAAATCTGGTGTATAAACTAACACTTCATTATCACCTACCGCTGGTATGAAAACATATCCACCACCAATAGACCAGAAACCAAAATGTGGTACTTTTAAAACAGGTTGTCTGTTACCTAGAAGAATATTGATCTTTTTATACTTCATAGTATTGAGATTAACAACTCCAAAGAATGGGCTTTGAAAAAAACCAACGATGTAGTTGTTGTCTTTTATCATAGCATCAAAAGGCATAACACCTACATTGTCAAACTCTTTATAGATTTCAAAGTCTGGAATTTTTTCACCATTGTTCTTATCCCGTAAAACAGTGATCTTATCATTATCCATCTGTGCAAAGATAAGATAGTTTTTATAGGTTTTAATGCCTACATTTTTTGATCCTGTAACAAATTTTTTTATGGGATTGAGATCTCTGTCTAAAATATCCACACTTTTGTCATCATAATTAGCAACTGCCACATAGTGTTTGTCTATGACAAAACCTATGGCACTTTTACTTGTTTTGTACTCTTTTAAAACTTTTTGAGTTCTAGGATCGAACTTTACGATATAACCATCACGTGAAATAAGATAACCGTCATTTTCATAAAATTTGACAACACCATGATTCATATTGTGCATATCTTTCATATGCGATTTTGGAAGATCATGCTCTAAAACAGCTAAAGAACTGCTTTCGCGTTCAACAACAAATATTTTCTCTTTTGCACTCAGTGGTGTATAGAGGAAGATTGCTACACTAGCACCTAAAAGTAGTTTTTTTATCATAGTTTATTCTCTCTTTCTTCTTGTGTTAAATAACATGATGGATCTTCTGCCCAAAGATCGCCACTGATGGCATAAGCACGAGCACGACTGCCTCCATTACATATATCTATCTGTTTACATTCGCTGCAAATACCTGAAATCTGTTTTCTTGGATGAACACGCAATGCCTCAAGAAGCTCTCCACTTTGCCAGATATCACCAAAATCTTGATGGATAATATTGCCAACAACTTTTGGAAAAAACGGATCGGGTCTTACTTCCCCTTCTGAGTTGATATTTAAAAGTTTGCGTCCTGCAGAGTTACCACCCCACTTTACAAGTCTATCACGCATTTTTTCTTTAAGTTCTGGATATTTTTGTCCAAATTTCTCAAGAAGTAAAATAGCATCCATCTCCATGTTCCCTGTGACTATCTCTATATCACGACCGCTCTCATAGTACTCAAATGCTTTGTCTAAAATAAATGCAACCGCTTTACGTCGCTGCTCTTTGGTAAGGTCCATTTTTAAGTTGTCTAGTCCACGTCCAGAGTACACCAAATGAGATACATAGATTTTAGAAATGTTGTGTTTTTCTGCCAAATCAAAGATATACTCTAACGAATCGATAGTATCTTTTGTCATAGTGAATCTAATACCTACTTTTGATCCTGTTTCATTCGCTAAAAGTACAGCTTTGAGTGTTTCTCTAAAAGCACCTTTGAGACCACGAAAATAGTCGTGAGTCGCTTCATCACCATCTATGCTTACCCCAACATAGTTGAAAGTATCAGTGATTTTTTTAATATTGCTTTTTGTAAAATAAAGCCCATTACTTGAGAGATAGGTGATAATGCCGTTTTCTTTACAAAACTCTGCAATTTCAAAGAGATCCTTGCGTGTTAAAGGTTCTCCACCTGAGAAGATGATAAACTTGACCCCATTTTCTTTCATCTCTAAAATAGTTTTTTTAATTTGTTTAGTTGTTAGCGTATCAACTTCATCAAGTGTTGATTTTGAATAGCAATGCAAACATGAAAGGTTACATCGATTGGTAAAGTTCCAAATAGCAATACTTCCATCTAAAATACGCTCTTTTTTGTCTTCTACAACTGAAGCTATGAGGTTTGAGAGTCTAAACATTATTTTCCTTTTTGTTTTAAGACATAATCTGAGATGGCATCAAGTTCATCATCATTGAGATCTAGTTGTGTCATTACACTACGTTTGTATCCAAATTTTTTATACATAGATTTTGGGGAAATAATATAAGCCATAATCTCAGCTTTTGTTCTTTTGGATGCTATTTCACTAAATGGTGGACCAAAAGCGACCGCTGTTTGATGGTGGCATCCCCAACAGTATGTTTCAAATACTTTCTTTCCATCAAGCTTTTGAGCTTGTGATGTACATGTTATAAGTAATAATATTATAGCAATTTTTTTCATAATTTTTCTTTCTATTAATAATCAAAACTAGTTATATTGTAGCAAAATCTAGCTTGAATTTTCGCTTATAAACCAAGAAAACAGGGAAAAATTTGTTTCTTTAGAAAAATATTATATTATAAGTTGTAGTTATGAAAAAATAGTTGGTGTGTATCAAGAAAGTAGAAGTTAAAAAAAGAAGAGAGATTTCTCCCAGAAGGGAGAAAAAAGTTTTTAAGCACCAGGAATAGTTTGGCGATGCTCAATAGAGTAAGTAAATGTCGGAGTTGTTAAACCTTTAATGTATTTAACAAATTTACCAGTTTTAGCTTCGTAAATACCGATACGACCAGCATTCCACTCAGAAATCATAGTCCAGTGACCGTGATTTGCAGGTTCAGCATGTAAGATTCTAGGGATTACAGCTTTACCATTTTTATCTTTAACAGTTGGTACTTTCCAACTATAAAGAGTTTTATGTGTTACTGGATCTTTAATTGTACCACGTTTTGTACCCACAGTAAGGACTCTATCAACCTCTAAAGTTTGTTTGTTGATTAAGTGTACTTTGTTCCAGTTTGCTGGACCACCTAAAACGTTATCTGCCCAGATAAATGGTGTATGTTCACTTGTACCAACAAATAAACCACCACCTGCAGTTCTTACATTTTTCACAACATTCCAGTTTTTATCCCAGATAACTACATTACCAACATTCATGCTATCAGTTGCAAAAAGTTGACCATATTTTTCGTTATACCAAGATGAACCTTGACCTGGGTGTGGCTTAGAACCAGGACCAGTATATACTTTAGCAACTAAAGATTTAGTTTTAAAGTCAACAACACCCATTACATCTGAACCTTGAGATGCGATAAATAGGTAACGACCAAACTCATCACCTTCATTTAAAAGACCATCATGTAAGATCTTACCAATGTTTGGAATATCACCAACGATTGGGAAATCTGGTTTAGAGTAATCTACAATGTAAACATGCCCTGCATCTTTCAGTGCAAATGCGATATATGGACCATACGGAGTATCAAAAATACCAGCTACACGAGATGAACCAATGTTACCTTCAGTATCAATAACACTTGATGTTGGATACACTTTAAGTGGTTCAAGTGTCATAGCATCCATAAGTACTGCACCACCTGGAACATAGTTTCCTGCCATGAGGTATTTACCATCTGGTGAAACTGCTAGACCACGTGACTCAGAACCTACTTGACATTCAGCGATTTTTTGTTGACCTGGAGTGTTTAGGTCAAACATTGTTACTAGACCTGAACGGCTGATAGAGTAAGCGTAACGTGGTTGACGTTTATTTGTTACTGTTACGTGAACAGCAAATCCAGCTGGGTGTTTTGAAAGAATTTTACCACTTGTACCATCGATGAAAACAACACGAGCAGCATCACGTTCTGTTACGAAACAGATATCTGTGTTTGCTTTTACATCAGCTGGATGTGGATATTTCTTCAAAAACTTCATTCTGTCGTTAAGTTTTTTCCAACCTTTTTTTACATTCTCTAAAGTAAGAACTTCAATTTTCTTACCCTTAAAATGTTGAAGATAATCAACCATTTTATCTGCATCAGCTTTAGTAAATGACTCTTTAAACTGAGGCATAGCAGTACCAGCACGACCATTTAAAATAGTCTCAGCAAGCATATATGCGTTTTTCTTTGAAATAACTTTTGGACGTAAATCAGAACCAACACCACCTTCATGGTTTGGACCGTGACATCCCTGACACTCTTTTTCAAATACTTTCTCAACATCCATGTTAGATGTACCTGCAAAAAGACCTGAACTTACAACTGCAAGAGCTGCAACTGACATTACTAATTTATTGAATCTCATTTTATTTCTCCTTACTAAAATAAAGATGAAGCACGCCCCCAATGGAGGCATACCACTAATTCTCGTTTTCTAAACGCTTTTTCTCTTGGAAGTAAATCCAAATCATTGGAAGTACTATCACTGTGTGAAGAAAAATTGTTAACGTTAAAGGACCTTGGTTGAGCCAACCAAAAAAGCTAGGCACAACATCTGTAAATGGTTCAAACATCTTCTCTCCTTATCTTTCGTGAACTGGACTTTTACCAGTTGTAAGTAAATCTTTAGCAAGGAAAATGAAACCTATGAATGTTACAACACCCATAATAAGTCTCCAATCCATTGCCTGCGTAAACCACAGACCGCTTTGACCATCAAAATATGCTGCCCATGTAGCACCCATTTGAGCACGAGATACGAGAACTTGAACATATCCAGCAATTGTCAGTGCTACTGTCATACCGACAACACCACTTGTAATCATACTTACACCCCAGATAGAAGCTTTTGTATGGTTCATCACTTTAATACCGTTTGTACCTTGTACTGCAATATACATCATACCTACAAGGATAGTTGCATACGCACCGAAGAATGCAAGGTGACCGTGTGCTGAAGTAAACTGTGTACCGTGAGTATAAAGGTTTACTTGTGGTAGTGTGTGGAAAAATCCCCAAATACCAGCACCTAAGAA
>JAMOSN010000042.1 GCA_027068455.1 Sulfurimonas sp.
TAAGAGTGATCGGTCATGATGGAAAGCCTGCTATGCCATGGAAAGCTTCAACAACACTGCGTGACACTATGATAAAAGCAAATGAAAAAAGAAGTGTAAAATACAACTTTTCACTTCAAAAAGGAGACAGAGTAGATGTTGTTCTTGGATGGTATCTCGTCAATCCAAAAGCCGTTAAAAAACTCAATCTTCAAAATACAAAAATTGCAACTGATTTTGTAGAGTTTAAAAAAGAAAGCTTTGAGTTTTAATCAAGATAAAATGAAAAGTGGGAAATAATTTAACACAAATAAATTTTTGCGTTTATAATTTTAATTTCCCCACTTAATTCAGCTTCAAATACACGTGATGGAAATTTTTTTAAAGCTTCATCATAATATGGATTTGTTTTACAAAACTCCAAAAAGTTATCATATTTTTTTTCTTGCATAGCTCCAAATATACCAACAAACTTTTCTATGTCATAGATGGCTTGTGCTTCCCCTTTGGATAACAGCTCATTGGTCGCTTCACTCTCCCCTATTCTATGGGGAAGAACATAGATTGTTTTACCCATTTTCTTGGCATACTCTATACTTCTTAAAGTTCCTGAGTTCTTATCAGCATAGGTAACAATCAACACATCACCCAAAGCAACAACCAACTCATTACGCAAAACAAAGTTATACTTTTGGGAAGGTGTCCCCTCTGCAAATTGACTCAGCACCAATCCATCTTGTTCTATCTTCTGGATGATATTTTTATTGATAGCAGGGTATCGTTTGTCCAATCCTGTTGCTGCTACCATAATGGTGTTAGCAAACCCTGCTGCTTTATGCGCTATGGCATCCACACCGATAGCACCGCCACTCACTATACAAACACCAGCTTCAGAGAGTTTTGCAGCAAGAAGGTTCGTCATATTTCTTGCATACTGATTGGGTTTGCGACTGCCAACTATTGCTACTTTTTTAGCTTCTAAGAGTTGCGTGTTACCCTTATAAGAAAGCTCTTTTGGGTATTTTTTCATACACTCTAACTCTTTTATATGAAAATCTATCTGATGTATCATTAGTATATTTTATCTACCTGTACCAAATCTACCTGCTGAAGCAATTGTTTTGATTCGTAAAGTGCTTGAAGTGTATTTTTATGGGGATGTCCTATCGCTATTGCATGTCCATGTTTCTTTGCCAGAGATATTGCCCTTTTAATCTGTTCTTTTATATATGCTTTATCTGAATGATGGTCCAAAAATACATCACGATGTACATATTTTAGACCAAAGTTTTTCAACACTTTTGGAGCTTTTGTCTGTGCTGTTGTTCTACTGTCAACAAATTTAATATTGTATTTACTAAAAGCATAAATAAGTCTGTTCATCGCTATCTCATCTGCTGTAAACTTACTTCCTGTATGATTATTGATGTAACGCACACGAGGGAAAAGCTGTTTTATCTTTTTCACCCTTTGAAGTACTTCATGTTGCGTGTCACTTACACGCATTGTATAAGGTTCCTCTTTATTAAAATGCATCGCTTCCATTGGAAGATGCACCATATAAAAGCGCTCTTTTGCCGCAAGTTTTGCAGAGTTTGGACGTGCTGCACTTGGTGGTAAAAAAGACATCGTTAGAGGGATATGTAAACTTTTAATAGCTTGAACCTGTCTTTTTGTACTTACATCATCAATAATAATGGCAAGTTTTGGTTTTTTGTCATAAACAACCTTCTTTGTAGTTTTTACTTTTGGCGGATTGGCAAGGGAGGCATCATCTATCTCATGAGACGCTGAAGTATAAGTTATTTTATCATTTTTCAAAATCTCTTTTAGACGTTTATTCACAGACTTATTTTCAACTTTGGCACTTTGTTCAAGTTTTTTTAGCAATGCCAAACGTTTTTGTTTTTCAACTTTCTCTTGTTGTGAAAATTTTACTTTTGCATTGTTATAACCAAGATAATATCCACCAAGAAAAAATGCGATAGCAAGAGCAATTGCTGTAAGTGCCCAGATGATATAGTGTAAAAATTTTGTATTTTTAGTATTTGTGTTCTTTTTAGATTGTGTTTTTGTTGTTTGTTTTCTTTTTGCCATGATGTATCATTCTATAAATTTTCTGCAACTATATCCTAAAAATCATAAAACAAAAATTTTAATGGCAATTTGTCATAGATTGAAACTGTTTTCATTTTAAAATTACGTAAACAGAAAAAATTTGTTTTTTTTAAGCAATCCTTAGATATAATTGCGCGTTCCTTTCTCTTTGTAACTTCACCTACGAAGCTATATTTAGATCCGAAAGGGAAACAAAAGCCACTATATTGGCAATACCATGAGGAGATCATACTATATGAGACACTACGAAAACCTAGTAATCATCAAACCAACTTTTACAGCTGAAGAGATTGCAGCAGCAGTAAAAAATGTTGAAGAAATCATAACTTCAAACGGCGGCGAAATCGCAGCTACAGACGCAATGGGAATGAGAAAACTTGCATACCCAATCGATAAAAGTGAACGTGGTTATTACCATGTTATCTACTATTCAGTAGCTCCAGCTGCTATTGCTGAAATTGAAAGACGTTTCCGTATCAATGAAGACCTTCTTCGTTTTGTAACTATCAAATACACTACAAACCGTGAAGTAACTGCATGGAACGGACTTGTTGAAAAAGCTAAAAAAGCAGCAGCTCCTGTAAAAGAGGAAACTCCGGCAGAAGAAGCTCCAAAAGCTGAAGAAACAACTGAAGCGGCAGCTGAGTAATAGCGTAAGCTAGAGAAGGAAAACTTATGTTCAATAAAATAATCTTGGTTGGAAACTTAACACGTGATATCGAACTTCGATACTCTCAAGGCGGTATGGGTATTGCAAAAACTGCAATAGCTACAAGTCGTAAATTTACTAGCAATGGTGAAAAAAAAGAGGAAGTATGTTTTGTTGACATCACTTTCTTTGGACGCAGTGCTGAAGTTGCCAACCAATACCTTCGTAAAGGAAGTAAGATTCTTGTTGAAGGAAGATTGAACTTTGAACAATGGGTTGACCAAAATGGACAAAAAAGATCAAAACACTCGGTTATAGTTGAAACTATGCAGATGCTTGATTCACGAGGTGACAACCAAGGTGGCGGATATAATGCACCTATGGGTGGTAATGCTGGACAAGACAATATGGGTTCTGCACCACAAGGTGGATACAATGCACCTATGCAAGGTCAGGCTCAGTCTTATCAACAACCTCAGCAACAGCAGCAGCCAAGTTATCAACAGCAACAACCAAGCTATAACAACAATCAGGCGCAAGCACAAAGTCGTGAAATGCCAAGTGCCAATGCAATTCCTGAGATTGATATAGATGAAGATGAAATTCCATTTTAGAAATTTGAATAGATAAAAAAGGTAATAACATGTCAGAAAAAAGAAAATACAAAAAAAGATATTGTAAATATTGTGAAGCTAAAGTTGACTTCATGGATTATAAAGATGTTGCAAACATCCGTTTCTCACTTTCAGAGAGATATAAAATTATGCCACGTCGTTTAACAGGTAACTGTAAACGTCACCAAGATATGATCAGCATCGTTATCAAACGTGCTCGTGCTGCTGCACTAGTACCATACGTTGTTACTCGTAAAAAAGTGGTTACTAACCCTTTTGAAAACCTAAAATAAGGTTTTTGGGTGCTTTTTGCACCCATCCTTTTTACCTCTTCTTCTATTTAGGAATATTTTTTGCTACTATGCTTGAAAAAGCACTTTTATGAAACCTATACTTTTACTCCTCTTTTTATCGACCATCACTCTCTTTGCAAAAGAGTTTAATCTCATTATTCACAAACCCTTTGATGCTGTACTCTTTGACATCACACAAGATTATGACAGAACTATCAGTGCAGTTGGTGTCTCAAAAGAGTTTCAACAACACGCAACATACAGCCGCAGTTATGACAATGCTTTTGATTATCTTGAATCGCTCTCCCAAAAGTACGGTTCACAAATGCATCTTATCAAAGTTGATTCCCAAAGCACACATATCATCTTTTCCAAAACTGCAAAACTGACAAAGTTCAACACCGCAGTTTCTCTCAAAAAAAGTGCAACCAATGGTTACTTTGTGGGTGGATATACAATGGATGGCTCTTTAATTGTTGCCAAGCTCGATACATATGGCAATCTTCTTGAATCTAAATATTTCGGAACAAAAAACTTTGATCGTATGAGTAAACTTATATCACTCAGTGACGGTGGTGTTTTGGCTATCGGTTCTTCGATTACTTCACGCAACACGCAAGATGATATGTTTACAACGGGGCTTGGTAACAACGATATATTTATCACCCGTTTTGATAAAAATCTTCATATGTTATGGAGCAAGAAATATGGTACACAATATGATGATATCGGCATAGATGGTGTAGAAGCGTATGATGGCTCTATCGTAATTGTTAGTACCACATCCTATGACAAACATAAAGATGTATCGTTGATGCGTATTACAGAAAATGGAGACAGAGTATGGCTCAAACACTATAAAAGCAAAAAAAGAATAGTACCGACAAAAATCATACGCACACGAGACAATAACTTTGTTCTCTCATTAGTGCAATATAATGACGCTAGAAAAGAACATATACGCCTTATTAAATTTGACCTTTATAAAAATGTTCTTATCGATAAAGAGATTTTTACCACCCATCCTAGCGGACTTAATGATATTGCCGAATTTTCAAATGGTAGTTTTATCGCTGTGGGATATGTCAAAGACACTTTCAATACTGATGCTTTGGCAATGTTGCTCGATGCCGATTTAAACATGCTAAAACAGGAACGTTATGGAGATAAAAACTATGATATTTTTAACGCCTTATCTGTCCTAAACAACTCACAGGTAGCAGTTGCTGGTATCCATACAGATAAAAATTCCCAAGAAGCAAATATGTGGATTGTCAAACTCAATAAAGATGCAACAATGGCAACATCCACTAATCCCTTATCAAGAAAAACAAAGACATATACGCTTTCTATTTATGAAAAACTACTACAGCTTTTTGAACAAGAGATAAAGAACAAACAACTTCATATCAATCAAGACCTCACCATAGAGTTTATCAACGATACTCTTTATTTTCAAATAGGACAATACCACTTAACATCCAAACAAAAAGAGTTTTTAAAAAGCTTTGCTCACAAGCTTATCCCTTTTCTTTTGCAACATAAAAGTAGCATAAACACTTTAGAGATTAATGGACACACATCAAGCCAGTGGGGTAACACGCAACTGCCCGCAAAATATCTAAACAATGAAAAGCTCTCCATGCAACGGGCATTAAGCGTTATCAACTACATCTTTACACAACAGGACAAAACAACACAGCAATGGTTAACACAGATAATAAAAGGGAGTGGAGTCGCATATAAAGAAAAGATTATGCAACACAAAAAAGAGATGAAAAAGGACTCACGAAGAGTCACTTTTAAAATTATTTTAAAGTAGTTTTATCCATACGAGGGAACTTCACCCTCAGAAGCGTATTTCCATCGTTTTCGATGTTCTAAAGTCAAGACGTGTTTTATCCTGAATAAGTTTTTTGTAAAGTTTAAACTTCGCTTTTGTTAAAGCTTCATTGTCATAATCAAACTCTTGTTGTATCTTTGCATCATCAATACCCGCTGTATCCATTGCAAAAAGCTTTAACTCTTTTTTTGTTAGCTTTGATTTTAAGATAGCATAGAGTTTTTTATCATCCTCTATCAAATCAAGGATATCGAGCTTACAAAACTCTGCAAGCTTCTCTCTAAAGTTATTCTCTTCGTGGTATTGTCTCCACACTGTTTGTTCTAACATCTATATTTTCTCCAGTATTTTTGTTAAATCTTTTGTATCTACAATAATATTTGCTTCACGTTGCAAAATCTCTCTTGCACAAAAAGCGACACGTGTTCCTGCGTGTGCAAACATACTTAAATCATTTGCACCATCACCACACACAAGTGTTTCCTCTTCACTTACACCCAAAACTGCCTGCAAACGTTGCAACATATCACCCTTGGAGAAGTTAAACATCATATCTCCACCAACAAGCCCTGTAAGTTTGCCATCTTTATGATGCAGCACATTGGAAAAGTCTGCATCATAGCCTAAAATATCTTTGGCATATGATGTAGCGGTTCTAAATCCTCCAGAAAAGCACACCACTTTCACACCACGGTTTTTAAGCTCTGCGATGGTCTCTTTGGCTCCTGGCATATATGGAAGGTTGTGGGAAATTTTTTCAACAACCGAAAACTCAAGCCCTTTTAAAAGACCAACACGCTGTTGCAAGGACTCAAAAAAATCGAGTCTTCCACTCATCGCTTCTTCTGTAATACGTGCTACCTCATCACCAATGCCAAGTTCTTCGGCAAAAAAGTCTATAGTCTCACCATCCATGAGTGTAGAATCAAAGTCAAATACTGCAAGTTTTAGCATAAATTTTCTCTCTTTAGTATATAATTGCGCAATTATAGCGAAATAGGACTTTTTTTGTTTGATACACTTATAGATAAACTTCAAAACGGCTCATATATTACACTTGAGACCACACCAGGTCACAGTGCAACATTTCAGCCTACAGTACAAAAAATTCAGGACTTGGGATTAGACAAGCTTGTAGATGGTTTTTCAACTACAGACAACCCTCTAGCCAAACTTAAGTACAATGCTCTCTTTGGTGCAAAACTTTTACAAGAGAATTTTAAAAAACCTGTCATTGCAACAATGAGTATGCGTGATAGAAACAAAATTGCCCTTCAGTCTGATCTGCTTGGGGCAAATGAGTTTGATATCAGAACCATTTTAGCTCTCACAGGAGACCCTGCAACCATTAGTGATCAGCCAAAGGCAAAAGGGGTGTTTGAGTCAGATTCAACACTTCTTTTAGATATTATCTCAGCTTTTAACTCAGGAATGGACTATGCAGCAAAACCTTTTACTGTGCGCCCTAAACACATCTACCCTTTTGCAGTTGTAAACTCCTATGCAAAAAACCCAAAAACACTCCAAAAAAAGATGCAAAAAAAGATAAAACATGGAGCTGTAGGGATTATCACACAACCTGTATATGATATAGAAAATGCCAAACAACTTTTAGAATTAAAAGAAAAGGCAAACAGTGAGTGTTGTAGTGAAAATAAAAGTGCCGAGCTTATTATGGGAGTTTTTCCTATTACCAAGCTTCGTACTGCTCAGTTTTTATCTTCCCATGTACCAGGTATCAATGTACCTGCGTGTTGGATAGAGAAACTTCGCAAAGCAAGTGAAATAGGAGTTCAGGAGGAGTACAAAGTTGGTTTTGAACTCTCAAAAAAACTTTTTGAAGATCTCAAAGAGCTTCATCCAAAAATCCATTTAATGACAGCAAACCAATTTCAGATAGCAAAAGATATTTTAGTATAAAAGGGAAAGAATGATAGATTTAAAACTACTTCAAAAAGATTTTGACACCATTAGTAAAAAACTCACACGCAAAGGTGTTGATGCAACACTCCTTGCACAACTTAAAGAGAAATTTGAAGAGCTTAAAGTTGCCAAAACTGCCTTCGAGACACTTCAAGCTGCACAAAATGCCATGAGTAAAGAGTTTGGTGTTTATAAGCGTGAGGGCAAAGATATAAGTGAACTCAAAGCTCGTGTTGACGCCAACAAAGTAAAAATAGCCCAAGCACTAGAGATTCAACGTCACAAACAAGAGGAACTTGAAAAACTTGCTATGGCAATTCCTAACATACCTGATGATGATGTACCAGATGGAGAGGATGAGGAGGACAATGTAGAGATTAAAAAAGTGCTTACTCCTCCAACATTTGACTTTACACCAAAAGAGCATTGGGAACTAGCTGAGCAAAATGGTTGGATAGATTTTGAACGTGGTGTCAAACTTGCAACGTCCCGTTTTTCTGTCGGTTTTGGTATGGGTGCAAAACTAGAGCGTGCACTTATCAACTTTATGCTTGATTTTAATGCCAAGCGTGGATTTGAAGAGGTGAGTGTTCCTGAGATTGTAAACCGCAGAGCACTAGAGGGTACAGGGCAGCTTCCAAAATTTGAAGATGATCTTTACAAGATGGAAGGTCAAGAGCTCTACCTTATACCTACAGCAGAAGTACCACTGACAAACCTCTACCAAGATGAGATTTTAAAAGCTGATGAACTGCCAAAGAAGATGACAGCACACACTTCATGCTTTAGAGAAGAAGCAGGAGCTGCTGGGCGTGACACTCGTGGTATGATTCGCCAACACCAGTTTCACAAAGTAGAACTTGTCACCATCGCAAAACCTGATGAGAGTGATGCCATTTTTGATGAGATGGTTGCGTGTGCATCTGATTTGCTTACTGCACTTGAGCTTCCTCACCGCCTTGTTACACTATGTACAGGTGATTTAGGCTTTAGTGCTGCAAAAACTGTGGACTTGGAAGTATGGCTCCCTGGTCAAAACACTTACCGTGAGATATCTTCAGTAAGTAACACGCGAGATTTCCAAGCCAGACGTGCTAAAATCCGTTTTAAAGATGGAAAGAAAAACACGCTGGTTCATACACTCAACGGAAGCTCTTTGGCAGTTGGTCGTACTATGGTAGCAATCATGGAAAACTTTCAAAAAGAGGATGGAAGTATAGATATTCCAAAGGTACTACACCCCTATTTGGGAATCTAAAGTAGATAGATTTTCTCTATCTACTTTACCTTCTAAAATATAAATTCTCCCCAAAATAATACTCATTTTCATATACTACACCGTTTTCTATATGAATATGATAGGGGTATCTCTCCATTACCCCATTTGGTTCAGTAATGATAAGAACACCCTCTTGCAGACTTCCCTCTATGTGCCATCTTCCTCTGTTTTGATTCTCTTGTGCCATTCCCCATGTTGCACCTGCACTTACATCACTGTTTCCATAACTTGATTCATTATTGTATATATAAGTTCCATCAGCATATAGATAAAGATTCGACTCACTGTATTTTGTCATTGTTGTCCATTTCCCTACAAACCTTTGCATAAGGTTGCCTTTTATAATATTGTTATCTTTTAAAGAAGTCTGACTCACTTTAAGAGAGTAAGCTATAGTATCAGCAGCTTGAATAAGCTCTTTGGAATAGCTTTGTGGCGTTGTTATCGCTATAACTATTGCACCGCCGCCCCCTTTTTGAAACACTACTCCATACCCTTGAGCTTTCACTTCTTCCATACCGTAAATGCCACTATATTCCCCTTTTAGGATATGGTTTTGTACTTTACTCAGTGGAGAGACCAGTTTCAAAAACACTCCATCTTCAGCTATACCCAAGTTCATATTTTCTTCTAAAACTGCCATATTTTCAAAAGAATGTTTATATACAACAATAAGACCTGCTATCGTGTCATGTCCCAATAATATCGAATATCCATTCTCTTGATATTTCCATCCTTGTGGTAACTCAAAAGAGTAGCCTCCCACTTTATTGTAAATGGATTGACTCCATCCAATCGTAACTACTAAAAAAAACAAAGTCAAATATCGTCTCATCATTTTTTCCTTTCTTTTATCTTACACCCATTTCACTATAAAACTCTTAAATTTGATAAAAAAATCATTACCTTTATAATATAATAACTTTTAAAAATATATGGCACTGAAATTGCTTTATAAAGCTAAATTCACTTAGGGTATTTAATGGCAGAGGAACAAGAAGATATAATCATTATACAAGACAGTGATGCCATGGAAGATGCTCAAGATCATCATGAGATTGATGAGGATCTTCTTGAAGAGGAAAAGAAAAGAAAGATTATCCTCTTTGGTGGTATTGCAATCATTGTTACACTCTTGATTGCAGTAGCTGTTATTTTATATATCAAATTTTCCAAAGAGGAGAGTGCACCAGATATAGATATTAATCTTATTGATAAAAAACTTCAAAATGCACGAAAAAAACCTACTATAGAACCAAGCAAACTTGAAAATATGATTGCTAAGGCAAACTACCTTTATGAAACAGGTTCCAAACATCAAGCACTTACACTTTATGAGAAGATTGCCGAATATTCACAAGCAATCTCACTTTATAATCTAGGTGTAGCCCAACTCAAAGATCACCAATATAAAACTGCACTCGCAACATTTCAAAAAGCAATTAACAATGATGAAAAAAGGTGTGTTAGTGCTATCAATGCAGCAGTATGCGCCCTGCATTTGGATGATAAGGATAGTTTTAAGTATTATATAGATCTTGCATATGCCTACTTACCTTACGAAATCAACTCCCCCTTGTACTCATACTATTACACGCTCATAAATTACTATAACAAAAATTACCTTGCAGCACTTAATGCTTTGAAAAATGCATCATCAAATGTATATCCAGTTATTCAAAACCATCTTAAAGCAAAAATAAATGCTCTTTACAACAACAATTATGATGCTATTGATGCTATGGAGAAAAGTTTTGAAACTGATGATCATTTTAGTATCGCTTTACTCTATGCTCGTATAGGGGATTTTGCACTTGCTAGAAATCATCTTGAAGAAGCCTTACTTAAAAATATTCAACCAATACAAACACAACTAGCTTTGGGACTAATCAATCTTAAATCTGGTAACATAGCCAAAGCATCAGCTCAAATCAAACATGTCACTACAAATTATCCAGATAAAGTGTACAGATACTACCCTATTAAAGTAAAACTACAAGATTCGTTATTTGACCCTCAAAAAGCACAAAAAAAATATAGAGATGATCTTACAACAAATAGAAGCCTCATTTACCAAAAAATTTTCTACTTCTCTCCATACAAAGTTTTTAATGCAAACCAAACTATCAGTTATATACGAAAAGGAAATGCAAATATCTATATCGATAACGTACAAACAGCTCAAGAGTACCTAAAGAAGAGTTCATCATCCTCTGATGTTAATTTAGGTATAACAAAAGCCATCAAAAAGGCATTATCTTTTAAAATACGCGAAGCAAATCAAGAACTACAAAAGCTTGTTAAAATCCAACCAAAACACTCTATACTGCATTACAATCTTGCCCTTACTTATGCACAAATGGGTAACATCCTTAAAGCAAATGAACATTTTATCAAGTCATACCATCTTGATGCAAAAAACTACATCTCTGGGGTTTATGCTGTTATGACAAGTCAGCTTTTAAACAAAAAATATAAAAAACTCAAATCTATCTTAAAAGATTCTATCTCATTAGAGGATGAATCAGAAGAGAAGATGCTTTATCGTACTTTACTTGATATTACTGAAAACAACTATATCTCAGCAATAGACTGGCTGGATACAAACTATAAACCCCGTCCTCTTTATCTGGCGCTAGATATCATAATTAGTATGAAATTAAGAAAAATGAACTATGCACAGCAAGCTGCACAAAAACTTGTAGTATTACAACCTAATGATATTGTGCCAAATCTTTTATATATAGATACCCATTTTTATGATTACAAACCCTATAAATATGCTCAAGAAGTTATGAAATATCTCAAAAAGAAAAACTTTCATTTTCAAGATCTTTATTATGGTCCCTACTTGAGCCGTTATCTCTATATTCAAGAAAATCTTATTACTGGTCAGCTTTTTTACTTGCGTCAACAACTTAAAAATATTCTCGAGACAACCAATGGCAACACGCAAGAGGTGGAAAGTGCATTGGCTCTGGCTTCACTTTATGATAAAGCTTTTGAAGAATCCTATACACTTTACAATCATCTCATTGATGAGCTTAAAGTGCATGATGCCTACACACTCTACCTTGGTGCAGTAGCATCAACTGCAGCCAATCATCATGCAAATGCTATAGCATTACTTGAGCTATCAAAAATGAAAAATAAAAGTTTTTATGAGGCAAGATTTGCTTTGGCATTGCTATATATGGAGATTAATAACAACAATGGAGCTGTTATCCAGCTCTCACGTATTCCAAAAGATGGTTTTCATTCAAAGTTTTTTGAATTTAATATCGATACACAAAAACTACTATTTAAAAAACAACATCCAAATGAATAATATTATTTACTGTAGTATCCTAAAAGTGTTTCACCTGCTGTAAGCGTATCTCCCACATGAATATCGATTCTAAAATGCTCACTTAAATAGATAGTAGTATCACTGTAAAGTGCGAC